>JAISCZ010000141.1 GCA_031265205.1 Deltaproteobacteria bacterium
CGGTCGATAGCCGCGGGCGCGAAGGCCTGTCCCGTCTCCGCCGTATGCTGGCCATAGAGGGCGCTGATTTCCTCCTTGGTGAAATTAGCCAAGGTAAGGGATTCCTTCTTCACGTTGAAGGGGCTCGCCGCGCCGATAGACATTTCGTCCGGCCGGACCCTCGACATATAATCCCTTATGTCCCGCATGCCCACCAAGGCAATGGACCTTGGGAACCTGTCGCCTGATGGACTGTGCCTATAGAGATACCCGTCCCTGATCTGGGTGAGAAACCTTATCAGGGGGGCGTCATGGAGACAATCCGCCTCGTCGAAGAAGACGACCAGTTCCCGGTCAAGAGCCTGGCAAAGATCGCTTAGTACGCGCCGCACCTTGAGGCCGGCCTTGGCCATGTAGGGCTCGGAGTCGAAGGCGAAGGCGAGCTTCTTGAGCGGGTCCACCTCGGAATACTTGAGGGCGACGCTGATTTGGTCGACGACCTCCTCCATAGCCTCATTGGCGTCGTGGATTCCCCTCAGAGAGGATAAGGAACAGTTAAGGGCGAAGAATTGGCCTCCAGAGTTTATCGCGCGGGTCAGAGCGTTCAAATAAGTGGTCTTCCCAGACTGGCGCGGGGCGTGGAGGACAAAAAAAAGTTTTTTGTCGATTAGCTCGTCCACGCCGCCCAAGCGAGGTAGCGACGGAAGCGCGTAATGCTCGGTTGGCACGCATGGCCCGGTAGTGTTGAAGAATCTCATAGCCTCCCCAAAGTAGTCCCGCGGATTTTTCGCGTTCACGCGCGCGCGTCGATCCATGGCCCATTTTGGCCAACATCGCGCCCATTTTTGATGTTACCCCAAAGCGCGCGCCAAGGCAAATTTTTCAAATTTCGCGAGAGTCTCTATAGCGCCACCAATGATGGCCAATTAAATGGCTCTTCGAGTAAACGCGCGCGCCGGTCAAGCCGGCCGACCGGGGGGAAAAGTCACAAGTTCAAGCCATATCTCAGGAAAGCGAGCTGTCTATGGCTTTCGTAGGCTAGACCATTCCCAATGCCCCCCTTTTCGCTCGCCAGAAGTTTCTTCAACCTTTTATCGAGGATATAGTAGGATTTCCCGCCTCGGCGAATTTTGCCAAAGTCCACAAGATATGGCCTAGGCGAACGCCCCTCGGAGCCTTCCGCTGGCTTTGGCGAGCGTCCCTGAAGGCTTCTGGAAACAGCGCCGACCGCGCCTCCAAGGCTTCCAAAGGGCCATGGCGAGCGCGACCCCGCGCCGCGCGGAAGGGCGGGAAAGTTTTCAAGAGCTTAGAAAGAGCCACGAGCGAGTACGGGGGAGCGCGAAGGGCGATGGAGATTGTTTCCTGGATCCTTTCAGACGGTCGCGCCTATTGCTTCAACGATCCTTTAGAAGGTCGCGCCAAACCCCGAAGATCCTTTCGCTCTTCCAAAGCGTCGAGCGCTAGACTCTGAATTCGGCGAGAGACCACTTCAAAGACAGCGTTTTTTCCCCTGTCGTCACGGCGCGGATGGCTCCTCACGGATTCTCGGCCTTGCGGGTTACAACCGTTTCTGGTTCCGGCGACGCGTGGTCTTCGGAACGTTCATCAGTCTATAGTATGTCGCGGCGCGTTTTGGGAAAGTTGAGCGGACCTTGCCCAAGAAGGAGTTCAGCGAAAGCGCCGAGCGTAAACAGCGGTCGCGAGATACTCATTGGAAAACTGGCTTCCTCACGGAAACCGCGCGCTCGCCGCTATGACGATTTGCGTCGCTCCTCGCCGAGATCGTGATTGGCGAGCGAGTCCTATGGCGTCACGGGTAAACCGTAACCGCCATCACGGATTTTTGGGGCAATGGCGACGCGCGAGTCCATCGAAGAATCAGGCTCTCTGAACTCGAGAGTTCCGTATGGGCTCCGTCAGAGAGTTTCCCAGGAACGCGCGTTTTGCCGGAAACGTTCCTGGGGAGCGCTCGTCCGCGCTGGATTGCCCTGTCATCGCCTGGGCGGATACGGTCGCCCGTCCGCCTAGCCGGGCGACAGGAGCTTGATGGGGTTGTGCTCCTTGATCGCCAGAATCAGGCGCGTGAAATTGTCCAGGTTCCGGACGGATGCCGTACGCCCTACGGATCATCGCCTTGATCTTAGCGTAGATCCCTTCGAGGTTGGCTGTCGCGATACAGCGTCGGGAGTAGTTCAAAATGCCCTCGGAGCGCCTCGCGAGGGTTCGCGCCATCGTCAAGGGCGCGCGTTCATGTCTAGCCGCCGTTGGAGCCTCTCCCCCTTGTGGTGGGCGTTGTCGAGGTTCGCCTGATTCTATCAAAGGAGGTGGCGTTCCCCTTGATGATATTTTTCCGTTCGGCGGTGGCGATGTTGAAAACATTCCTTCTCAGCTGGTCGACCCTGTCGTTCATGAGCTTGACCGCTTGGAAGCGGTCGAAGACGGTGGCGGCCCAGAGGAGATTGTCCCGCGCGGCCTTCTGGAAGGCGGCGCCCATGTCCGCGGTGACAGCCGGCTTGACCGGCGCGCGCGTTTCCGCGAAGAGCCATATTCGCGAGGAAGGCCGAAGGCGGTCGGCGGCCAGGGCGAGAGCGCGCCTGTCTTGGAAGTCGGCGGCTTGAGCCTGGTTTTCCGGTCTCGCCTCTTGGGGAAGGATTGAGGAGAACTTAAGGGCTTACTGCCGCACGTAGGAGAGCAGATAGACCCCTAAGAGGAGGAAAAAGGCGTTCGGGAGCCAGGCCGCCAGGAGGGGCGGGAGGAGGCCCGCGTAACCTACGGCGCGCGAGAGTTCCAGACTCACGAGGTAAAGAAAGGAAAGGGCGAGCCCGGGGACCAGGCCCATGGCCACGCTGCCGCCTTTTTCCCGCCACAGGCCGATGGAAAGGCCCACGACCAACATCGTAAAAGAGATAAAGGCGCGGGAAAACTTAAAATGCAGATCCACCATCTGCCTTAAGGGGTAAAAGCCCTCGGCCCGCAGGAGCCTAATGTTCTCCTGGAGGGCCCCCACCGAAAGCTCTTCGGACGGGGTCTCCCCCTGGCGGCCCAGGCCCGGCGGTGGGGGCGGGAAATCCGGCAGGAAGTGGGTTTTCGCCCGCTGAAAGTCGAAACTTTTGGCCGTTTCCCCGGAAAGGCCGCGGTAGCGTTTGATAGAAGCGTCCCGCAGGAGGACCCCGTCCGGGCCAAAGATGGCTCCGGCCGCCTCGATTCTTTCGGAGAGATTGAGGTTCTCGTCAAAGAGCAGCAAGGTGACCTGGGAAGCCTCCCCGGTTCGCTCGTCGTAACTCCCCAGGTGCTCCAAAAGGCGCGTCTCCCGGGTCCAGACGTCCTCCACCGTCACGCTCGCGTTTTCCGGGCGGCGGTTGCGCACCAAACCTTCCCAGATTTCGTTGGCCGCGATCGAGGTGTGGGGCGTCACGAAATTTTCCAGGCAGAAAACGGCCAGGGAGAGGAGGATTCCCGCCGCCAGAAAGGGCTGGGAAAGGCGCCAGAGGCTGACCCCGCTCCCCTTGAGGGCGACGATCTCGGAATTGCGGGCCAGGATCGCCAAAGTTATCAAAAGGGCGGAAAGGGCTCCCACGGGGATGACGAAGATCATGACGTTGGGGATCTGCGCGGCGAAATAGGCGACGATGATCCGGACGGGCACGTCGCGCCCCAGAAAATCCGAGATCTTCTCGATGAGGTCCACCACTAGGTAAAGAGAGAGGAACCCCGCCAGGCACAGGCAAAAATGCCTGAGAAAGAGGCTGGAAAGGTATCTAGTGATGACGCTCACGGCCCTTAAGCCTCCGCCCGGAATTTGGGGCCGTTTTTGGCGTAGAAGCGGGCCCGCAGCCTCCGGAAGGAGGCCCCCAAATCAATGGGCGCGGACCTATTGAGCCCTTTCAGAAGAAAGAGGGCCATGGCGAGCGCCAGAACGTCCGCCGCCCAGATGGCCGGCCCCGGGGGAACGTAGCCCCCGCCCCCCAGGGAGAGCCCCAGAGAGTACGCCGAGTAATACAGGAGAAAGACCAAAAGCCCCACCACGAGCCCGAAGTTGCGGCCCCGGGTCCGGAAGCTCGCGCCCAAGGGCGCGCCGATGACGGCCATCAGAAAGGCCGCCACCGGAAAGGAGAGGCGGCGGTGGTATTCCATGACGTAGTCCATCCAGCCGGGGAAGCCGACGGCGCGGGCGCGCGCGGCCTCCGCCAAGAGCTCGCCGCCCGGCAGTTCCGCGCGGCCCAGGACCAGACTGTTTTCCTCGTTCTCAAACTCGGCGCCGGGAAAGATTTTTAGCTCGTAGGTGTCGAAGAAGATGCTGTCCACGCTGTTTTTGCTCTCGTAGATCCGATCGATGACCCCGTTTTGCAGCCGAAAGAGCAAGAGGCCCCCTTCCCGGTCCACGTCCAGAAGGCCCTCCTCCGCCACGATAAAGGTGTTTTCCCCCGGCGAGCGGCGGTCGTTGATGACCACGTTTTTCATGAGATCCGCCTGCAGTGGCAGTTGCCCCACGTAGATGGTGAGCCCCGGAAAGTCGCGCACGAAGACTTGCTCCCGGATGGCCAGATCAGCCCGGGCTTTGGCCAGATCCAAAAGTTCCGCGCGGAACTGTCGGTTGGCGATGGGGGCGAGGTAGACGGTGAAAAAGCCCGTGAGGACGAGGGCCGCGAGCCCGAACCAGAGGATCGGGGGGAGCAATTGGAACAGGGAGATCCCCGAGGCCTTGATGACTTTGATTTCCGAGTCCGCGCTCATGCGCAGGAAGGTGGTCAGGGTCGCCAGGAGGGCGGCGATGGGGATGGACATGGAGAGCGACTTCGGCAGAATCAGGACGAAGATCCAGACGATATCCCACGTGGCCGCCCCGTTGGAGATGACGAGATTGGCGAGGGTCATGATCCGCGCCATGAGCAGGATAAAGGTAAAGACGAGGATATTTACCAGAAAGGTGGGCGCCGTCTCGGCGAGGACGCAGCGCTTCAGGATTGCCGGGCTCATGCGTGGGGAAGGTCCTCGCTTCCGAAATAATGGTAAAAAAGCGTTAGGCTGGCCTCCCCCGAGGGGGGCGGCCAGCCGCGCGGCGCGTTTGACGAAGAAGGAAGGCGTAGTGGGGCGCGCGCGGGGCGCGGCCCCAAGTTTTTAGGAACTTCCTCCGCCTCTCTGGTATTGGGCCACCATCCGGTTGTGCTCCCGCAGGGTCTCGGAGAAATGATGGGTGCCGTCATTTTTCGAGACAAAATAGAGATAGCGGCTCTTGGCGGGGTTCAGGACGGCTTTGATGGAATCCTCCCCGGGATTGGCGATGGGTCCGGGGGGCAGCCCGTCAATCACGTAGGTGTTGTAGGGGTGGGGGTTGGCCAGATCGGCCCGGGTGAGGTTGCCGTTAAAATTGGGAATCCCGTAGATGACCGTGGGGTCGGTCTGGAGGCGCATCTTTTTTTCCAGGCGGTTGAAAAAAACCGCCGCGATGAGCGGTCGCTCCGTGGGGGCCCCGGTCTCTTTCTCGACGATGGAGGCCATGGTGAGGACCTGGTTGAGATCCAGGCCCTGGGCCGCCGCCTCTTGGGAATATTTGCCCCAGACCTCGAAAAACTGCTTGGTCATGGCTTGGGCCACGTCTTTTAAGGGGGTCCCCTTCGGAAAATTGTAGGTCTCGGGAAAGAGATAGCCTTCCAGGGTGTCGGCGCCGATCCCAAGCGAGGAAATAAAGTTCCGATCGTGGCAAAGGGCCCAGAAGTCCTGGGCCGACCCTAACCCCGCCCTTTCCACGGAGCGGGCGATTTCGGCCATGTTGAGGCCCTCGGGGATGGTAAAGGGATAGAATTTGAAGTTGCCTTTGACCAGCAGCTTGATAACTTCCCACACGCTTAAGGAGGGGTCCAGGGCCTGTTCCCCCGCTTTGATGGAGACGGGGCGCTTGAGGCGGGAGTTGAGGCGGATGGCCCAGAGAAAGGCCTCCTCGTCGCGGATCGCGCCGTTTTCCCGGAGCAGTTTGGCGATTTGCGGGTAAGTGGCCCCCGGGGGGATGGTGACCAGGATTTCGCGGCTTTCCGTTTCCGGGGCGGTAAATTTTTGGCCGTACTGGAGCAGTTCCAAAAATCCGTAGATGAGCCCGATAACCACGAGGACGCCCACGAAGCCGAGGAGGCGGCCCACGGCGCGGAAAGAGCCGCCGCCAATCTTGGGAGGAATCTTTTTGGGGGTAATAAATCTTGGCACTTTATTCAAGGGGGAGGGTCATATTGGGGAGCTTGGCGAGGTATCTTTCCAAAATAAGGCCGGCCGCGCACTGGTCGATTTTGGCTAAAAGCCGCGGCCCGTCGGGGACCCCGTTGCGGAAAAGGATTTCGCGGGCCTCCAGGGTAGTGTAGGATTCGTCGACGGTCTCCACGGGGAGGCCGAACTTCGCGCGGAGCTCAAAGGCCAGGGAGAGGGCGGCTTGGGCCTCTTTGCCCAGGCGACCGTCGGAGCGCGCGGGCAAGCCCACGACGAGGGCCGTGGGGGCCCGCTCCGCGATAATGGCCTCGAGGGCCTCTAGGAAGGCCCCGTGGGGTTTGCGGCGCAGCGCGCAAAGAGGGCTCGCGAGGGTCCCTAAGGGATCGGAAATAGCTAATCCCACGCGCTTCAAGCCGGGGTCCAGGGCCAAAATAACAGCCATTAGCGGCGAGACCTCTCTCTAAAACCCTAGTATCCTAGCGCAAAAAAGCCTCTAAAACAAGAATCGCGCTCCGCTAGCGGGGGGAAGGGGCTTGAAAGCCTCGCTTCCGCCGCTTTCCGCGGCGAGAGTAGGGGGCCGCCGTGGCGTCGCGGCGCCACGTCTCTCGCCGCCTCGCCGCGGGCGCCCGTTGCGTTTCGCCCCGACGCGCCTTATACTATCATCGTTAGAGTGCCGAGAGTAGGCTCTGGCCGCGAACTCCCGTGGGGGTTCGCGGCCGCGAAGCTCCACGAGGGCCTTCCCCCCGCTTCCGTCCCCCTTTCCGTCGCCCGGGAAAAATTTGGGGGTTCCTTCCTCTTCAGCCGTCCCTTTGTTTTTGAATATTTTTTACGTTTTTCGCCAAAAAGGAGCAAAGATGCAAGATTTTACCCAGCCCCCGTCTTTCAACGCGCCTCGCCGCGAGGAGGCGCCAGCCCTCGCCGTTTCCGTGGAGGCCGCCTTCTTTCAGAAGGTATACGCCTGGATGTGCGCGGCGATGGCCGTGACCGCCTTTACGGGGTATCTTCTTTCCCATTCCGTCGCTTGGATCCGGTTCCTGACCTCCACCTCGATCGCTTGGATTGCCGTTCTCGTTTTTCAGGTCCTTTTGGTTCTCGCCATCAACGGGCTCCTGAACCGAGTTTCGAGCGGGGTTATCAAGGCCCTCTTTCTCGCCTTCGCCGTGGCCTTGGGATTTACGATCTCCGTGGTCTTGCTCGTTTATCCCACTAACGTGCTGGTCAAGGCCTTTGTCTCGACGGCTGGCATCTACGGGGGCATGGCCATTTTCGGGATGGTCACCAAAAGGAGCCTCCAGGCTTGGGGCAGTTTTCTTATGATGGGCCTCATGGGCCTCATTCTCGCCTCGCTCGTCAACATTTTCGCGGGCAGTTCCGCCATGGATTTCGTGATCTGCGTCATCGGGGTCCTGGTTTTCGCGGGCCTCACCGCCTATGATCACCAAAAACTGCGGGTAATGTGCGCGAGCGGGTTCCCGGATTCGGAAACCGAGGCCAAAGCCGTCACCATTGGGGCCTTGGAGCTCTATTTGGATTTCATTAACCTCTTCCTCTTTCTGGTCCGTCTCTTCGGTCGGGAGCGCTAGGGGCCGAAGG
The DNA here is from genome assembly GCA_031265205.1 of Deltaproteobacteria bacterium. Taxonomy (GTDB): domain Bacteria; phylum Desulfobacterota; class Desulfarculia; order Adiutricales; family Adiutricaceae; genus JAISCZ01. Next base: position 7,768 of record JAISCZ010000141.1, read on the forward strand.
CGCGCGTCTTTGGGGGGAAAGCGCCGCTGGGGCGCCGCTCCCTATCTTAGGCGTCCTTACTTGGGGAGGGAAGGATTTCCGCGCCGCGGGCCCTTCCCTCCAAGCGCCGCGGGGAGGTATATGAGCCATGCGGAGAACCCTTTGGGGAGCCTTTTTTTTCCTCCTCGTGGGCCTGGCCGCCGTGGAGGCGGGAATATTGTCCATTATCGTTTCCGTCGCCTACGCGCGGGTTCCGGGCGGGTTCCTGCCGGCGGCGGTGGGCTTTCCCCTCGTTATCGCGGGCGGCTATTTTTTGGTCGTGGCCCTGCGCAAACTGACCCAAAAAAAAGAGAAGAAGGGCTCGAGTATCTACGCGAACTGAAAGAGAAGCTCCGGGAGAGCGGCGCGGCGGCGCCGCCGCCAGTCGGGCGCCCCGCGCGTCCCTCGCGCGCTTGGGTTAACCTTGACGGCGCCTTAAAGGGGCGAGACGCGAGAGGAAAGATATCTTTTCCCGCTCTCTTTCCGTCCGGGCTTCGCGCGCGCGGAGCCTCCCGCGCGGGCCGCGCTTTGGTTCGCGAATCCTGGAGGCGTGGCGAGTTTATATCGCCTACAAGCGCGCGATAAATTTTTTGGCCGCGACTATTAGAAGTTACTTAAGAAACCGCGAACGTCAATTCGCGTTGACAATCTCCCCGTTGTTATGGAGCGTAATTACGAGGATATTGTTTCGCGATGGCCTACCTGAATTTTAACAATATAAGAGGCGTTGAGTATTTATACGGAGCGACGTCATATCGACCCATAGGGGGGGACTCCCGTCAGAAAAGCCGTTTGTTTGGGGAGAATAGATCCTCAAACGCGCGACTTTATCATAAATGACAATTATCGCGAGTGGACGAAAGAATACGGGCCGTCGTTAAAAACCTCATTAGCGGAACTCGCGAGAAAAAAGAAAATAATCGTTCGCTTGGATAGCGTTTCGCGAAACGGCTCTATAACGCTTACGGAACCCACGTCAATCCCGTCTCCTATCCCCGCTGAGGCCGCGACGCCTCTTGTCCCCGCGGAGGCCGCCCCGCCTCTTGGCCCCGCGGAGGCCGCCCCGCCGCCTATCTCCTATGGCGCCACGCGATCCCCTGGCTCCTCTGAGGCCGCCCATCCTCCCGCCCCCGCGGATGATTTGTCTTTAACTTCCCTGTTTTGTTTACGCCCAAGTGGCGTATGGGTTCCAGCGGGGCAAATATCCGCCGACGCGATATTGTCGCTCTCGGTAGAGAAAGCGAATCCATCCCCATCCGCTCCAACGGCCAATAATTCTGGAATTGAAAAAGAGCTCGCCTTTCTAAACGACGTGTCGCTATATGGACCCACATACTTGCTCACGCGCGTAATTCAAGAAACTGGCTTATTAGACATTTTACGCGCGTTTTTCCCGTTAGAGTACCCGGAGCTTATAACTTTAATACATTTCTTAATAATCGACAATCGCTCGCTGACGCGTTGCCATTTTTACGCTGAAATACACGATACGTACGCTAATCCCTCAGCGGTATCTCCTCGGCGAATTGGAAAAATGTTGGCGACTATTTCTATAAGTCAAATTCATCGCTTCTACAAACGGTGGTCAGCGCGCGTTGAGGAAAATGGTTATTTAGCTTTTGACGGGTCTCAGTTCGCGACGTATTCTGAAAATAACGAATACGAGTATGGAAGGCCCAAATATTTCAAGAGCGTCAAGCCATTAAAGAGAATATGTTCAGGCGTTTTATATGGCCAACAATCTGGCCTTCCCGTATACCCCTTAATTTATAATGGAATCCTAAACGACGCGGCGTCATTAATTAACGCGGCGCCCAATCTTGATTTCACGCGAACAAAAAAATTAAGTCTTGCGCTCAGCCATGGATTTTTTACTAAACAAAGCTCAAATTGTTTGCGAAGTCACGGCCCGAAAATACCTTTTATTATTGGATTGCCACCCACGGCGTCTTCGCGACGAGCGCTAATTGAAGATTGCGAACATATCTATATGAACCAGAAGTACGCCAAGAAAACGCCTTCAGGATATATCTACGGAACGACTCGAAGAATAAAATTCGCTCATGGCTTAGAGTTAACAGCCTATATTTTTATGGATCAGAGGAAAGAGTTTGAGTTTCACGACGAAATTATAGACGATTTTTCGCGATTTACAAAGAGGCGCGAGATAATCCGCGAGCCTATATCGCTGAAGATGATATCTCAAAATATCTAAAGTTTAGAAAATCAAAAGATTCTAAAACGGGATATAATGTTACGAGTAACGCTGAATCATTCAAAAATGAAGCGCGTAATAACGGATGGCTATTATTTCTGAGCGGCGCGAAATTAGACGCCGAGCGAGCTTACGCGATTTACGGAGCGAGAGACGCGGCGGAAAAGACTAGCTTTAGCCTCAATAGCGGGCTGGGGATAAACCTTCCTCGCTCGGGACAATCCGCGATATTTCAAAAATCCAATTTCATTGGATTTTTGGCGCGAATCGCGCTCTCGAGGATCTATAAAGTAATGGAGGAGAACCGACTTTTTAAGGATTATACCGTAGAGCGGCTAATTTTTACCCTGAATACCGTAAAAATCGCGAAATATGGCGATAGGCTCGTAATTTCGCCGTTAACGGCCGAACAGATGGCTATATTTGATTATTTTAAGCGCCCTTACCCGCGAACGGAAATTTTATAGCCACGCTCAAATCCCGCGATTTGAGGGTTTTTCGCAAGAATCTTTTGGGGTTTCGCTCGCGGCGCCATGAGGGTTCGCGTTCAGGTTATCCTTGATAGCGACGCGCGCGGGCGCTTTTCCCGAAGGAGGAGGCCACGGAGAAAACTCGCGCCATCGGGGTCAGGACGCTCCATTTGGAGCGCGCGGGCGTTTTCGCCCGTCCACTCCGCCAGTTCCGTCCGTTTCGCCAGTTTTTCTCGCTCCGCGGCGGCAAAGGCCGCGCCTTTTGAGAGACGCTCTCGCGAAGCGAAGAACGCTTTCCGCGCTTTCCGCGCGCCCTCGGCGGCCAAGGCCTCCGCGCGGACGGTCGCGACGGAGAGACGCGTCTCTACGATTTTCGCGGCGCGGGCGGGAGGAAATATTTCGCGGCGCGCCCCCCGAGCGCCGCGCCGCCGCGTCTCTCTGACGCCTCGCGCTTCTATCTCCGCCGAACGGTTGGGCCGATCACGCGCGGAACCGCCCTTTCCCTTTTCCTGGGCGGAGCGATAGCGCGAGAGCGAGATTATCGTTGGACGAAGAAACGCGCTTGTCGCCGCGCGTCATCTCGCTCTTGAGGGGCGCGGCTTTTTTGCCCGCCAACGCGCGCCTTGGGGAAACTTTAGGGCGCCCGCGCGCGTTTTTTCGCTTGAAATCACTCGCGCGATATTTATACCGCGATCTTTTCGTTAAAATCAAAAAAAATCGCGTCGCGGCGCTGACGCGCTCGCGCGATTATAGTTATTTTTTGGGGAAAAACAGGCGCGATTGTTTTTTATCTTAGCGCGCTAGAGCTTACTCTATAACGTTTTCTGACTCGCGTCAATAACGCTTTATCATTGCGCGCGAAATTATTTTCGCGTAAGGTAAAGATGACGCGAGCGGCAAAGCCGTTACCGTTAACCGCGAATGCCGCGCGTTTTACGCGTTTTGGCGTTTTACGCGGTTTAACGGCGCGCCACGCGGCTCGGGTTTCGCGAAGGCGCGTTGGTTAAAATTTTGACGTAAGTCATGGATAATCGCGCGCGTCGCGCGTGGGACAAATTACGTTCCCCAGAAAAGAGAAAACGCGTTTGGGTCGAGGAATTCCGCTTGATGGCGGAAAAACCCCCAAAGCGCGGAGAGACGGTTTTTTGCGGGATTTTTTTAGGAGAGACTCTTTATGCGGAAGAGAGAGCTGAGGTTGGGGACGCTGGCGATCGCGACGGCCTTGTTTTGGAGCGCTTTTTATATTTTAGGCTTTCCCTTCCAGGCCTTTTCCTATAGCCCGCCCAAGGAAAAATATAACGCGCACCCTTTTTTGGCGGTGGCCAAAAACACTCCCAAGGTCCTTTTGGTTATCTCCAAAGACCATCGGATGTTCAACCAGGCCCACAACAGCGTGACGGACCTTGACGGGAACGGGTCGATCGACGTGGGTTTCAATCCATCGTTCAAATATGAGGGCTATTACGATTGGCGGAGTTGCTATAAGCATCAGTGGGGCCGTTTTGAAAGGATGGGGCTCGCCGACATAAACCATCCCGCGGCCACCAATCCCCCAAGGCCTCCGGAGCTCGCCGACAGGCCCGATATCGCCGTTCCCGCTTCCGTTTACGGCGTCTGTCCCGGGAGCCGGAGGGATGGGCAGGGCGAATGGCACGGCAATTGGCTCAACTATCTGGTCACTTCCCGCATGGACATTATCCGCAAGGTCCTCTACGGGGGCAAGAGAATAGTTGACGGCAACGACACGGTCCTGTCCCCTTCCTTTACGCCCCGGGATTCCCACGTATGGGGCGTTGAGGTTCCCGCCGACAATATTTGGGCCGAAAAGGGGCGGGGCATGCCCTATTACGACCTTTCCCTCTACACCGGATTCGAGAAACCCGAAAAGAATCAGTACGTCTTTTTCGCGCGTTTCCAGTACGGCGACGGCGGCGGTAACGATCCCCTCATCCGGGTGGCCACCCGCGTCAACGCCCGCTACCAGATTCCCAATTTCTGGACGGAAATCGCCATCTGGGACTGGGTCACCGGCGAGGAACTCCAGCCGGACGACAAGATTATGCCTCCCGGGACCAATTACTACAACTTCAACGTCAACGTGAAGGTCTGCGACCACCGGGTCAAGGGAGGCATCTCCCCGACGGAGGCCAATTGCCGTTTCTACAACAAAGACCGCTGGAAACCCGAGGGCCTCCTCCAGGAGCACGGCGCCGACGACAAGATGCTCTTCGGGCTTATCACCGGGGCGTCCGATCAGGTTCTGCGGCACGTCGGGGGCGGGCTCCGCGCGCATGTCGACAGTTTTTCCAAGTCCTACGATTTCCGGTGGGGAACGAAAAAATCACCGGGGATCATCGACACTTTGGATAGGCTGCGGATTACCGGTTGGTCGGGCACTTGGTACAGGCAGGAGACCGCTTGGGGCGCCCCCATGGGGGAAATGGTCTACGAGGCCTTAAGGTATTTCGCCAACGCCCCCAAATCCCATTTCGTCAAAAGGACCTCGGACGATTTCGGGAACATTATTGAAAACTGGACCGCCAATCGGCCAAAGGGCAAAGCGGGAATAGAGTGCGTGAAGCCCGCGATACTTCTCATCTCCGACGTGTACCCGCAGTTTGACGGGGACGATTTTCCCACGACCAATTCCCCGGAACTGGATCGGATTAAGCATCTCTCCATTTTGCGCGATCCCCCGGCGGCGCTGAAGGCGCCGTTCAACAAAGACGCGTACCTTGACGCGATTTCCAGCGTCGAGGGTTACGCTAACTCGGGGCGCAAATACTTTTACGCGGCCGACAGTTTGGACGACTGTTCTCCCAAGCCTCTTACGTCCCTGACCCAAGTCAAGGGGCTGTGCCCTTCCGAGCCCCCCCGGGAGGGGAGCTATTCCATGGCCGCCGCGGCGTGGCATGGGCACACCCACAATTTTTCGGGCCAGGAGCAACTGGAGTCGCCCTTGGATTTTTACGCCATCGGCTTGCCCCAGGCCTATCCGGAAATCGTCTTCGATTTGGGGAAAAAAGGGAAGATCAAGATCCTACCCGCCTCCGAGGCGGGGAGCAAGCGCCGGGTTTTGGGCGCTTTAAATTATTTTATCCTCGATTGGCAGACCGACTCCAAGGGCCTCCCTTTTTACATCAAAATCGTCACCATGTTTGAGGCGGACTTTGAGGGCGCGGACAACGACCGGGACGCCATGGGGACCTTCGAGTTCGCGCTCTTGGCCGAGCGTAAGGGCTCGGGCGAGCCGCCCCTCCACCTGGAGCGGAACCCCTTAAGAACGCACGTGGGGCCCTTGACCGATCCCGTGACCGACCCCCGGATTGTTTTTCAGGGGGCCAAGGAGACCCCCTTCAACACGGCGAAAGCTCCCCGGCGCTTTCACCGCTTTCAGAATTACCGGACGCCCGCGGGGACCCTTGACTATAGCCTCCCCAAAATTGAAATCGATTTAGACGAGGTGGCGGGTTTCGCCGTCACCTCCGACGCCTTCGGGTCCACCACCAAGTCCAATCAGAGCGTCGGCTACACGATTATCGGGACCACCAACGACGGCTCCTATATGGACGTGGCTCATACCCTGGACAACTTCAACACCAAAGCCATAATCAACGCGTCCAGTCCCTGGCCCAATATCAGCGGAATACCCAAGGGCTACTCCAGGCCCAACCGCATGAACAATCCCCGCAATAGCCCCTGGACCTGCCCCAAGCCCGGGTCTTCCGGCTGCGGGGTGGGGAGCAATCAGGATTTCACCTATTACATGACCCGGACCTTCAAGTTCGCGGGCGGGACTTTCGTCGCCGACGAGCTCCCCAATCCCCTCTGGCTCGCCGCGAAATACGGAGGCTACCGGGACGCGAACCGCAACGGCCGGCCCGATCCCGGCGAATGGGAAAAGGACCCCCAGAATCCTTCCCTGGGGCCCGCCAACTATTTTCAGGTCGATAACGCCAACGATCTCGGCGAGCAACTCTCGCGCGCCTTCGGGAGCCTCGGCCGCTCCATGGTCTCCGGGACCGGCTCCTCCGGGAGCCAGGACGCCATTTTGGGGGGGAGCGTCGCCGTCCATAACCTCTATTATCCCTCGTACTCCGACCCCAACAATCCCGGGGGGGAGCCCGTCGCCTGGGTGGGAACGGTCTTCGGGCTTTTCCTGGACAAATACGGGAATTTTCGGGAAGACTCCGACGGGGATCTGGCCCTGACCCTCGCGAGCGATCCCGCGAGCCCCAAAGGCGATCTCATCGTCACTTTTACCAGCGCCCTCTCGCCCCCCGTCTCGCCGCCGCCCTGCTACGGGAAAGGCGCCTCCATTTCCCGCTGCCATGACCCGCGCGGCGACAATAACCCGACGCTTTCCCCCGTCAATCCCCACCCCACGAGCGTCCATCAACTGAAGACCGTCTGGGACGCTGGGCGCTGGCTCGCGGAATTGGACGACGTGGGCTCGTGGACCTTGGTCGGCGAGCCCCGCAAATGGGAAGAGGCCGCGACCAAACAGCGGCGCCGGAGAAGGATTTACTACGAGAGGAGGCTCCCTTCGGGCCAGATGACCCTCGACCTTTTCCATACCCGCAATCTGAACGACTTAAAGGACCTTCTCCTGCACGACAACTTCCGGACGGTTCTCCCCAATCTCGGCGACAAAAACTCGACCAGCCGGACGCTCATCGAATGGATTACCGGCAGAGACCACGGCCAGGCCCGCCAGAGGCAGGTCGCTAACCCCTGGGGCGACAATCCCTCCCGGATAATCTGGAGGCTCGGCGACGTCTTGAATTCCAAGCCCATTATCGTGGGCCCGCCGCTGGCCAATTTCGATTTCCTCTACGGCGACTTAAGTTACCGCCAATTCAAGAAAGACAACGCCACTCGGCGGCAGATGGTCTATTTCGGGGCTAACGACGGCATGCTGCACGCGATTAACGCGGGCTTTCCCTCCTACGGCCAGCGCGGCTCCATCAGCTATAGCGCCCAGCGGAGTCGCAAGCCCGTCAAACTCGTCCACGACTTGGGGGCCGAGACGTGGGCCTTCATTCCCCGCGCGCTCCTGCCGCGCCTCCAGTACCTGGCGGACAAGGATTACAGCCATTCCTACTATATTGACCTGAAGCCTTTGGTGGAAGACGTCAAGCTGCGTGGCAAATGGCGCACCGTCATCTTCGGGGGCCTGCGTCTCGGCGGGAGGCCCATCCCGCCCTCGGAGGGATCGAAATACCCCGACGCTTTTTACGCCGAGGTCTTCGCCTTGGACGTCACGGACCCCGAAAGCGAGCCTAAGCTTCTTTGGAGCTACTCCGCGGAGGATTTGGGCCTGATGGTGGGGCTCCCCGCCGTCGTCAAGAGCGGGGACTCTTTTTACGCCGTGCTCCCCTCGGGCCCCAACGCCGACAAGGTGACGGTGGACCGCTCCCAGAAAGTGACTATAGAGTACGGGATGGATTCCCCCTACGACGGCTATAGCCAAAAGAACGCCAGGCTCATCGTCTTAAACGCCGAAACCGGGATACCCGCGGTCGACCCCAAGAGCGATCCCGCTTACCTGACGGCCAGCGAGCCGAGGAGCTTTTTTAACAATCCTTTTGTCCCTAAGGGGATTATTGAAAAGGGGGAGTGGAGCAACCACGTCGTTTACTTCGGGCTCACGGAAAGCGACGCCCCCAGCAGCGGGCGCGACGGCGGGGCCGTTTACCGCCTCAAGATGGTGGACGGGGCGAACCGCCCCGCGCCGCCCCAAAATTGGGAGCTGAAGCGTTTCTTTTCCGCGGACCGACCGGTCACCGGGGCCGTGAACGCGGCTTTTGACAACGCCGGGAACCTGTGGGTGGTCTTCGGCACGGGGAGAATGTGGGCCCTGAGGGACGCCACCCCCTGCGCGGTCAACTCCAGCCAGAACTGCCAGGACAACCACGAGCAGTATATCTACGGGATCAAGGAGGAGCTTGACGGCTCCGGCGCCTTGACCTTCCGCGACCTGACGGGGGACGCGGCGCGGATTATCGACGTGAGCGGGGCCAAGGTTCGCCGCGGCGGCGCGATCGAGGGCCTGGCCCCGCATCCCCTCCTGCCGGGCGTGGGTCCCGGGGGCTCGTTCCAATACGACGCTTTGGAGCGTTTCCTTAAAAGTCCCGCGCCTCAGGGCTATCGCCGGAAGCTGGATCTCCACGAGCGGCTCGGCGTCAACCCGCGGTCCCGCTACGAACTCATTATGACCCAGCCTAAAATCGTCTCCGCGGGAGGCGGCGGCTCCAACATGAGCGTTTCCTCGCTCCTTCCGGACGACGACTTCTGCGGGGGCTACGGTTTGGGATTTATGTACCTGCTGGACACCTTTACCGGCCTGCCGCGCCCCGGGAGCGCCGTTCCGCCTAGTGGAGACGATTCTTTGGCCAAGGACCGGCCGGATTGGCTCGCCGACGGCGTCTTCGTGGGAATCGGCAAACCCGCCGAGGTGACCGTCATTCAGGCGCGGGGCAAGACCATTTTCCGGACCGCCGCGGCGGACGGGGGCGTCGTGGATATTGAGCTTTTGCGCGAGTCCGGCGGGGGCCCAGGGTTGGTGGCCTGGCGCGAGGCGACGGAAGGGATGCGCGGCTTAAGCCGCGAGGCTATGCTCCTGGGGCTCGGCCCCTAATCGCCTCGCGCGAAAAGGGCGCTCCGCCTTAAATTGGCCCTCGCTTCCCCCCGCGGGGAGTCGTAGTCGGGAGGCCTTGGCCGGGGCCACCGCGAGCGCTCTGGAAGTCGCGGGCGCTACCCGCGCGGGGCCTGGCGAGCCCCAAGGCCCCGCCTTTCCCCGCCGGGCGCCTTTCTCCCCGCCGGGAGGCTTCCGGGAGGCTTAAGCCGCGAGGGAAGGCGCCCTAAAGGACCTTGGCCGAGTAGCCGGCGTCCGCGACTATCGCGGCCAAACCTTCCGGGGACGTCCCCTCCGCCGCCGCGACCTCGGCCACGCCCGCTTCCAGGCTCACCGTGGCCTGGGTCACGCCGGGGGCCTCGGAAAGAACTTTTTGGACCCTCGCGGAGCAGTGTCCGCAGGTCATGCCGTCAACTTTTAATTTAATATTCACGCGCGCGCTCTCCTCGATGGTCGGAATGGTCGAAACGGTCGAAATTGTCGGAACGGTCGAAACGGCCGCGGCGGTCGCGCTCGGGGCGCTTGGGACGGCGGGGTCCGTTTCCGTCCCCGCGAGCGCGGTGGGCGGGGAATCCGCCTCCGGCGCGCTTCCGAGCTTGGGCTTAAAGGCCCTGAGCCTTAAAGCGTTGGAGACCACGCAGACGGAGCTGAGGCTCATCATGGCCGCGGCGAGCGTGGGATTGAGGGTCCAGCCGAAGGCCGGGTAAAAAAGGCCGCAGGCGATGGGTATGCCCACGATATTATACCCGAAGGCCCAAAAAAGGTTCTGGCGGATGTTGCCGTAGACCGCCCGGCTCAGCTGGATGGCCGCGGGAACGCTCAAAAGGTCGTCGCGCATGAGAACCACGTCCGCGGCTTCCATGGCGATATCGGTTCCCGCCCCCAGGGCCACGCCCACGTCCGCCCGGGCCAGGGCCGGGGCGTCGTTGACCCCGTCGCCGACCATGGCCGCGACGCGCCCGGAGTCTTGGAGGGCGCGGATCTCTTTTTCCTTGTCCGCCGGGTAGACCTCGGCGATGACGGTCTTGATCCCGCATTCCCGGGCCACGGCCTCCGCGGTGAGGCGGTTGTCGCCGGTGAGCATGACGGTCGCGATCCCCAGGCGCTCCAACTCCCGGACGGCGCGCGCGCTCGTGGGCTTGAGGGAGTCCCCCAGGGCGACCAGGCCCAAGGCCCGTTCCTTGGTCGCCGCGAAGAGGGTGGTGAGCCCTTCTTGGGACAATTTTTCGGCCATGGAGAAGAGGCCTTCGTCTTGGAGGCCCAATCGCTCCAAAATTTTGCGGTTCCCCGCGAAGATTTCCGCGCCGTCCACGGTTCCCGCGAGGCCCACCCCCGGGAGTTGCCGGAAAGAGGCGGCGTCCCTGAGGGGGATATTTTGGGCCTGGGCGGCCTCCGCCACGGCCTTGGCCAAAGGATGCTCGGATTTCGCCTCCAAGGCGTAGAAAGTTTCCAAGAGCTTGTCCGCCGCGATTCCCGGGGCGGGGCGAATTTTCTTTAAAAGGGGTTTGCCTTGGGTCAAAGTCCCGGTTTTGTCCAAAACCACCGCGTCCACGGATCTGGTCCGCTCCAAAGCGGCGGGGGATTTAAAGAGGACGCCTAAATTGGCCCCCCGACCGGTCCCCACCATGATGGCCGTGGGGGTGGCGAGCCCCAGGGCGCAGGGGCAGGAAATGACCAAAACCGAGATCATGACGGAGAGGGCGAAAGAAATGGGCTGACCCTGGGCGAACCATAAAATCCCCGCGGAGAGGGCCACGAAAATCACCGCGGGCGCGAAGACGGCGCTGATTCTGTCGGCCAGGCGCGCGATGGGGGCCTTGGCGCTCGTGGCCTCGTCCACGAGGCGGATAATCTGGGCGAGGGTGGCGTCGTCGCCCACCCTCTTGAGCGCGATTTCCAAATAGCCCGACAGGAGCGTCGTCCCTCCCGTCACCTTTTGCCCCGGCTCTTTTTCCACGGGGAGGCTCTCGCCGGTCAGGGCCGACTCGTCCATCGCGCCGTTCCCGGAGGCGACCTCGCCGTCGGCCGCGGCGGTTTCGCCGCTTTTGAGGAGCAAAAGGTCCCCGACGGCGAGTTCCTTGGCCTCCACGACGGTTTCGCGCCCGTCGCGGAGAATCCTGGCCGTTTTGGGGGCGAGGGCCAAAAGGCCCGCCACGGCGTCCCCCGTCCGGGCCTTGGCGCGGGTCTCCAGGAATTTGCCGACCGTCACCAAGGTTAGAATGGTGGCGGCGGACTCAAAATAGAGAAAATTCATGGCGAGGTGGACCCCGTGGAGGTCGCCGCTCCCCAGGCGCGCCATCATGAGGTAAAGGCCGATAAGGCCGTAGAGGATGGCCGCGCCGGAGCCCACGGCGATCAGGGAATCCATGTTCGGGGAGCGGAGCGCCAGGTTGCGGAAACCTTTCGCGAAATAATCGCGGTTGGCCACCGCCACGGGGATTAACAGGAGAAACTGCGTAAAGGCCAAGGGAAGGGCCCCGGCCGCGTCGGCGAAAAAGGCGGGAAGCGGCCACGCCAGCATGTGGCCCATGGCGAGATAAAAGAGCGGGACCGCGAAGGCGACGGATATTTTGAGGCGCGAGAGGATCGCCCGCGCCTCCGCGCGGAAGCGCTCCCCGGGAGTCTCCCTTGACGCCTCGGCGCCGGCGGAGGCAAGGCGCGCGCCGTAGCCGGCGCGCGCGATGGCCTCAATAACCGTCGGCGGGGCCAAAGAGTCGTCCCGCTCGAGGGTCAGCTCGCTTTTAAGGAGGCTCACGTCCGCCCGGGTTACCCCGGGGAGGGCTTTGACCGCTTTTTCGACCCGAGCGACGCAGGCCGCGCAGCTGAGGCCCGTAAGGTTAAAAAGATCTTTGGCCAAATCGTTTTCCCTTTCCTCGCGCGAAAGCGCGCGCCTTTTTCCGACGAAGCTTTTTATAAATTAATCGCCGCCGCCCTAAAAGTCAATTTCTTTAGTAAATCGCTTAACTTAATTGTTGACGCGAAAAAAAGAAGGCTCGCGAAAAAAAATTAAAGAGGCGTCTTTTCCAAAATTATCTTAAGGTCCGCGCGTCCCCCGAGGCGAACGCCTCCCCACGGCTTGACTGGCGCCAGTGGCGTTCGCGCGCGGGGACGCGCGCGGGGAAATGGAGGCGCCATAACGGAAGGGAATGGCGGGGAACAATTTCCTAGAGGCGCCTCGCGCCCCGGGGAGGATGTTTTCAGCGCCGGAAGTGAAAAAAAACATGTCGCGATACCGTCGGCGCCCGAGCGCTTTCTATTGGCGTGGCCTCAAAATATCCGCGAACAATATGGGCCGCTAGGGTTTCGCGGCCCGTTAAACCCCTTTTGGGGGAAAAGACGGTTCGGCGGGGCGGGGCTCATGGCTTGACGCGGAAGGCCCGCGCGTCGCTTCAATCTTGGAGGCGATGGATTTTAAGGCTCAAAGCGTCGATGGGACCGTTAGCGAAAGAACGGTTAACCCCTCAAGATTTAAGGGCGCCCGCCGCGGTTTTTTTTTAGCGGCGCGCCGCGCGCGACGCGCGTCCCTCTTCGCGCGAGCGGGCTTTGGGTCTCCAACGTTAGCTCGCGGCGAGCCCTCGTCTTTCGCGGGGAGGCTTGACTCTCCCATTCTCGCGCCCCGCTCGCCAACGCGCGAGCGCGGAAATTAATATTTTCCGGAAATCTTACGCGCGCTTCGCGCGCGTAATCTGGCGGCGGGCCGCGGAGTCGTTTCGCGAGGCGCGGAGCGTCGAGGCCATGGGAGCGCTTACGGTAAATATCGCGGACGCGCGACAATACGCCTTGAAACTCCCCGTAGTTATAACAATCGAAGCGCTCAAACTCTCTGACAGGCGAATTGGGAAGAGCTTGAGTCTTGAGAGAGCGCCGCCAAGTGGCGCGCGGGGCGCTGCCCAGTTTTGGGGAAGCGAGGCCTTGAAAAGGCCAAGGGCGGGTGGAGGCGCTCTCTATCTTTTTCGCGTCATGATTATTGTTTATATTCTATAAATAAGTAGTAATAATAATATAATTAATTATTATTTTAGATATTAAAATAAAAAAAATTAATAAAATATGTTTTAATAAATCTATAGTATAATATTAAAATTAGCTCGCTATCCGGAGTCTAATTATTGTCCGCGTTATTGCCTCTACGGTCTAGCGAAACAGCGTTTTGAGGGCGCTCGCGCGCGTGAAAAAGGCGTGGCATGAGGTGGGAAGGGCTCGCGCGGGCGTCTTGGGGCGGGCGGGAGCGCGATGGAAATTAGGCGTTTCTGACCGCGATAGGCCCGCGCGGGGGATACCGTCTCTTCAAAAAGCCATAATTAGAGTTTTCTCGCGCCAAAACTACATTGCGCCCGCTAAAAATGTATGCTGTAAGGGGCGAAAACCCCTGTTCTTGAGGCCAAAGAGAGAGTTGTCTCCCTCCATCGCCCTAAAACTTTCTTTCGCGGGGGTGGACGCCAATGAAGAAATCCACGAAAGACGTAAAAATATGATAGAGTGAATTAGCGGTAATCCTGTAACGCGATTCGCGCGGGAGGCGTAGTTATGAAGGGCCAAATGCCCCTATTGCCAATTGGCATGCAAGAGTATAACGAAATTAGAAACAGAAAGGCTATCTACGTCGATAAGACCGAATTCATACCGGAACTGTTTAAAACGGGAAAAGTTATTTTTTGCGCTCGGCCCCGCCGCTTTGGCAAATCATTATTGTGCTCCACCCTTAAATCATTTTATTCGGGGGAAAAAGAACTTTTTCAGGGACTCGCCGCCGAAGAAGCGATAAATTCGCCGGATTTTGTCGCGAGACCGGTTATTACCTTGGATATGAGCGTGCCAGCTGGCGCCTCGTCCCAGGAAGAACTTAAATCAGGAATCATGACTGTCCTAAATTCAACCGCTAACCTGCACAATGTCGCCCTTAAAGGCGATGAGCCTTCGCTAGCCTTTTTTTCCCTCCTTGAGGATGTTTATTATAAATATTCAAAAACGGGAATTGTCTTGATAATTGACGAATACGACGCGCCTATTATCAAACTCTTCCAAACAGACGAAATGATCGTAGACCAAAAGTTGTTGGCTGAAACGCGCGCGATTATTGATAAATTCTACGCTAAAATTAAGCCGGCCGGCGTTTATCTCAATTTTGTCTTTATCACTGGCGTAACTAAGTTTTCGGGGATGGGAGTTTTTTCAACCCTCAATAACTTAAAAGATATTACCCTTAAACCTGAATTCGCGACTATCATGGGATATACGCAGGATGAAATAGAAAATAATTTCGCTATATTTATTGATAACGCGGCTAAAATATTTAAATGCGAAAAAGATGAATTATTGGAGCGAGTGAAACTCTATTATGACGGTTTTTCCTTTGATGGCTTGAGCGGGTTATACAATCCACAATCCATCCTCAATTTTTTTGACGATAATGAATTCCGTAATTATTGGATGGAATCAGGTTCCAATAGCCTTATCCGAAAATTTTTAAAAATTAAAGATTTTGATTTAAACAAAATTCAGGGAATACCAATTGATTTAGATTACGTTAGTATTCCCGGTCCAATTGAAATCGTCTCGCCGGATCTTTATCTCTATCAGGCTGGGTATCTTACGCTTCGCGCGCGAGGCGATAAAACCTATTATTTGGACTATCCGAATTTAGAAGTTCGTTCGTCCATGAATCTGTTATTCATGGAAAATTTATTCGATTCAAATCTTCACGCCCGCGGCGCGACGGTTTTTTTGAGAGGAATTCTTAAAAAAGGCGACGTTCAGGAGCTGGTGGCGGCTATTCGGCGGATGTACTCAAATATCAGCTACATAAGCTATACCAATATAAAGCTCAAAGAGCTTGGCGAAGTCTTTTATCAGACTGTCTTGCAATCATTCCTCGGAGGCGCGGGATGCCAAGTTACCGTTGAAGAACAAACCAACCTTGGGCGTATAGACTTGGTGGCGCGTTACCAAAATATTACTTACGTTATCGAGATTAAAACAGCGGCTAACGCGGAAGACGCTCTCAAAGTTCTCGAAAAGGGAACGTCCCAAATCAACAAAGGCAACTACGCTGGTCCATTTATAAACCCCATCGTCATCTTGCTTGTGGTGGATTTGGAGGATAGAAATATCGGCGCTGGCGCCTTCTGGAGGGACGGAGAGCCTATGGAAATTAAAATCGAAAAAACGCCGCTTTCCTTACCAAATTCCCCGCGAAACGCTGAAAACTCAACCACAAACGCGGAAACGGAAGAGGCCAGAAACGCCAAAACCCCTTGAAATAGAATAAAGCGCGCCAGCGCGAGGCGTGGCTTGACCATAAATTAACTTTTCCGCCGCGTCTCCGTTTTGGCTTTGAGTCAGGCGTCAATTTCTTTGATAGCTTTGGATATCGTCGCTCGGGACAAACCATTTATTTCAATGATGAGACTGATCCCTCCGTAGCTTAAGGCTTCGCTTCCGACGCGGCGAATAGACGGCCTTATTTCGCGTCGAATCTAGGAAACGCGTTTTAAATTTTACGCTTAAGTTTTGAAATATAAATATCACGATCCACGATTACGTTAGCGCCTCCTTTAACCTTAAATCAAGTTAACTCGTTTACGCTAATTTGTCAAGAAAGCGCGAAAGCGACCCCGAAACCGCCAATCGGTGGCGGCGTTTCACGCGACGCGCGGCATCGTTAAATATTATGAATGGCCTTTAGGAGACCTAAAATATGGCGACGCGCTTGGATCGAACGCGATTTTCAAGGTCTTCGTTTGAAGATGGCGAGAAAAGCGGTATTTTTAAGGGGACCCCACGCGTCCACCCACGTGGAAAAAGAGCGTGGGCTAGCTACGATTGCCGCGTTAGAAAATTAATTTTCTAACGCTACGTAAAGTAATTTTGGCTCCGAGTTTGGAGAAGCGCGTTAATATTTTGTTTTCTTTTTCAAGGCCGGAATTACGCCTTTTTCGCGAATCTCGCTCGAAGAAAAGACAAGGATCGCGGTGGATTCGCTTTGAGAGCGTGAACGCGCCGGAATTGAATACCCCAGCTTCCTCTGGGATCTCATTGAGTGGAAAGATCCGTATTGTTCTAGCGGCGTCGCCGCTATATTTCGTTTCCGTTTTCGCGGTTTCGTATCTTTTAATTCTCCGCGCTCAGGCGTTCGGCGGGACTCAACTCCGCCATCGCCCCCCCGCCTTAAGCTTGACCCGCGCTTTAGTCGCCTTCCGTGAAGGCCAGGCGCAAGCCGATGGTGTCGCTCCGGGTCTCAGGAGAGTGCCCGTACCGGAACGCGGACCGGCATGGGGTATCCGAGATGTCCCATCCACAACCTCGTATCACGCGGAAAGAGCCCTCCGAAGGCCCCTTTGGGTCAGTCGCCGCCGCGCCAGAATATTCTCCTAAAAAGTCTTGGACCCATTCCCAGACATTGCCGTAGATGTCGTAAAGTCCCCATGGATTGGGACTTTTGCCTCCGACCGGGCGCGTTTTGTAGCCACTATTGATATCATACCACGCGTATGTCCCAAGAGATCCTACGTCGTCGCCAAAGAAGTAAGTCGACGTTGTCCCCGCCCTCGCGCAATATTCCCACTCGGCTTCCGTGGGGAGCCTGTACTTTTCCGTCTCATCTTTTTCATTGAGTCTCCGGACAAAAGAGCTGACGTCATCCCAGGACACGCTTTCAACAGGCAATGATCGTCCTTCAAATCTACTGGGATTGGCGCCGCCCATGACGCGCGTCCATTCGGCCTGCGTTACCTCATAAACGCCCATATAAAAGGGCCTTGAAATGGTGACTCTGTGCTGGGGCGTATCATCTTTGAAGACGCTCTCAGCGTTCAAATCAGCGCCCATCGTAAACGATCCTGGGGAAATTAACGTGAATTTCACGCCGACGCTGTTTATCGCTTCCTCGGCGGCGGCTGGCGCCACGGCATGCCATAAAAAAAGCGAGACGCTTAAAAACGAAAGAAATTTATTTAGCATACGGGACCCTTTCATAATTATTGGCGACGGAAACAATTTTTAAACGTCCACGCTCCCGCTCACAAGCGGCGCCGTGGAAGTCATGGCGCCTCCATGGGTTATGGCGTTTCCCTCCAACTGGACGCGTTTGGCGTCCGCCGTTCACCTCGCTCAGGCGTAATCCCCAAGATATTTCGCCGCGCCGCCGAAGAAATAGGCGGTTGTCGTTCCCACCCTCGCGGAATATTCCCCCTTGGCTTCCGTGGAATCCAGTATTCATCCGTTTCCTCTTCTTAGCGTAATTTCCGTGGAAATAAGCGCGCGTCAGCGCGGGAAACATTCAAATAACGCTACCGTTTAACTGTTCCGTATCGTTTAAGCCTTTGGCCCCAGGCGTTCGGCGGGACTTAAGGCTTCCGCCTTCATCTCCCGCCGAACGCTTGCCCCGCGCCTTAGTCGCCCGCCGTGAAGGCCAGACGCAGGCCGAGGTCGCCGAACCGGAGATCGGAAGGCCCCCTGAACCGGAACGCGGATCGGCAGTAAATAGACGCGGAGTCCCACCCGCAACTCCGAACCACGCGGTAAAGGCCTATCCAAGGCCCACTGGGATCAGTCGCCGGGGCGTCTGAATAGTCTCCCCAATAGTCCTGGACCCATTCATAGACATTGCCGTAGATGTCGTAAAGCCCCCATGGGTTGGGTTCTTTCTCACCGCTCGGATGGGTTTTATCGCCGCTGTTGCTATCAAGCCACGCGTATGTCCCAAGAGAGCCGTTGTCGTCGCCAAAGAAATACGCCGACGTTGTCCCCGCCCTCGCGCAATATTCCCACTCAGCTTCCGTGGGGAGCCTGTACTTTTCCGTTCCCTCTTTTTGATTGAGTTTCCGGATAAAAGAGCGGGAGTCATCCCAGGACACCTGTTCGACCGGCAACGTTCGTCCTTTAAATTTACTGGGATTGGCGCCGCCCATGACGATCGTCCACTCGGCCTGCGTCACCTCATAAATACCCATATAAAATGGTTTAGAAAGGGTTATCCGGCGCTGGGGCGTCTCATAGTCCTCGCGACTCTCAATGTTCAAATCAGCGCCCATCGTAAAGGAGCCGGAGGGAATTAATTTGAATTTCACGCCGACGCTGTTTGTGACTTCATCGGAAGCGGCCGACGCCACGTTCCACGACAAAAAAAGCGAGACGCTTAAAAGCGCGAACGGAAGAAATTTACCGAACACATTGAACCATTTCATAATTATTGGCGACAGTCAAATAGTTTTTGAGTTTCCGTGGGTCATACACGGACTTTTGGCTCAGGGAAGAAACTGAAATTCGCGGCGCGTCGCCTGGCCGCCATCCGTTCCTTCCAACCTGACGCGCCCGAGCGTCAGCGCCGCCCGCGACTTAACCGGGGAACCCATCTTTATCCGTTCCCTCTTCTTGTCGTAATATCCGATGAAATGAGCGCGCTTCATCGCGGGAAACATTCAAATTACGCTTCCGTTTTCGCGGTTTTGAGTTCTTTAATCCTCTGGCCCCAGGCGTTCGTCGGGACTCGGCTCCGCCTTCGTCCCCCGCCGAACGCCTGACCCGCGGTCTTTAAAGTCGCCCGTCGTGAATGCCAGACGCAGGCCAATGTTGTCGCTCCGGCCCTCAGGATTGATGTCGAGCCGGGTCGCGGACCGGCAGATATCAGCCGCGTAGTGCCACCCGCAACCACGAAGCACGCGGGAAGAGCCCTCCGCGGGACCCTTAGGATCAGTCGTCGCGGCGCCCGCGTAGCCTCCGTAAAAGTCCTGGACCCATTCCCAAACATTGCCGTAGATGTCGTAAAGCCCCCATGGATTGGGGCTTTTTCCTCCGACCGGACGCGTTTTATCGCCGCTGTTGCCAAGAAACCACGCGTATTTCCCAAGAGAGCCTTCGTCGTCGCCAAAGAAATAAGCTGACGTTGTCCCCGCCCGCGCTGAATATTCCCACTCAGCTTCCGTGGGGAGCCTGTACTTTTCCGTTCCCTCTTTTTGATTGAGTTTCCGGATAAAAGAGATGGCGACATCCCAGGACACATTTTCAACCGGAAGCGTTCGTCCCGAAAAATAACTGGGATTGGCGCCGCCCATGACGCTCGCCCACTCGGCCTGCGTGACCTCATAAACGCCCAAATAAAAAGGCCTGGAAATGGTGACCCGGCGCTGGGGCGTCTCATCTTTTTCGCCATTCTCAGAGTTCAAATCAGCGCCCATCGTAAACGCGCCGGAGGGAATTAACGTAAATTTCATGCCGACGCTGTTGGTGACTTCATCGGAGCCGGCCGGCGCCGCGTTCCATAACAAAAAAAGCGAGACGCTTATAATCGAAAACGGAAGAAATTTCGCGAGCATACTGGACCCTCCCATAATTATTGGCGACCGCGACCAATTTTAAGCTTCCGCGGGATATCGCGGACTTTAAGCGCGCGCTGAAAACTAAAATTAACGGCGCGCGTCGCCTGACCGTCAGCCGTTCCTCTAGATTTAACCCGCCCGCGCTTCGTCGCGAGCTTGTGACTTTACCCGGTACTCCTAATCTTATCTGATTTTACCTCAAGCTGGGAATGGCTTGGCGTCGCGGAAGCGCGAAAGCGGCGTTTGGGAAAAGAAGGCCTCAAGGAGAAAGCGCGGGCGCTGGGTCGAGGCGCCGCTCGCCGCGCGCGGGCGCCACCGCCAAAAGTCGCGCGCCGCGCGTTTCCCCCCTGGCTATGGGGCTGGGAAAAAGGCGCGAAAGGCGTACATAAAGACGGCCCCGGCGACCGACACGTTTAAAGACTCCATGCCCCCGAGGAGGGGAATCCGGACCGTAAAATCCATTTTCCCCGCGATTAGGGGAGACAGCCCCCGGCCTTCGGAGCCCAGGGCCAAAACGGATTCGCGCGGGAACTGGAAATCCGGAAGCGTTTCCCGGCCCGCGCCGTCGGCCCCGATGAGCCAATAGCCCTTCGCCCGGAGCGCGTCGAGGGCGGAAGCCAAATTGACGACTTGCACGAGGGGCGCCTTTTCGGCGCCGCCCGAGGCCGCTTTGAGGACCTGGGGGCTTAAGGGGGCTTGGCGGTCCTTGGGGAAGATGACCGCCCCCAGTCCGAAGGCCGCGGCGGAGCGGATGAGAGCCCCGAAATTGCCCGCGTCCGTGACGTGGTCTAAGGCCAAAAGAAGGGTAGGCCCCGCGGGCGCTTTGGCGAGGGCTTCCTCCAAGCTGAGGGGTTTTCTCTCCCGCAGGAAGGCCGCCACTCCCTGGGTGGCCCCAGGCGCGAAGCGCTGGAAGAAACTGGCTGGCCTTTCCAGGGGGGCGAGGCCTTGAGCCTGGGCGAGGGCGAGGACCTCCGCGAGCCGGGGGGAGGCGCGGCGCCCCTCTTGGATAAAGAGCCTTTCCAGGTCCCCGGGGCGGTTTTCGAGGGCCTCGCGGACGGCGTTGAGCCCCAAAACGGCCTGGCGCCCCGGGGGAGCGGCGGGCGGGCGGCGGCGGCGGCCCGGGGGGCCGCCCGGCCTTTCGGGCCCGTGGCGCGTTCCAGTTAGAAAAAACGCGCCCAAAACTCTTCCTGTCCCGCGATGGGCCGCCCTTCCCCGCCGTTCACGATAGCGACGAGCTCTTCTTTGGCTTTCGCGAAATTGTCGTTGACGATGAGGTAATCGTAGAGGTCGCGCTGGGCGATTTCCTCCACGGTTCTTTTGAGCCGCAACTCCTTGCCCGCGGCGGATTCGGTGTGGCGGCCCTGAAGGCGCTCCTTGAGGACGGCGTAGGTGGGGGTGATGACGAAGATGAGCTTGGCGGCGGGGAAACTCTCCTTGATGGCCTTGGCTCCCACCACGTCCACGTCCGTGATGACGCGGTAGCCCATGGCGAGCTTTTCCTCGATGACCACGCGGCTGGTGCCGTAGTAGTTTTCGAAGGTTTTGGTCCACTCTAAGAAGTCGCCCCGCTCGGCCATTTCCCGGAAAGTCTCAAGGGGCGCGAAGTAATAGTCCACCCCGTCGGTTTCGCCCTCCCGAGGGGCGCGGGTGGTGTGGGAAGTGGCGTAGACCAGGTTTTCGACGCGGCTGTCGCTTAAGACCGCTTTGATAAGCGAAGATTTGCCGGCGCCGGAGGGCGCGCTGAGGACAAAGAGTTTCCCCGTGTAGATCATGAGTCGTCCTTAAGAGGATCCGGCGAGGGTCGCTCCGCGGCTTTCGCGCCGCGGCCCCCTTTAAAGGCGCTGTTAAATTTTTCCGTGAGGGTCTGCACCTCCAGCGCGGCTAAAATGACGTGGTTGGAGGCCATGACGACAATGGACCGGGTCTTGCGCCCCTGGCAGGCGTCGATGAGGCGGCCCTCCTTTTTGGCGTCGTCGCGCAGGCGCTTCATGGGGGACGAGTTGGGGTTGACGATGGCCACCACCTGCTCGGCGGCGATCACGTTGTTGTGGCCTATATTTAACAACAATTTTGACATGACGCCAAATTTTACTCGATATTGAGGACCTGCTCGCGGATTTTCTCCAGTTCCGACTTGAAGGTGAGAACCAGATCCGTTATGGGGAGAGACTGGGACTTGGAGCCCATGGTGTTGGCCTCCCGCAAAAGTTCCTGGAGCAGGAACTCGAGCCTCCGGCCCACGGGCTCCGCGCTCTCCAGAAGGGCCCGAAAGCTCTTTAAGTGGGTCCCGAAACGGGTGATCTCCTCGGTCACGTCCAGTTTTTCGGCGAGGATGGCCGCTTCCTGGGCGACGCGGTTGGGATCCAGGAGGGATTCGGCCAATTCCTCGATGCGGGCCTGGAATCTTTTGGTGACCGCGGCGGGAACGTTGACGGCCAAGGCTTTGACTTCCTTGAGGTGCCCTTCCAGCTTGGCGAGCCGTTCTTCCAGATCGGCCTTGAGAGACGCGCCCTCGCTCGCGCGCATGCCCACGAGCTGGGCGATGGCCGTTTCCGCGAGTCCTTTGAGGTCGCTCCAAAGGAGGTCGGGGTCCGCCGACTCCAAAAGGGAACCCTCGGATCCGAGGAAATATTTCTCCAAGACCAAAAGATCGGACATGGTGATTTCCGCGGCGATTTGATTTTCTTCCCGGACGGCCTGGAGGGCCTCGTAAATCCTCCGGGCGGAGGCGCGGTTGACGACCACGTTGGCGCTGGCCTGGGAGCTTAACTGGTCCACGACGATCCAAGTTTCCACCCGGCCCCGCGCGACGCTGGCCTGCACGAGCTTTTTGAGGGGTTCCTCCAAAAAATTGAGGAAATGGGGCGCGCGGATTAAAAATTCCCGGTAACGGTTGTTCAGGGTTTTTATCTCAAAACGGGCCCTAAAGCCTCTCAGTTCCCCGGCGGCGGCGCCGAAGCCGGTCATGCTCTTGATCATGGCGGTCCTTTACTCTCGGTTTTTCGCGAAATATTTTTGACGCATCTCCAAAAGAAGCGCTTGGACCCGCGGGGAGAGGTAGTCCCGATAGGTCCAGGGAAGGCCTTCGAAGGCGTGGCGGCGGTAGAGAAGAGTGAGCTCGCCCCAGACGCCGCGGCCGAGGTAAAGCCGGTGACCGGAAAATTTGCCGGTCGCCAAAACCAGGCCGCCCTCAAAAACGTATCCCGGGTCCAAGTTGACCCGCCTGCGGCCCGCGACGGAATAGCGGCTTTCCGTCGCGATGGCGTAAAGCTTGAGGTCCACCAAAAATTCGGGGCTTAAGTGGTTGGGGAAGGAGAGGTAGCGTTTCGCGAGGGAGGGGCCCATTTCCGGGGCGTAATAGGACGTCTCGGTTAAGGGAATGTCCTCGCTGACAATGTCGGGCGCGCCTAAGGCGCCCTCCCGAAACCCCTCGGAAAGCTCGGCGATGGCGCGCGAAAGCGGCTCTTCGTCCGCGGCGTAGGCGGCCAGGAAGAATTTCATGGTGGGTGGGGGTTTAAGAACGCTCATGTCCGGCGAAAAGGAGGGGGAGGCGACCCCTTCCAAGGGGGGGCGGGGTCCTCTCCCAAGGGGGCGCTCGCCTCTCCCAATGGAAGCGGCGGCCCGCGAGGCGGCGGCGCCCGCTGGCGAAAAAAAAGCCGCGCCCGGCCCGCCCCCATAAGGTCGCGGCGGGATGGCGCGCGGGAAAAAGGCGCGCTTCCGCGCCGGCGGCGGGCCCCTTTAAGGGAAGCTGGCCGCGCGAGGCGCCTGAGGCGAGGCGCGGGAAAGCGATATTCAAGCGATATTCCTTAAGGAATATAGTCTTTTCGCGCTTAAAAGAAAAGCCCCCCGCCGCTTGGGGCGCGAGGGGCTTAAGGTTTCCGGGGCGGCGCTTTTGGGGTTAGGGGCGCGTGGCGGCTTTTAGGCCGTCTTGAGGGAGGCGAAATCCAAGCTCAGTTTCTGGCGGCGGGCGTCGGCCGCGGCGACGCGCAGGAAAAGCTCCTGGCCGCTTTCGACGGAATCCGGGAGGCGGTAAAGCTCCGCCTCCAAAAGGTAATCCAAAAGGCAGACCCGGGTCTTGGGGCCGATCCGCTCGAAGGCCAGGGCCGGGACGAGCTCGCCGATTTTTTTCTCCAGGATCTTGTAAATCCAGTAGCGGACGCGGTTGTTCTGGACGCGGTGGATATTGCGTAGGACCTCGTCCGCGTTATAGGCCTCGCGCATGAGGGTCTTTTCGTCGTAAACGGGCCCGGTCCCGCTCGCGAGGGCCCGGAGCTGGCGGTGGACCAAAAGGTCGAAGTAACGGCGCATAGGGGAGGTGAAATAGGTGTAGTGATCCAAGCCCAGGCCGCGGTGGCGGCTCGGCTCGGCGCTGATTCCCGCCCGCCCAAGGCGGCGGCGGAGGGAGAGGTGGGCGGCGAGAAGCTCCATGGGGGTCCGGTAGGGGCCCTCTTTGACGTTGGCGGCGCTTTTGGAGAGGAGCTGATAGCGGAAGGGGCAGGGAAAACTGTGGCTTTGCAGGGTATAGGCCGCCAGGTGGTTGGCGGCGATCATGATTTCCCCCACCATGACGGAGGCCGGATCGCCGAAATCCCGCAAATCGGCCACGGGGGTCCCGTCCGGGGCCAGGGTAATTTGGAGGGTGGGGATATTGAAGCTGTGGCAGCCCGCGGCGACGCGTTTTTTCCCGAGGATTTGGGTGAGCGCGGCGACGCTTTCGAGCTTGGGGAAGAGGGGATCGCTTTGGGAGCGGAGGATGGCGTCGGCCTCCCCGAAGGTGAGCCTTTTTTTGACTTTGATGAGGGAGGGCTTGAACAAAGCGTCCAAGAATTCCCCGCCCGGCCCGATGGTCGCCTGGAGGGAAAAGGCCGGGCGGACGTCTCCCATGTTGAGGCTTAAGACTTTTTCCGTGAGGGCTCCGGGGAGCATGGGGTAACGCCCCTCGGGCAGATAGATGGAGGCGGCGCGCTCGGCGGCGAAGAGGTCCAAGGGGCCGCCGGGCTTGACGAAGGCGGCGACGTCCGCGATATGGACGCCTAAGACCGTCCGCCCGTTTTCCCCGGGGCTAAGGCTGATGGCGTCGTCGAATTCCATGGCCCCTTCGGAGTCGACGGTAAAAATTTCTTCCTCCGTCAGATCGAGCCTGTCCTCGTTTAAATAATCCCGGGAGAGGGCGAGGGCCTGGGCCTCCTCCAGGGCCGCGGGAGGAAACTCCAAGGGGAGAGCGAGGCGTCTTAAGTCCAAATTTTCGTCGGGGGAAAAGACCCCCAAATGGACGAGGGCCTCAAAGGCCCCTTCGGGGTTGGCGGGCATTCCGGCGGACTCTAAGGTTTCCAGGGCGGTGCGGTGGCTCGCGCGGGAGCCCTCCTCGCCGGCCAGGGCGAGATCCAGGAGATAGCCGTTTAAAGCCTCGGCCTGGGGCGGAGCGGCGGGGGGCTCTGGGGTCTCCTCCTCTCTCGCGTCCCCCGCGAGAGGCGGCGGCGCGGAGGGGCCCGCCGCGCGGGCGAGGCGGGACTCGGCGTGGCTTTGAGCGAGATAGGCCACCCAAGCCTTTTGGGTCTCGGCCTTTTCCTTTTCCCGGGCGCGGATCGAAAGAATTTTTTCCCTTTCCGCGAGGGCGAGGCGCCGCGCGCCCTGGGGGGAGAACTTAAAATAGAGCCCGTCGGCGTGGACGGCGCGCCAGAGGGCCGAGAGTTCCGGCGGGCTCGGCGCGCGCCCGAATTCCAAGGAGGCCAAGGCCTCGAAGGCGAAATTTTCCCCCTCGCCCTCCAAAACTTCCCAGAGGGTCGGGAGCGAGACCGCGTCCGCGAGAGCGGCCCGGGCGGCCTCCCGGTCGCGGATTAAGGCCCTGCGGCCCTCGTTGGACCCGGGGTCCGGGGCCTCCTCGCTCGTTAAGATACGCTGGGGGGCGAGCTTGACGACGCGATCGGCCAAAAGGACCTCCAGTCTCCCTCTTTCGACGTTGGAAAGGACCCAGCCGAGACAAAAAGCGTTGGCCTCCAGAAATTCGACGATCACTTAAATGTCCTCCCCGGGCTCTGGGGCGCCCGCGCCGCCGGATTCGGCTTCCGTCTCCCAAAACTGGGCGCGGCGCATCCGGTAATATTCGCCCTTGGCGCGCAAAAGAGCCGCGCGCTCGCCCTCTTCCACGACGCGGCCACCCTTGACGACCGCGACGCGGGTGGCCTTGTCGGTGGTCGAGAGCCGGTGGGCGATGAGGAGGGTGGTTCGGCGCGACATGAGGTTTTCGAGGGCCATTTGCACGTATTTTTCGCTTTCGGCGTCCAAAGACGAGGTGGCCTCGTCCAAAATGAGAATGGGCGAGTCTTTTAAAATGGCCCGCGCGATGGCGATCCTTTGGCGTTGGCCCCCCGAAAGCTTGCCGCCTTTTTCCCCGATGTTCTCGCTATAGCCTTCCGGCAGCGCCATAATGAAGTCGTGGGCCAGGGCGTCGCGGGCGGCCCGGCGCACCTCTTCGTCCGTGGCCTCGGGTTTGCCGTAGGCGATATTGTTCCGGGCGGTGTCGTTAAAGAGGGTCACCTCCTGGCTCACCAGGGCTATCTGGGAGCGCAGGAAAGGCAGATCCAGCCGCGCGATGGGGACGCCGTCGAGGAGGACTTCCCCCCGGTCGGGGTCGTAGAAGCGTGGCAGCAGGTTGGCCAGGCTCGTCTTGCCGCCCCCGGAGGGGCCCACCAAGGCCAAGGTCTCCCCGGGGCCGATTTTAAGGTTTACGTCCTGGAGGGCCGGGCGGCCCGGCTCGTAGGCGAAAGAGACTTGGCGAAACTCGATTTCGCCCCGCACCTTGGCGAGCGTCACGGGCTCCGGGGGATTTTGAATGGAGGGCGGCTCGTCGAGGGTCGCGAAGACGCGCCGGGCGGCCGAGAGGCCCTGCTGGGCCTCGTTGTGGATCCGGGTGAGGCGCTTTAAAGGCTCGTAGAGGAGGAGGATGGCGGTCAGAAAGGAAAAGAAGGTGCCCGGGGTGGAATCGCCCAAGATCACCGCGCTCCCCCCGTACCAGACGACCGCGGCCACGCAGACTCCCCCCACGATCTCCATGACGGAGGAGGAGAGGCTTTTGACGGTCACCGCCCGCATAAGGTTATCCACGTTCTCGCGGCATTCCACGGCGAAACGGGCTATTTCCTTTTCCGTCATGTTATGGCTTTGGACCATCCGCGCCCCCTGGAAGGTCTCGGTCAGAACGCTGATAAGGGAGCCCATGATGAGCTGGCCGCCGGTCGCGAGGAGACGCAGGCGGCGGCCGAAGCGCGCGATGGGGAGGACGGCGAAGGGGAGCGCCAGGATCCCCAAAAAGGCCAAAAGGGGCTCGCGGGAGAAGAGCACGAAGAGGAGTCCCGCGACCTTGCAGCTGTCCATCACCAAGCCCGTGACCACTTGGGTCACGGAAGACTGGATGAGGCTCACGTCGTTGACCACTCTGGAGATCAGCTCCCCGGAGGAGTGTTGGTGGAAAAAGCGTAGGCTCTGGCGCTCGACGTGGGCGTAGAGCTTGACCCGTAGGTCGTTGACGATGGTGTAGCCCACTTTGTTCATGAAGTAGGACTGAAAAAAGGAAAAAACGCCCGTGGCCCCGTAGACCAGAAAGACTAAGAGCGTCAGGCCGTTTAAGAGGGCGAGATCGCGGTCGACGAAGACGTAGTCCAAAAGGGGCTTGACGAGCCAGGCCATGCCCGCCGTGGAGGCCGCGGTGAGGGTCATGGAGAGCATGGCTAAAACGAGCTTGAGCCGGTGGGGCCGCAGGAGGGCCAAAAGCCTTAAGGCGTCCGCTCTGTCGAGAGCCTTGGACGCGGCCGTCGGCTTCGGGGGGCGGCCCGCGCGTTCCGGTGGGGTTTCTTTAGCCACGTAGGTTCCCTTCCGCGCGCGCCTCGCCTTTGGCGATTTCCTCCTGGGCGAGGGAGAGAACCGCGTTCGAGGCCCCCGGGCCGCCCAGGTAGGCGCGGACTTCCGCGAGGCCCGCAAGGGTTTCCCGCCTTAAGGGTTCCTCCAAAAGGCTTATAAGGGACGCGGCCAGGCTCGCGGGGCGAGCCTCTTCCTGGAGAAACTCGGGCATGAGGGCGCGCCCGAAGATGAGGTTGGGGACGCTGACGAAGGGCAGGCGCACGAGCCTTTTGGCCAAGCTCCAGCTCAAAAAACCCGCGCGGTAGGCCACGACGGCCGGGGCGCCGAGGACGGCGGCCTCCAAAGCGGCCGAGCCCGAGGCCAAAAGGGCCGCGGCCGCGACCTTTAAAAGGGGACGGCTCTCTCCCTCGAGGACGGTTATTTTTTCCCTTAAGGCCGGGGGGATCCGGGCGAGCTCTTGGGCGAGCGCGCTCGCGGGCAAGGATTTGGCCCGGGGGATGGCGAAGCGAATCTCGGGGCGGCTAGCGCTGACGCGCCCCGCCGCCTCCAGGAAGATGGGGGCGAGGCGCCGGAAAACCCCGGGCCGCGAGCCAGGCAGAAGCGCGACGACGGGCTTATCCGGCGCGAGGCCTAAAGAAGCCCGAATTTGGGGCGGGTCGGGGAAGGGCCCGCTCTCGGCGAGCTCGTCCAAGAGGGGATGCCCCACGAGGTCCGCGGAGACGCCGCGCTTCGCGTAGAACTCTTTTTCGAAGGGAAAGATGAGGGCCCGGCGGGAGGTCCAGCGCTCAAGGGCCTTGAGGCGTCCCGCCCGCCAAGCCCAGACTTGGGGGCAGATATAATAGATGACCGGAACGCCAAGCCGCGTGGCGTATTTAGCCAGACGCATATTGAAATCGGGGCTGTCGATGAGAATGAGCGCCGCCGGCCTTCGCGCGCGGATGGTCTCGCGGAGGGCGCGGAAGACTTTTAGTATCCTGGGAAGTTTTCTCAGAACGCCGCCGAGGCCCATGACCGCCACGTCCTCCAGGCGCGCGTCCAGGCTCGCCCCCGCGTCCTCTAGGTGGTCTCCCCCCAGTCCCCGGAAGCGCCAGGGAAGACACTGGGCGCGGGCGGCGCGGACGAGGGCCGCCGCGTGGATATCCCCGGATTCCTCGCCCGCGCAGAGCATGATCTCTATAACGGCGCCCATCAGCCGGCGGCGGGGACGTAGGGGCTTTGGGACGCGGCCACGATGACGAGTCCCCCGGCGCCCGCCATTTCCACGCATTTTTCCTCGTCGAGGAGGATGAGTCCCCCGGAGTCCAAGATGAGGCCCCCGGCCTTGACTTTGAGGAGGAGCTCGATGGTGAGGGGTCCCACCAGGGGCAGATCGAAGCGGCGGTCCTGGGTGGGTTTGACGACCTTGGCGACGGCGATGGGCTTGGAGGAGAGGGCCGCCCCCCGGGAGATGGTCGCGTCCGTCCCGTCCGCGCCCTCGAGGGCCACGGTGATTTTTTCGGAGACCACCGCGGTCTGGCCCACGTCAAGCCTCCCCAGCTCCTTGGCGACGCGGAAGGCCAGGTTGAGGTCCGCCAAAAGTTCCTCCCCGGGTTCCCGGGGGGTCAAGAGACCGGGGCGCACGGAGATCTCCGGGGCGATGTCGAGGGCCGAAACGAGCCTTAGTCCGTCTTTTTCGAGGTAGGCGGCCACGGCTCGGAGCAGTTGGTCGGTTTGGAAGCTCGGGAGGGTCGCGAGCAAGTCCAGCGCGTCCCGGTCGGGCTTGAAATTGAAAAGCACGCTTTCCCGGCTGATCCCGCCGGCCAGGCAGAGCTCCTCCGCGCCGCATTCCTTGAAAAAGGCCTTGACGCTCGCGAGTTCCCCGAGGGAGAGGAGGGTAAAATAGTCCGCGAGGGCCTCCAATTCCGGGGCGGTTTCCCCCCAGAGGCCAACAATGGCCAGCGCGCGGCCGGAGGCCTTGAGCTTGCGGGCGACGCGCAGCGGCAGATTGAGGTTCCCCGCCAAGATGCCCAGGGGCGGAAGGGCGGAAGGGCTCAACGGTACACCCCCCTTTCGGATTCCCGGTAGAAAGCGACGATGGCCTGGGCCTCCGGGGAGTCCGGGTAGGCGCTCTCCGCCTCGCTTAAGACCTCGGCGAGGGGCGTGGTCCCCCGGAGGAGCCGGTACACCCCGGTAATGGCCTCAATGGCGCGCTCGGAAAAATCGCGGCGGCGGAGGCCCACGATATTGGGGGCGACCACCATCTTGTCCCGGACCCCCGCGAGGATCATATAGGGCGGCGCGTCTTTGACGACCCCCGACATGCCGCCGATAAAGGCGTGGGCCCCCACCCGGACGAACTGGTGGATGGCCGAGGAGCCGCTCACGATGGCGTGTTCCCCCAGGCGCACGTGCCCGGCCAGGACCGCGAAGCTGGAGAGGATAACGCTCGCGCCCAGGACGCAGTCGTGGGCCACGTGGACCGAGGCCATAATGAGGGCGTCGTCGCCCACGCGGGTTTCTCCCCCGCCATGGGCCGTGCCTCGGTGGATGGTGGTGGACTCGCGGATGGTCACCCGGTTTCCGATGGAAAGTCGGGTGGGCTCCCCCCGGTATTTCATGTCCTGGGGGTCGGCCCCCACGGAGGCGAAGGGAAAAAGGCGGCAGCCTTCCCCGATAGTCGTGTCCTTATCGATAAAAACGTGGCCCATGATCTCGGTGTCCGCGCCGACGCTGACGCGGGGGCCGATCAGGGAGTAGGGGCCCACTTTAACCCCGGCGGCGAGCTGGGCGGTCGGATCGACAATGGCGGTGGGGTGGACGCTCATGGAAAAATGGAAATCCTTAGCTGAGGGAGGCGGCCCGAAGAGGGGCCCTTGGGGAGGCGCTTAAGCCTGAAAGGCGGCGGTGATTTCGGCCTCGGCGGCCCTTTGGCAGTCGACCAGGGCCCGGGTCTTGAGTTTCCAGGCCCGGCTACCGGCCCGGGTGACCTCGGCGCTCATCTCCAGGCGGTCGCCCGGGACCACGCGTCTGCGGAACTTGACGTTGTCGCAGGAGGCGAAATAGGCCAGTTTCCCCTCAATGGACGCGGGGGAAAAGCCCTCCGGGCTTTCCCCCGGAAAATCCCTCAAGGAGAAGCTGATTAAAAGCAGCCCGGACTGGGCCATGGCCTCCAGGATCAGCACCCCGGGCATGACCGGGGCCCCTGGGAAATGGCCACCGAAGAATTCTTCGTTGAAAGTGACGTTCTTATAGGTTTTGATTCCCCGCCACGGGGTAAGCTCCGTAACCCGGTCCACCAGGAGAAAGGGGTAGCGGTGCGGCAAGGACTGTTGGATATCCTGGGAGCTGTAGGAAATACTCATGGGCGTCTTTTAAGAGGGGGATCCCCGGTCTTTGGAGTTAAAAAAAAGCTCTTGGAGCTCTTGGAAGGTCGCGCTTTTTTTAAAGGCTTCCACGAAACGGCGCCACCGGGGCAGGTAGCGGCGGGCGAGGGCCTGGGTTTTGAGGTCCTCCTCGTGGGGGAGGGCCGGGGTCCCGCTCCAGGCCCTTTTGCCCGGGGGAATATGGCCAGTGACCCCGGTTTGGCCGGTCACGATGGCGTCCGCGCCCACCACGCCGCCGTGGGTGATTCCCGCCTGGCCCAGGATAAAGGCCCGGTCCCCGACGCGGGAGTGTCCAGCGGCCCCCGCCTGGGAAACCACGACGCAGTCGCGGCCTATCTCGCAATTATGGCCAACCTGAACCAGGTTATCAAGCTTGGAGCCTTCTTTAATGACGGTGTCCGCGACCAGGCCGCGGTCGACGCAGGAAAGGGCCCCGATTTCCACGTCGTCGCCGATGAGGACGCCGCCCAGGTGGGCGTTTTTATAGTGGATCAGCCTTCCGGAGGCGGGGATGGGAATCTGGGTGTATCCGAAACCGTCTTCCCCGAGGACCGCCCCCGCGTGGATAATGACCCGATCGCCCAAGCGGGTCCGCCACCTTAAAATAGCCCCGGGGTGAATGAGGCAGTCTCTCCCTATCTGGCAGTCGTCCCCCACGTAGACCTGGGGGCCGATGACGGTCCCGTCCCCCACCGTCACGCGGGCGCCCACGTAGCTTAAGGGCCCAATCCGCGCGCCGCGCCCGAGGCTTACGCTTTCCCGGTCCCGAAAAAAGGGCTCGCCCGCTGGGAGAGCTGGCCTCAGGCGCTTTTCCGCGACATTCAAGACGGCCGCGAAGAGGAGGCGGGGCTCCGCGCAGGCGACCCAGGCGGCGGGCGCCTTTTCCGGGAGCGCGAGATTTTGGGGAACGATAATCGCGCTCGCGCCCGAGGCCAGGGCGGGGGCGAGGAATTTGGCCTCGGCCGCGAAGGTTAGGGCGCCCTCCAGATCCGGCTCCCCCGCCGCCGCGAGGGCTTTTACAAGGGTTTCCGGCGCCCCCCGGACTTCGTAGAGGGGGGCGGGCCAGACGGCGGCGTGGGGGGCCAGCTGGGCCTTGAGCGAGAACTCGGCCTCCTGGAGGAGTTGAGCCAAGGGCGCGGGGGCGGGCAGAGCGATCATGGGGGGGCCAATCTCCCGGAGGCCCTTGGGAAAGGCCCCGCGGGGATAAGATACCCCCTTGGGGGCCGACCGGGCCAAAGGCTCGCGGGCCCCTCAAGGGGGAAGAAAGGGGAAAAGAGGAAAAAAAGCGGGAAAAAGCGCGGAAAAATTATTTTCCGCCGTCCAGCCTCCGGATCAACTCGTCCGTCATATCGTAGCCCGGCTCATAAAAGAGGACGCCGCCGAGGGAGGCGTCGAGGATCAGGTTGTATTTCCGCTCGCGGGCGATCTGCGCTATCAGTTCTTTGGCCTTATTGTCGATGGGAACCATGGCTTCCTCAAAGGCCTTTTGCATGTCTTCGGTGGCCTTTTGGGACTCTTCCTGGAATTTGGCGTACTGGGTCATCAGGTCCTGGCGCCTTTTGTCCAAAGCGTCCGGGGCCAGGGTGCGGGCTTGGTTTTGCAGGTCCTGGCCCTTTTTCTCCAGATCCGCCTGCTTGGCGTCCAGGGCTTTTTTGAGGCTGTCAAATTTGGTTTTCAATTTGGCGTTGGCCGCTTTGCCCTGTTTGGAGTCGTTGACGGCCCGGCGGCTGTCCACCACGCCGACGGTGAAACCGTCTGTCGCGTCCTGAGCCAGGGCGACAACGGCGCCGCTCCAAAAGAGGGCGAAGGCCGCGAGCGAGGCCAAAATGAGGGAAGTTTGACGAATGGGCATGAAAATCCTCCACGAGGGAAAAAACGGAGTGACTTGACTGTCCGCGGCGCGCGGATTTCGCTTTTTAATCGGGGGAAAGGTCAAAACGGCTTCAAGGAGGCGACGAGGCGAGAGGCCGTTCCCTGGCGAGGCGCCGGGCCGCGTCTCGGGGCGCCGCGCGTCCGGTAGGGGCTTTGACCCTAAAATGGACAAGTTAGCATAATTTAGAGACGAAAAAAAGACGGGCGACCTTAAGACCTTAAGGCCGCCAGGGGGCCTTAAGGGGAGAGAGCGGAAGGGTTAAGGGGCGCCGGGCCTCCAAAGGGGCGCGCGCCGAGCGACTTGGCGCTTATTTGCGGCCCGCGTCCAGGGCTTTGGTGACGTCGGCGGTGAGGTCGACGAAGTGGGCGTTGGCGGCGGCGAAGATGACGGCGTTCTCAAAGTCTTCCCCGGTGTTCATGACCATGAGGAGCCCCCGCTCGGCCGCGAGGTCGGAGACGATCTTCGCGGCGCGGTCGTAGAGGGGCCCGTAGGTTTTTTCCGCCTCGCTTTGGAGATCGGCCCCGGCCTTGTCAAATTCGGCCTGCAGCGCGGCCGCCTCTTTCTCCAAGGCGGCCCGGCGCTTGTCCAAGTCGCTTTGGCTTAAGGACGCGGCGTCCAGGTTAAAGAGTTCCGTCTTTTGGGAAAGCTTGTCTTCTTTGGCTTTTAAGGCGTCAAGCTTGGCCTGGTACCTGGCGGCGATTTTTTTGCTCGCCGCCTGGCCGTCCCGGGAATCGTCGATGGCCTGGGCCATTTTAACGAAGCCCATGAGCGCTTCCCCCCCCTGGGCGCGCGCGCCGACGGGCGGGAGCCAAAGGAGGAAGGAGAGGAGCGAGAGGGCGAAGGCGAAAGACGGGCGGAGCATGGCGGAAACCTCGGCGGAAATGGCGATGGGCAAGAAGCCCGAAGGCTCTTGTGGCGCGAAACGGATTATAGCACAAGAGGAGCGCGGGGAGGCGCCTCCGCGCGGAGGCGACAAAAGGGAAGCGCTCGTCCGCCCGCGCTCGTCCCCGAACGAAAGTCTTTCCTTGCGCTTTCGCGCGGGCGTGTTACTATTATTTAAGCGGTCGGCGCCGGCGGCCTCTCCCGGAGGGGGGGGAGCGCGCGGCGTCCTCCGCGAGGGTAGGCCTTCCGCAATCAGTTTGGGGGAGGGCGCGCGGCGCCTTCCCCCCAAAGCCCCGCGCGCCGCCGTCAGGCGCGGGCGTCCGCGACCCGCGCGGGCGAGGGGAGGCCCCCCCCTCAAGGGTCCCCGGGGCCGCCCGGGAAAGGCTCGCGGGGGCGCGCTCCCCCCGCTGGCGAAGGGGGTTTGTTTATGAAAAAGCTCTGTTATCCTCTCGTTTCGCGCCGCGCCTTCTGGGTTATGGCCTTGGCCCTCGGCCTGGCGTTGGGAGCGCCCGCGGCCGCTCTGGCCGCGCCCGCCCAGGGCGCCTTTTCCCTCCTGGACGAGCCCGCCGACGGTCCCGACGCGCGCCGCTACAAAGCCGCGCTGCGGCTCTTCGCGGGGGCGCGGACGGTGCTCATCATCTGCGATTCCTGTAAGAGCGAGGCCGCCTGGAACCGCTATGAAAAACGCAACGGCAACACTTTGGGTTTCGTGGCCAAACAGTTCAAATTGGGCGGAGGCTTCGGGGAAGCGCAGAAGAGGGCCGTGGACGTCTTCAGCGTGGAGGCGGCCAACGCCGAGCTGGCCGCGAATTCCTGCCCCGAGCTCGTCGCGGGCATCGACTCCCAGGATTGGGATCTCTACAAAGGCGATAGGTTTCATTCCGATTACGAGTTCCTCCGGAGCGCGCGCGAGTAAAAATTTCCCTCCTCTTTCCCCCGGCGCGCGCGAAAGGCGCCCCCGCGCCGGGGCGGGAGAGGGCCAAGGGGCCAAGGGGGCGGTCTCTTGAGTAAAGGGCCCCGTCCGTGCTATCTTAGCGGCTAGGTTTTTGAGGATGGGGCCTTTTCTCGCGCGCTCGCCGCTCCTCGCGGAAGGGGCGCCCGCGCGAGGCGGGGCGAGGATCCTCCGGAAGGTTTCCCGCGCGATTTTCGGCAGCGGGCGTTTTGGGCTTTTTTTTGAAAAGCGCGGGAGATATTTATGGCCTACGACAAGAACATGAAAGTTTTAGTGGTAGACGACTTTTTGACCATGCGGCGCATCGTCAAAAATATTTTAAGGCAGCTGGGCATCAACAATATCAGCGAGGCCGAGGACGGAGTCAAAGCGTCGGCTCTTTTGGAGATCGAGAAATTCGACCTCATTATCAGCGACTGGAATATGCCCAACATGACCGGGATTGAGCTTTTGCGCCACGTTCGCGGCTCCGAGCGCATTAAGGACATACCCTTTCTGATGGTCACCGCCGAGGCCCAGCAGGAAAACATCATCGAGGCGGTGAAAGCGAAGGTTTCCAACTATATCGTTAAGCCCTTCACCGCGGACACCTTGAACGAGAAGATGGAGAAGATCTTCTCCTAAAGGGAGAGGCGCTGGCCGCTCGCGGCGCGCCCCTTTTTTCTTCCTGAGGGTGACGGCATGTATTTTGAGGGCCCGGCCGGGATCGTTTTACCCATCGTAATCTTTTTGGCGGGACTCGCTCTGGGAAGCTTTCTGAACGTGGTCATTTACCGCCTTCCCCGGGAAGGCCTAGGCCTCGCGCGGCCCCGCCGCTCCTTCTGCCCCCACTGCCAACAGCCGCTTTCCTGGAGCGACAATATCCCCCTCTTCGGCTGGCTGCGCCTCCGCGGACGCTGCCGCCACTGCCGGGCCCCCATTTCCTTCCGCTACCCCTTAGTGGAGCTCATGGCGGCCATCCTGGCCCTGTCCCTGTATTCCATCGAGGGAATATCCCCGCGCTTTTTTATCTACTATTATTTTGTTCTCGCCCTGACGGCCATCGCCTTTATTGACCTGGAGCTGATGGTCATCCCCAATCAGCTTGTCTATCCCACCTACCTTTTGGGGTTTATCGGCGCGCTCGTCAGCCCCGACCCCCGGCTCCCGGGCGCTTATTTCTGGGACAAATTTATCATGGCCGGCGCGAGCCCGCGCCTCGTCAGCCTTTTGGGGGGAGTCGCGGGATTTCTCTTAGGCTTTTTCTTCCTTTTTCTGGTCTCGCGCGGCTATAAGCTCTGGCGCGGCAGAAAAGGCATGGGGGACGGGGATCCGCCCCTTTTGGGGCTTATCGGGCTCTTTCTGGGCTGGGCCGCCGTCCCGCCCGTGGCCTTGCTCGCGACCATTTTGGGCCTTTTGGCGGTCATCGCGTTGGCCTCGGGGGGCAAGCTGAAAGAGGCGCGCGCGGAGGAACTCGCCCTCAAGCCCATCGCCTTCGGCCCTTTTCTCGCTTTGGCCGCCGTCATTTGGTATCTCTACGGGCGGGAAATCATGGCCTGGTATCAGGGCTTTTTTTAAGCTCCGCCCCGGGGCGGCTGGCGCGGCCGGGGCGCCGCGCGAAGGGGAGACTTGGCGATTTGGCGAAACCCTAAGCGCCTCCCAGACTTTCGGGTAACGGCTGGAGACCGCCGCCCGCGCGCGGGACGTAACGGACGGGCGCGGGCGCGGCGGTTAAAGAGGCGCGCCCACGCGGCCGTCGGTCCCGCCTTAGTCCCCCCTAGAATTTTGGGCTCGGGCTAGGCTCGTCGCGGCTCCTCGCGCGCTCCCGTGGGATTTCCATCTCTGGAAGCTCAACGTCAGGGATTTGGGCGAGGTTGGCGCGGTCGGCTAACTTCTCGTCGAAAGCCGTCGGATCGAAGGGCTCCCCTAGCGTGGCTTTGACGCTCGCGAGCGCGCCGCGCCAGTAGGCGGCTTTCGCGATCTCCCCGTCGCCGAGTTTTTGAAAGCGCGGATCTTGGGAAAGAGCCGCGACGTTTTCGCGCAAGCTCC
Source organism: Deltaproteobacteria bacterium (assembly GCA_031265205.1). GTDB lineage: Bacteria > Desulfobacterota > Desulfarculia > Adiutricales > Adiutricaceae > JAISCZ01. The sequence continues at coordinate 44,378 of JAISCZ010000141.1, forward strand.
TCAAGCCATCGGCGCGCGCCTTGGCCTTGACGCGTTCGGTGAAGCTCGCCAGGCGTTTTCCGACCCGTTCCAGGTATTCGCGGGGCGCGCTTCTGGACTCGGCGAGCGCCTTGACGCGCATCCAACCCTGGAAGATAGCGCGCAGACGCTCCGGGTCAAGTTCCCGGCCTTTCTGGAGGGCCTCAAAGGCGGTCGCGTAAAGATTCTCCGGCGCGGCGCCGTCAAAGAGCGTTTGAACGGGGTATACAGAATTTTATTAGATAATTCTATAGGATTTTGGTATCATCTGTTCAATAGCCTCACCAGGCGCTCTGGGGGCTCGAGAAGCAGGGACTTGGGAGGCCATACTGGCGACAG
>JAISCZ010000142.1 GCA_031265205.1 Deltaproteobacteria bacterium
GAACCTGTCTATGAGCGCGAACTTTTTGCCCCGCCCTTCGAGCTTCCGGCGCGACATGTTCGCGAACGCGCCCCAGCCGTTGTCGGCCACGCTCTCGCCGCGCCGCGGCGCCTGGGCCACGCTCCGCGCGTCGATGTCCTTAGGCGATCGCGGCGTCGAAGGCGTTGGCTATCCGCCTCGACTCCTTCCCGAGGAAATCCTCGCGCTGGCGCCGCGCCTTCAGGCGCCGTCTCGCCACCCTCTTCCTTACGCTTGTTCCGGCGCTCGCTCCCTTTCCCGCGCTCGCGCGGCTTCCTCCGCGCGGGCGAGCCTCTTTTCCGCGTCACGAAAACGCCGCTGCTTGCCGGGCTTGTTCCCGTCCGAGTTAGCGTACGGGTCCGGCGTCGAAAAACCGCGGCCGAGCGCCTTGGACGGCGTCCGTCTCGACCGCCGCCGTAGCCGCCGCGTCGAACTCGCGCGGGAGAGCCGCGTGGCGCCGCCCGGCGGCGTTCCCGCTTACGGGCGCCAATTTCAGTTTCCAGCCGTCGGGAATCTCCCCGCGCCGGACTATCCTCGCCAGGCCCAGCTTCGAGAGCTTTGAGCTCGCCGTCGCCCCGTAACTCGATGTTCCCGCCGCTCAGATTGGCGGGATAGCTCGGCCTGTCCCCGCGCTTGCTCTTGTGTTTCGGGAACCTGAAATGGCCGGGGTTCCTTAAGGAAGTCCCGGAACGCCTTCTCCTGGCGCGGCTGGACGTCGCGCGGGGCCACGCTGTCGATTTCTCGCGGCCAGGGCCAGCGCTTCTCGCGCTTAAGCGGGGGCGCTCTGGATAGTGTCGCGGGCGCTCCGACGCCAGATCTTCCCGTCAGTCAGCGTCCGGTTCCAGACGAAGCGGCGTCAGCCGAAAGTCTTGTTCGTCAGGACTTCCCGCTCCCCGTTCGGATATATACGGAATACGAACGCCTTGTTCATCGCTTTCCCTGGTTTTCGACGCGTTTCCTTATGATTTCAACGCGGCGCGCCGCCGACCTGATTTATATCATAGCGCTCATACCCAAGAACGTTAATTCCTCCCGCCGCCCGCGCCCCGCCGCCATGAGATCCGGGGAAGGAGGGCGCGATTTCTCCACGGAGCAAATTCCGGGGGATTCCTCGCGCGAGAAAGTTGAACAGGGCCGGCCTAGTTGTCGCCGCCTGGCTCCTCCGTCCCTCAAAGCGTTTCTTCTCACGAAGCGAAACCACTCCTCCCGGCGGACGAATTGACCGCTTTCTGGCTTGTCGTGGCGTGGACATCAATGTTTTCAGAAAGTCAGCGTCCTCAAACCGGGCCAGTTGAGTTCAAGCATGCGACGGTCGCGGGCGCCTTGAGTGGCTTAGACGACCCAAGCGGTGGCGGCGATGATAGAATCCGGCGGCTTTAAGCGAGTGGCCCTTCTGAGGGCGATGGTCGCCCGCTCAATTTCTGGGTCTATGGGGATGACGCTCAGGTCGGCCAAAAAGGCATGGACGAGGGGGCTCATCTTCGAACGTAAGGCGGTGGTAGGACAACAACTCCATCCTGGCGCCCACGCTGGCGTAAAGCTCGGCATCTCTGAGGCGCTCGGATAGAACGGCCAGCTTGGGAAGGCCGTTCAAGTAGTCGATGGCGACGTTGGCGTCCAGAAGGTATTTCATTCGGGCCATTCGTCGCGCCATTGCCTCCGCGAGTCCACCCCGTCGCCATCAAAAGATTTTTTGTTTTTCAAGACCCCGAAGAGGCCCTCAAAGGGTTTGTGGGCCGGGATGGGGCGAAGCGGATTAATAGTCAAGCGCAACTCCGCCTTCCCGGTCGGAAGGTCGTCCGGCAACTCCAAGTCAAGACGCAAGCGGCGATCTTCCGTTATTTCTATGATTTTGCTTATAACGGTCATGAGTTACCTCCATTCCAGGCCCAGTAAAAATGGCGCGCCGCCACTGGCGGCGACGTTCCGACGCCTTAAGCGGGATGGGGCGAGCGTCCGAACTTGATTTAGGTTACCTGATTCGTCGGAATTGGCAAGCGGCCTTTCAGCCCGACCGAGGGCCAGAGGTGGACAGCCCAGGCGCCCCCGCGTTATTTTCGCGACTGAAAAGCTTGAGGGAAGTTCTCTAAAGCGCTCCGCGCGAGCGCCGCGGGGAGCCCGCGCTTTTTCCAGAAGCTCGCGGCCCCTCTCCCCCGTGGCCGAGAGCGCCTAAGGCGCCTTTGTCGCCTTGGGGGACCAAACGCCATATTTTCATTTTCGGATAGAATTTTCTTGAGCGCTAAACGCGAAAACCTCCGAATCGGCTTTTCCACGGGCGCGGCCGCCGCGGCCAAGGCCGCCGCGATCGGCTGGCGGGACGGGGCGATTCCCGACGCGGTGACTATTAGGCTTCCCAAGGGCCAGGAACTCCGCGTCCCCATCGCCGAGTCCCGCGTCCGGAACGGGGAAGCGACCGCCGTGGTCGTCAAGGACGCCGGCGACGACCCGGACGTGACCCACGGGGCCCGGATGGGGGCCACTATCCGCCCGACCGCCTCTCCGGGGCTCCTTATCGCGGGCGAAGCCGGGGTGGGCCGCCTCGCCAAGCCCGGCCTCGTCCTCCCCCCGGGGGAACTCGCCCTCTCCCCGACTATGGCGCGGGCGTTTCGGCCTAAATTCCCTTAAAACTCCAATTTTACCGCCATATTCCCGCTCCAGCCCTCGCGCTCACCAGCGTAGCCCTGAAGGCTGAGGTCCAGGGTCAGAAGAGGGAGACCCGCCGTGGGCGCGATGGCGAGTCCCAGTTCCCCGACTCCGGTTCCGCCCTTAAGCGAAGGCGCCTTAAAGGAGTGGCCATGGACGCTCGCGCGGGCCGCGCCCGCCAACTCGCGTTCAAAGGCCGCGCCGACGCGGGCGCTCACGCGCTCGGAGAAGACGCGCGAGAGGCGGGTCCCCAAATGAAGCCTACTTGAGTCCGCGTCCTCGAAATCCACCGGATCCCCGGTGGAAAGGACGACGCTGTCGCCCCCCTGGCGGGTCCAAAAATACTGACCGTAAAAATCGAGGGAAGTTTTATCCGTCAGATTCCATTCGTAGCCGAGACCCAGGCTCGCGCCGTAATAAGCGGAAGACGAGTCATATTCCGCGGCCAAGCCCCAAGGATCCACTAGATCGGGGGAGCGGAAATTTACCCGGATCCGGCCCGCCCGGACGGAGGCCTCGGCGCGCAAGGTTCCCGGCCCGACTTGGGCTATGTCCGCGCTGGCCAAGAGGCCGCCGCCGATATGGCGCGCGTCGCCATCGCCCCTCAGGGAAGGCGCGTTGGGGAAAGAGTTATAGGTATCGAAGTTCCCTTCGCCGTATTCAAAGAAGGCCCCCAGCGTCAGGCGCCCAGGCTCTATATCCCGCCCCCAGGCTAGGCCCGCCAGAAGGGAGAGACCGCGCGCGTCCACGCGCGAACCGGTGTTATAGCGCGACGAGCCGCCGGAGAGCGTCATGAAGGTCGCGAGCCCCATGGAGGGAGAGAGGCTTTCCCGCGCGGCGCGGGCCGCCTCGCTCGTTCCTTGGCCGGCAACGAGATCCGCGCCCATATTCACGAAAGCGAGGCCCGCCAGGAAGCCCTCGGAGAGGGCCACGCTCCCGGTCGAGGCCTTCGTCCCGGCGAGCGTGGTCACCAGTTGTGTGCCGGAGGGAACATTGAGAAGGAAATTATGGGTCAGGGTCACCCCCTGAGCGGCGGTAAGCGTGTCGTTGGCGGGCAAGCCCACCAGAGAGGTCGCGTCAATAAGAACGATCCGATCGCCGGGATTAAGCCGGCCGAACGCCCCGGGGATGGAGGCCATGGCGACGGTGGACGTTCGGGAGGAATTATCGGGGTCTTCGAGCGAAGCTACCCCGCTAATCGTGAGAATGACGTCTCCGGCGCGCGCGCTCGCTGGCAGGTAGAAATTGAGAAACTCAAAATTGGCGAGGCCCGCCGCCGCCGTCAGGCCGGAAGTTTTAAGGTTTAGGACGTTGTCAGAAAAAACGTCCCCGTTCCCGGCGGAGTTATTGCCGCCGTAAAGAATGGCCCCGGTTAAATTCGGCGTTCCGCTAATGTCGACGCGGTTATTGGAGGCGTTGGCGACGCCGGAGACGGAGAGCGCGTAGCCTCCGTAAATATTCCCTGTTACCTCGCCGCCGCTAATCTCGACGCGGTTATTGGCGGCGCTGGCGGCGCCGCCGGATGCCGCTCTACCTCCATAAATACCCCCACTTATCCCGCCGCTAATGGCGGCGCGGTTATTGTCGGCTGTGGCCACGCCGGAGGTGGACATCGCGTATCCGCCGTATATAGACCTGACTATCGCGCCGCCGCTAATCTCGACGCGGTTATCGGCGGCGCTGGCGGCGTTGGCGCCATACGTTCGCGCGTAACCGCCCACGACATCGCCCACGAAAATCGCGCCGTCGTCGGCGGCGACGACCTGGTTCCCATTGGCCCGCGCGTCGCCGGCGGCCGTATACGCGTTGCCTCCGTAGAGAACCCCTTTAGCGTTCACCGCGCCGCCGTTAACCGCGGCGATACGGTTGCCGTCGGCCTGGGCGTCGCCGGCGCCATTCGTAAACGCGTAACCGCCCGCGACATTATCGCCCGCGAAAATCGCGCCGTCGTCGGCGACGACGACCTGGTTCCCATTGGCCCGCGTGTCGCCGGCGCCCGTAGGCGTATAGGCGTAGCCCCCGAAGACAACCCCGTCAGAGGTCACCGCGCCGTCTTTAACCGCGGCGATACGGTTGCCGTCGGCCTGGGTATCGCCGGTGGAGGATTGGGCGAAACCGCCCGCGACGCCTTCCGCGCGAATCGCGCCGTCGTCGTCGGCGACGACCTGGTTCCCATTGGCCCGCGCGTCGCCGGCGCCCGTAGAGGCGGAGCCTCCGTAGAGAACCCCGAGAGTGGTCACCGCGCCGCCTTTAACCGCGGCGATACGGTTGTCGTCGGCCTGGGCGTCGCCGGCGCCAGACGTTTCCGCGTAACCGCCCACGACACGGCCCGGGCCACCTTCCGCGCGAATCGCGCCGTCGTCGTCGGCGACGACCTGGTTCCCATTGGCCCGCGCGTCGCCGGCGCCCGTAGAGGCGGAGCCTCCTAAGATAGCCCCCCAGTCAGCGGTCACCGCGCCGCCTTTAACCGCGGCGATACGGTTGCCGTCAGCCTGGGCGTCGCCGGTGGAGGATTGGGCGATACCGCCATATATAAATCCGCCCCCTGAGAGAGTCGCGCCGCCGCCGATGGCGGCGACGCTGTTTTCCCACGCCTTGGCGGCGCCGTCTGAAAAGGCGTAGCCGCCGTAAATAAAGGAGGAAGCTACCAGCGCGCCGCCGCCCTCGGAGGAAACCCGGTTGCCCGCGGCCGTGACGTCGGCGTACAAGGAACCCGCGTAGCCTCCGTAAATATTACCTCCGTCCAACGTCCAGTCGTCGGCGATGACCAGGTTGTCTTCCACTGAGACGGTGGTGAAGTCGCTGCTCAAGGCGCCGCCGTAAATACCGCCGCTTACCGTGACGTCGCCCGCGGCCCTGACCGCGTTGCCGATGGGGGGGAGTACCAAGCTTATCGTACCTCCGGGATATGGGGCGTCATATCCGAGCGTCGGCTCGCCGTTGCCGTAAACGTCATGGCCTATAGAGCCGGAAAGCTCGGCGTCTTGCCCAGCGGCGGCGACAGTCGCTCGCGAGGCCAGCGCCAGGGCCAGGAAGGCCATGGCCAGGGCAAGGACGGCGCGCGGCGGGACTCGCTCGCGCCAGTCGGTCGGCGAATCTTCCCTGAAGACTTTCATCGGTTCTCCCACGCGAAGACAATTTATTGCCAAGCGGGGGAGTGGCCCGCCGCTTGAGGTCCAGCGCTTCATTTATAAATAGGCGACACCCCGCGCTACCAAGACATGGCCCGCTTCAAGCGCGCGCCGGGGAAGGCGCGAAGGAATTTTTGGACGCCTTTAAGTTTGGGCGCTTTAAGTTAGAGGCTTGGCGCCTCAATTTAGCGCTCCGCGCCCGCCGCGCGGGTTTATGAAGATTCGTTCGTTTCTCGAAATTATATTCTCGCTGTCGCTTATGTCAATATCGCTACGCGAACTCGCGAACTTTGGCGTCCAGAAGGTATTTCGTATTTCGTTCGGGCCATTCGTCGCGCCATCGCCTCCGCGAGTCCACCCCGTCGCCGTCAAAAGATTTTTTGTTTTTCAAGACCCCGAAGAGGCCCTCAAAGGGTTTGTGGGCCGGGATGGGGCGAAGCGGATTAACAGTCAAGCGCGACTCCGCCTTCCCGATCGGAAGGTCGTCCGGCGACTCCAGGTCAAGACGCGAGCGGCGATCTTCCGTTATTTCCATGGTTTCGCTGATAACGGTCATGGGTTACCTCCATTCCAGGCCCAGATAAAATGACGCGCCGCCACTGGCGGCGACGTTCCGGCGCCTGAACCGGGATGGGGCGAGCGTCCGAACGTGATTTAGTTTTACCTGATTCGCCGGAATTGGCGAGCGGCCTTTCGGCCCGCCAGGGGGCCCGGGGGCCAGAGGTGGACAGCCCAGGCGCCCCTGTGCTATTTTCGCGACTGAAAAGCTTGAGGGTAGACCTATAAAGCGCTCCGCGCGAGCGTCGCGGGGAACCCGCGCTTTTTCCAGAAGCTCGCGGCCCCTCTCCCCCGGGGCCGAGAGCGCCATAGGCGCCTTTGTCGCCTTGGGGGACCCATAACCATATTTCGGATTGAATTTTCTTGAGCGCTAAACGCGAAAACCTCCGAATCGGCTTTTCCACGGGCGCGGCCGCCACCGCCGCGGCCAAGGCCGCCGCGATCGGCTGGCGGGACGGGGCGATTCCCGACGCGGTGACTATACGGCTTCCCAAGGGCCAGGAACTCCGCGTCCCCATCGCCGAGTCCCGCATCCGGAACGGGGAAGCGACCGCCGTGGTCGTCAAGGACGCCGGCGACGACCCGGACGTGACCCACGGGGCCCGGGTGGGGGCCACTATCCGCCCGACCGCCTCTCCAGGGCTCCTTATCGCGGGCGGCGCCGGGGTGGGCCGCCTCACCAAGCCCGGCCTCGTCCTCCCCCCGGGGGAATTCGCCATCAACCCGACTCCCCGCGCGATGCTCCGCGAGAGTCTCGCTCCCTTCCACGAGGGCGCGGCCGAAGGACTGAAGGCGACGGTCTTCATCGAAAAAGGGGAAATTTTAGCCCAAAAGACCTTAAACCCCAGGCTCGGAATCGTGGGCGGCCTTTCGGTTCTGGGGACCACGGGATTGGTGCGCCCCTTTTCCAATTCCGCCTATATCGCGACCATCGCGAGCGCTTTGAAAGTGGCGCGCGCCCTTTCCCTGGAGGAGGCGGTCCTCGCGACGGGCGGGAGAAGCGAGGGCTTCGCCCGCGCCGCCCGCCCCGATCTCCCGGAAGAGGCCTTTGTCCAAATCGCCGATTTTTTCAGCGGGGGCCTCAAGCTCGCCGCCAAAAGCGGCTTTAAGACAATCGGCCTCGCCGTCTTTTTCGGCAAGGCCGCCAAGCAGGCCCTGGGCTTTCCCTATACCCACGCCCACCAAAGCGAGCTCGCCTTGGCGCCCCTCTTTAGCGCGCTCCCCGGGGTACCCCCGCGCCTTTTGGAGGCCCTCGCGGGGGCCCCCACGGCCCTGGCGGCCCTCAATATCCTCAAGGACGGGGGCCTCCTTTCCCTCGTTGTCCCCATCGCGGACCGCGTCCTCGCCTCCGCGCGGGGTTTCGTCGGCCCCGGCCCGCGACTCTGGGCGCGGATCTTTGATTTTGACGGCAAATCCCTAGCCTTCCGCGAGGCTTAAGGTGGCTTTTTCCCGCCAGGAGGCCGCGCCCGGTGGCCGCGGCGGGGGCCCGGGTCACAAGCGCGCGGCGACAAGGACGCGAAAAATGGCGAAAACGATGCTAACGCTCATGGGCCTGGAAGACGCGTCCGAGCTGACCCCGCGCCAGGAAGCGCTTTTAAGGAACGCGGAGGTCATCGCCGGCCCCCCCCGCTGGCTCCAAAGCCTTTCGGGTTACGCCGCGAGCCTCGAGCCGCTCTCCGGGAACCTCGTGGACTGGCTCTTAAAGCTCGAAAAGCTCTCCCAGGAGCGCGAGACCGTGGTCCTGGCCTCGGGGGACCCCAATTATTACGGGCTGGCCCAAAAGTTGCTCGCCGTCGTCCCTCCCGAGCGGGTGAGCGTCTGGCCCGCGACCACGACCGTCCAAAAGGCCTTCGCCCGCCTCAAGACCACCTGGGCGGGGGCGGAGGTCGTCAGCCTCCACGGGCGCGACGGCGATTGGCCCCAACTTTATAGCGCTCTCTACCGCGCCGGGCGGCCCGCGTCCCCGGGGCGCGTGGCGGTCTACACGGATCCCCGCAATTCCCCGGACGCCATCGCCCGCGCCCTCCTCGCCCGGGGCGCGCGGGGCTGGGACATGACCGTCCTCGAAAACCTGGGCGCCCCCGACGAAAGAATTGTCCAGCTGGCCTTGGCCGAGGCCGAGCGGGAGCGTTTCGCTCCCTTAAACCTCGTCGTCCTCCAAAGAAACCAAGCCTTTCTCCCCACGACCATCGGCGCCCCGGAAGAGGATTACCTCCACGAAAAGGGCCTCATCACCAAAAGGGAGGTCCGCGCCCTCGCCCTGGGCCTTCTGAGCCTTTCGGGCGCGGAGACGCTGTGGGACATAGGGGCTGGCTCCGGGTCCGTGTCGGCGGAGGCGGGCTCGCTTCTCTCGCGCGGGGCGGTATACGGTCTCGAAAAAAACCCCGACCGCCTGCGGGACGCGCGGGAAAACGCCGCCCGCCGGGGGCTATTCCACGTGGAGTTCCGCCTGGGGGAGGCCTTGGAACTCTTGGAAGGCCTTCCCCGACCGGACCGGATCTTTTTGGGGGGAGGCGGGGAAGATTTGCCCCAGCTGATCCAAAAGGGCCGGGAAAAATTAAATTCCCCGGGAATCGTCGTGGCCTCGACCATCAGCCTCAGAAGCCTTGGCTTGGCGACCGAGGCCCTTACCCATAACCGCGCGCTCCCGGAAATCTACCAGGTTTCCTCCGCGCGTCAGGAACCCTTGGGGAAATCGTTCTATTTTAAGCCCGGCAACCAGGTCTATCTCGTCAAGGGCGTCTTCTAGCCGCCTTTTTCCCTTCTTGTTTCCCGTCTTTTCCTTATTCCTTATCTTTATCCTTTTCTTTCCCTTTTTTTATCTTCCTTTTTTCGCGGTTTTCCCCGTTTTCATCGGCTTTCCGCTCTTTCGCGAGCGATAAGACAAGCGCGCGCCCCGCGCGGGAAAGACGGCCGTCCGCGGCCAAACTTTCTCTGAGCCCTTCGGGATACCCGTCTTTCTTGTCTTCCTCTTTTCCCCATGGCGTAACCCTTGCCGTTACGCGTTTCTAGCTTAAGGTGAATTTAGATGAGCGATAAATTATATCCGGTAATCTTCGCGGGCGCCGGCCCGGGAGATCCGGAACTGATTACCGTCAAAGGCCAGAAGGCCCTACGCGACGCGTCCTTAATCGTCACCGCCGGTTCCCTGGTCAATCCCGAAATTCTGTCCCATAAAAGCGAGGGCTGCGAGGTCGTGGACTCGGCGCCCTTGAATTTGGAGGAAATCTGCGCCCTTCTGATTAAGGGACACCGCGACGGCTTAAAGGTGGTCCGCCTCCACACCGGGGACCCCAGCCTCTACGGGGCCGTCTACGAGCAGTTTGAAATCCTGAAGGCGAACTCCGTCCCCTACGAGGTCATTCCCGGAGTCACGGCCGCCCTCGCCGGGGCCGCCTCCCTGGGCCTCGAGTACACCCTCCCGGAACTCACCCAAACCCTTATCGTCACCCGCGTCGAGGGGCGCACCCCCATGCCCGAGGGCGAGGATCTCGCCTCCCTGGCGCGGCACCGGGCCTCCCTGGCCCTTTACCTCTCCGCCGCCGAAGGGCCGGAAGTCAGCCGGATCCTCGCGGAGGCCTACGGCGAGGACGCGACCGTCGCGATCCTCTACCGGGCCACCTGGCCGGACGCGCGCGTTTTCTGGACCACCTGCGGCGCTCTCGCGGGAACGCTCGCCGACGCGGGCCTTGACCGCCATTCCCTCATCGTCACGGGCCCGGCGGTGGAAGCCCTGAAGAAGGGCCAGAAAGTCGCCAAATCCCATCTCTACGACAAGCGTTTTTCCCACGCCCACAGGGAGGCCAAGCCGTGAACGCGCCCGCGGATCCCAATTTTAAGATCGCCGTTTACGCCCTCACCATTCCCGGGCTCATCATCGCGGAAAAGATCTGCGCGGGCCTGCGCGCCGATTTGCATATCCCCAAGAGGCTCATGGATAAAACCGCTTATCCCGCCAAGGCATTTGAGGGTTTTTGCCGACACATGAGCGGCTCTTTTTTCAAGTACCAGGGACATGTCGTCATCGCGGCCACGGGCCTGGCCGTGCGGGCGGTGGCCCCTTTCGTCCGCGACAAAAAAAGCGATCCCGCGGTCGTAAGCCTTGGCCAGGACGGCAAGTACGCCATCAGCCTCCTCTCCGGGCACCTGGGGGGCGGCAACGACCTCGCCCGCAAGGTCGCCGCCATCACCGGGGGCTCCCCGGTCATCAACACGGCCACCGACATCGCCTCCAAACCCGCCATGGAGGTGGTGGCCCGCAACCTGGGGCTTGTCGTCGAGAACTTCGCCCGGCTCCCCGCCGTTTCCCGGGAGCTTTCCGAAGGCGGCAAGGTTCCGGTTTACGACCCCGACCTTTTTCTGCTCCCCGAGCTCGCCCAGTGGGCCGACTCCTTTCCGGTCCTCGACTCCGTCGCCGCCTTTGACCCCGAAAACCCCGCTTATCCCAAAGGGCCTTCCGTTTACGTGGGCTACCGCGCCGAGGCCCTTCCCCCCGAGGCCCTGGCCCTCCGGCCACCCGTCCTCTCCTTGGGGGTGGGCTGCCACCGGGGCCTGGCCTTCGCGGAGTTGGAAAAATTTTTGGACAAGGTCTTCGCGGAATTCCAGATAGCGCGCCGCTCCATCGTCATCCTCTCCACCGTGGAGACCCGGGTGGCGGAGCCCGCCCTTTTGGAGTTGGCCAAAAGCTGGGCGATTCCCCTCATTACCCATTCCAAGGAAACCCTCTCCACCGTTTCCACCCCCAATCCTTCCCAGATGGTATTCAGCAACATAGGAGTGTCTTCCGTATGCGAAGCAGCGGCCTTACTCGCGGCCAAGATGGGCCCCCTTCTAGTCCCGAAACAAAAATGCAAGACGGCGACCTGCGCCATAGCCCTTTTACCCTAAAGGTTATCGGCTTAGGCTCGGAAGGGCGCGCGGGCGTCACGCTCAAAGCCCAAGAGGCCTTGGGCTCTCTCGACGCCGTTATCGGCTACAAGCTCTACATGGATCAGGCCGAGCCCTTTATTCGCCCGGGCGCCCAAAAAATCGCGAGCGGCATGACCGCCGAAACCAAAAGGGCCGAGGAAGCCATTAAACTCGCCCAGGGCGGGCTTAAAGTCGGAGTCGTCTCCGGCGGGGATCCCGGGATCTACGCCATGGCCGGGGTCGTTTTCGAGGTGGCCGCCGCTTTGAAGGTCCCATTGGGGGAAAAAGCGGGGGAACTGTCCCTCCAAGTTATCCCTGGAATCCCGGCCCTCGCCGCGGGGGCGGCCCTCCTGGGGGCGCCCCTGACCCACGACTTTTGCGCCATTAGCCTCTCGGATCGGCTCACCGACTGGGAAAAAATAAAAAAACGCCTGGATTTGGCGAGCCAAGCCGACTTCGTGATTGTTCTCTACAACCCGCGCAGCCACGGGAGGCCGACCCGGCTTCGGGAAGCGGCGGATATCCTTTTAAAAAACCTCCCGCCCGCGACACCGGTGGGAGTCGCCTCTCGGGTGGGTCGCGCGGGCGAGAGCGCCCAAATCGTGACCCTGGGAAGCTTAAACGTCGAGGAAGTGGATATGCAGACAATCCTCTTTATCGGAAACGTCTCAAGCTTCGTCTACCGCGATCGCCTCGTTACCCCCCGCGGGTACGTCCGTAAATACGGCGTCGTCGCCTAAAGGCTTTTGGGGGCCCGCCCACGGCCCCAGAAAGGCCCCTGGGGGGGGCGTCAAGAAGAGGGGACGCGTCAATGGCTTCCCTCGCGCGCGTGGCAAATGGATGGCCCGCGGGCCTTGCCGCGCTTTGGCGCGCGATATTGTCCCGCCCCTTTTGGCGCGCGCCCGCCCCAAAAGAATTCTCGGGAGCCGCCCCCAAACCAATGGGAGGCCCCGCCCCCAGGAAGGCTCGCGAGAGCGGCGCGCGAAGGCCTAAAAAATACGCCGCCCCAATAGGCTCGCGGAGAGCGTCCGCCGGCCTCGCGCGCCATTCTCCCGTTTTGAGGATTGGCGCTTGGCGCGCCACGCGGTTGGATGGCGCCCTGGGCCTGGGGGCGGGCTCAAGAGACTCGCGGCGCGGCTTTTTCCGCGCGAGGAGGCCAGAGGGCGGCTCAGGAGCGAGCGGGCCCGGAGGCTCGCTCCAGCTTTCCGCGAGAAGACGGCTCGCTCCAGCTTTCCGCGAGAAGACGGCTCTAAAAGTTTTGGGGAAATCTGGAAAAGAGAGACCTTTAAACAAAATCGTCAGTATTCGTAACCCGCGTTATCCAAAGACCTTGGCGGAGGCTAAGGCGACTCGCGCGCGCTCTCTTTAAAAATAGCCGCGAGCGGCTCAAAAAAACTTGCTTTGTTCCAGATTCCGTTATATATTTTTCTTTCAATATTTTAGGGTCAAATTTAAAGAGGCCAGGCGAGTGGCGGAACGTAAAGACGCTTCGGAAGGGGCGTAAGTCGCGGCGGAACGGGAGAGCGGCCGCGCGGGGCTACCCGCCAACGGCGCCTCTTGTCTTTCGCTTCGGAATTTTTTTAGCTCTCTCCCACTTCCAGGCTTGAGCGGCGACGAAATTACGCCAATGAGACGTTTAGCGCTCAAAGAGCGAAAACATGTCGCGCGAAGACGCGGAAATATCCGTCGCGAATCTATATGTCTCGCGAATTTAGGAAAGCGAAGAGCGGAGAGTTTTTTTTAGCTCCGCGTTCGCGCCGACGGTTCGCTCTTCTTCGATAAGGGGTTAAAACAATGTCCATCGCCGCCTATCCTAAAATTGAAAACGCTCCCGCCCCTAAGATATATGGTTTCGGCGACATATGGCTGATTGACCAGATTCTCCAAAAAACCGGCCTTAACCTTGTGTTAGACAACCTGATGCCGTCAAAAAAAGATACCCTTAAGGCGCTTGTCGGCTATAAGCTGTCAGAAAATATCGATTTAAAATACGCTAAAGACTGGTACCCAAAATCGTACGCGAGCGTTCTCTATCCCAAAGCGAAAGTCGACTCTTTGGTGGGAATGCGCAAATTTCACTCCGAGTTAGGCTCTGAGGAGAATTTTAACAGATTTACGGAATTATATTTAGACACGATAATTACGCGGAAAGACATTAAAAAGCAAATATTATTCCCAGTGGCGGTAGATAGCTATGATTTACCGCGTGATATAGAATCATTTTTGACCCCGCCATTAACGCCCAGGGATCTTATGAGTTTTCCGATGAAGATAACGTATGTCGTTGACTACAATACTAAATTGCCAATAACTTTGCGGCTACATAAGGGGTTTTTACCTGGGTTTTTAGCGTTGTTTAGCACGATTAATTTTCTGAAATATTATGACGTCGACTTAAAACTCGCGGTAGTGAGTGGCGTTATCGCTTTTGAGAAAAATATCGCTGGAGTGAAAAATATCAATGATGTATTAGACTCTGAAATTCCGGTAGTTTTTAAAATGCCTCCAATGGGAAAGAGGCACGCGAAACTCATGAAAAATTATGACGCTGATTTTAAGCGCTTTGATAACGCCGTAATCCTCGGGGAAAACCGCGAAAGAAAATTATATTACGTAAAAAATACCACGATAGATTTTGATGGGCGTCAATTATTCGCCTATCTTACGTTTGACTACTTTCAATCGAACGAAGATATAACAAACGCGCTTTTCGCGCGCGACGAAGACGACAAGGACAGCGAGAAGCAATTTGAGAAGGCGTTTGACAACGCCGGTAAATTTGTTTTATTGTCCTCACAAGAATTTTCCAAAAAAGAAATTTTGCCTTTGTATTACTTAAAGCGAACGGTCACGCGATTGACGGACATCGTTAACACATATATCGGCGAGGCCCCGGAGCGGGAGTATTCGGAAAGTTATATTCGAGGCGTAATGCTAATATCGTTTATAGCGACATCCGCGTATACTTTCCTCAATAACATGCTGTCCGGTAGCGGGTTTTCCGCGAGCGAAGCGCTCGCTAAAATGAAATACGCGCGGTTAGCTTCCTTTGATCGCGCTCAAATATTAGATGAACTTAACGAGGATCAAAAAAATATCCTCAAACATTTATCTCTTTCCCCTCCGTTCGCGGAAAAATCGGACAAGCGGCCGCGTAAGCAAGATTCGGATTCGCCTAGCGCGCGTCAAAAGGCCAGAGGAAAGGGCCGCCCAAAAAGCGCCCAAAATACGGCGAGCGCCGCCCCGCCAAACCCGCCGCTGGGCGCGGGAGATCCCGCCGCGAATGACGCTCCGCTGCGCGCTAAAGACCGTCCAAGGAACAGCGAAAACAAAGCGCGGAAAACCGAAGGAAGCGCTAAGGTCTCAGGCGAAAACGCCAAGCGCCGCGAACGAAATACTTCGCCGAAGAGCCCGCCCAAAAAGCGCCCGTGAGGGAGCCTTGATGATAACCGCCGCCAAACTAATCCGTAGGCGGACGGTCCCTTTCGGCGCCTAACATTGGCACTTGAACGCTAAAAAATCTGGGTCCAATCCTCGGAGAGGATAATACTATCGCGAAAGGAAACTATTATTCCGTTTCCCCTCATTTCTATTGATAGCTCTGATTTTTGACTGAAAGTTGAGCCGACTGGCGCGACGGCCTTTGAGGTCCGTTTCCAGCCGTCCATAAGCGATCCCCACGCCGATTTCCAGCGGCTGGAGAATCCCGTTTTGACAGTTCGCGACTTCGCTCGCAAATACGGGGGAACTCTCGCGCGAATATTTAAAAGTATATTGAGCGAGATGTTTTTTCAACTAACCGGGTCTTAAGGCGCCTCCTAATTCATAATAGCTAACCCGAAATTAATTCGCGCGTAGACGCCATTCGCCTCCATGGTCGCCGCGATTGTTTCTGACTGTCGCTCATGAGTCGTCAGACGAGGGGCTCGCGCCCCAGCAGGAAGCGCGGCGCCTCGCGTCGGCGCGCGCTGTTTATTCTTCTTCGAATTCCACGTCCACAATTTTATACTTTCTATCAAAAAGACCTGGGAATAAATTTGATATCATACTGTTTTGATCGTCATCAGGGCACATTATTATACGCATTCCTATATATTCGCAATCATCGGCGCAGATATCGAATTTATCGTTTGACCATGGAATAACGACAGTCATTGGCTTACTAAAATAGTAACTCACGCATTCATTTGAATAAACACAGTCACATTCGTCCCCGCCGTTGGAAAATATTTCATATCCGGTTTGCTTATAAACATCGTCCGCCGTCATATGTTTATTCAAAACTAAGGTTGGCCATCCATAAGATACCGATGGCGTGAACGCGAATATAACCATTAAAATTATTAATCTGGTCAAATTTTTCTCCACTGTTTGCCGCGTCGCCAATTATCATCAAAGCCCAGTAAAACGATAAACGCGGCTTGAAGACTTCGGTTCGTTCGTTGGGCCTTGAATAAATCATAGGCGCTCAGTCGCGGATAATAAAAGTTACAATACAACCGTCCTAATATATTTTCTTCCGCCACTCGTATAGATTTGACAACCGATCCCATCTTCGCGCAAAACGGCCGCGGATCTAACTGAGCCAAGCATAGCGGCGTGACACAACGCCCGGTAATCTCCCGTCTCAATGAAATAATTGATGTCATCCGAGATCATCCATCGCGTTCTATCATTCCAATTCTCTCGGTTAGCGGCTTCCATCCCTTGAACGAAAGGCGAAAATAAATCTGGAATAATAGGGACGCAGCCAGCCATGGCCATGGAGAGCGTCGTCATGTAAATTAATATAAACTTAGTCATCAAATTTCCTCTTCACTAAAAAAATAAGCGCGATTATGAGGCGATTATGAATTATATTTTATATTATACCATGACGACTAGACAAGATCAAGGCGCGAAAAACCAGCGGGTGTATCTAAAAAAAGCACCTGAGAAGGGAAAAATTTTTGAGCTGTTCAATATTTGCCCCATAAAATTTTAAAACCGGCAATACTACATCTTGATGCCATAAACCGCATTTAGCTTTAGACATCAGCGTCACCATATTTTGCGCGCACTCGACATTCCAACGCATCCCAGGTTGCTTTAACCGTTGTTGGAGGACGCTCTTATTGCCACTTTCAATAACCCCGCTACCGATAAAATAACCATTTTCGATATATTTTTTATAGTCAATATTATCTTCATTATTATTTATATAATTAAGTAAATTGAATGTGCTTTTAGATAATAGTCTGTTGCCTAATGATATAATTTCTCTTTTGGCTTCTTCAGGTTCGCTATTTATAAAAACTCACAAATTTTCTCTGTCCAGTCTTTGCATTTTTGTTCATCCTTATCAAATATACTTTTAAAAAAAGTTGAGGTATTTTCAGAAAGATGGAAATAGTCTAGAATTTGTTGGGCATCTGGAAACAATTCGTCACGCATATTCCGAATCCAGGTTGCACCATCACCCAAAAGAATTGTTTTTTGAAAAGAGCCATATCCATTTCTAATGGCCAAAGCAAAAAAATGCTTTTTGAAATTTTCAACATCACCCACATAAGCCCTATATTCTCTTTTCCCCGTACGAGGCCTTTTTTTCTGAGTTTTTTTGTCATAATAATAGCTGAAATGTTCAGATGAGAAAGCTACTCCAAGTTTATTCTCTTTCCATGTTGAGCCTTGTACATTTTCCTGTCTCGTATGAACCATAGCTCCATCAGTTTCAAGATATAAAATGTGATTATTATCGCTTTCTTTGAATATCAAATTTCCAGAATCTAGAATTTCTAACGCTTTTTCTGCTTCTCTTACGTCATTATCAAATACAATTTGCCCAACTGTGTTGGTTACCGATCTGATTCGTTCAATATTTGTATCAAGACCCCTAGCATGTTTAATCTGTTTCGCCGCAAGTTCGTAGGACGATGAGGACTGTGCCCAATAGGCGACTTCAAGCATGGTTGACACTGTCATTTTAAAGGGCAAGTTGACTATTCCAAGGGCTTCGTCAAGTGGGAAGATAATTTTTCCGTAACCCGCTTCTTTAAGCTTTTGAGCGTCCTCCTGCGACGAAGGGAGAAGAGCTAAACGACTAAAGGTCAAAGGACCAAAGCAAGAAAGCATGGTCCGAGCGTAATAACGGTTTTTCCTTACTTTGATTCCGTTTTCGGAAAGTTCAGTTTTTTTTAGCTACCACAATATCTTGATTAATGGAAGAAAGTTTGTTTTGAATAATGTCCAGAGTTAATGACTTAAAATTGATAAGCAAATTATCTATTAAAGATTCAATTTGAATTATTGAAGGTAAATTATTCTCATTAATATTATTTTTATTAACTTTAGATGAAATGTTTCGTATAATATTAGATAAAATTTGAACCTCGTCATCTGTTAGTTCTAACGCCTTTAACTCTTCTAAAAGCGGGATCAAATTGTCGGAAAGGCCGAAATAATCATCGCTTTGGCCTGATTTTTCCTCATCTTTACTCATTTTAGACCTATCTTTCGCCTCTTTCACGAGGTTAAATTGATAATAACATATTTTTTTCTGAAGTGCTATTTTTAGATACACCCAAAACCAGCCCTTTACGGTTGACGCTCCAATTATTCACGCGCGAAAATTAACCGCGAATTTCGAGCGTTAAACCCTTCGCGGCCAAGGAGCTTGGATTTTCCGCGAGACCTCAAGCCTTTAACGTCACGACATTCAAAAACGCTAAATTTTATACAATTTTTAGGATATTCTCGCGAATCGCGGAAAATCGCCGTATTGGGCCGCCTCCGTTCCCAAATTTTGAGCTGACTCCGGCGCGCCTGGGCTCAATATGCCCTCAAGTCGGCGGCATTCTCCGATATTATGGCGGGCCGGCTTCCGAATCTATCGTTTCATGGCCCGCGCGGCGTTTACTCGCGTTACGGCCCGCCGCCATCAACGCCCCACTATTTATATAACTTCGCGTCGTAAGCTTACGATAATTTTGTATCGTCCATCGCCGCCACGATTGCTTCCGACTGTCGCGAGCGCGAGCCGTCAGGCGTGGGTCTCGCGCCCCTCCCCGCGGGAAGCGCGGCGCCTTTAACGGCGCGTATAATATTTCAAAAATTAGGCTCCTCATAAGAGCGTCCAAAAATCGCGGAGAAGAATAATTTGGAAGCTGGATAAAGCGAAGTATGGGCTAAATATCGCGCCCAAATGACTAAAATCGTGACCTGTTCGCAAGCGCTAACGCGCTATAGAAGGCTTCATCTCCCGCGCCCTATGGCGCGTTCGCGCCACAGTGCGGCGCGCCGTAACGCCCCTTGAAAGTCTCGCGCCGCTAGCGAAGACTCGCGAAAAGATATTTGGCGCGTTTCCCCCAAGCGACAAAGCCTGGAGACGCCGCCGCGAGCCTGGAAACGGCGGGAAGCGAACGCGAGAAAGCCTAAACGCGCTCACGCGCGCGCCTAAACTTTAGCCGCGCCTTATTTGCGAAGACGCAGGCGCTTTGTAGTGGCGGATTCCGCCGTAAAAGCCACGCGAAAGCCAAGATCCTCGCGAATATCCGGCGTTGGCCAACCCCTAAACGCCACGCGGCAGTTACTCCGTACGGTTAAGAAGGAACATCCGCGCACCATTTTCTTATCGCCGTCGGAAGGACCCTTGGGATCCGCGTCGGGGCTGACGGAATAATATCCCTTGTCGTAGATATCGGCGACCCATTCCCAAACGTTGCCAGTTATGTCAAATAATCCCCATGGATTGGGAAGTTTTCCCCCCACGGGATGGGTTTTTCTCCCCGAGTTATCCCCCGAGCCATCCCCCGAGTTATCCTTAGTCCAGGCGTATAACCCGAGGTCATCATCGTTATTCCCAAAAAAATAGGAAGTCGTCGTCCCGGCCCGGGCGGCGAACTCCCATTCGGCTTCCGTGGGGAGGCGATAACGGCCGGTCCCCTCGCGCCGATTGAGCCTGGCGATGAAATCGCTGGCGTCGTCCCAAGAAATATTTTCGACCGGAAGCGAATCTCCTCGCGCGGAACTCGGATTCGCGTCCATGACGATATTCCACTGCCGCTGCGTAACCTCGTATTTTCCCAAATAAAAAGACTGAGTTAAGGCGACGCGGTGGGAAGGAGTTTCGTCCGGATTGCCGCCGTTATCTTCGCGGTCGCTCCCCATAAAGAAAGACCCCGCCGGAATTAAAACGAATTCCATCCCGAGATCGTTAGTTATTTCCACGGCGTGGGCGCTCGGCGCGAGCGCGAAAGCCGCGATCAGAAAACTTAAAAGGCCAAGGCTAAAAACGCGCGTAAACGTCATATACCCTCTTGTAACCTCTCTGAGCGCGAATATGGCTGATAAAGGCCTCCCACCGCGCCCCGTTAAACTAACGCGAGCCTCCGGAGCGTTTCCGCGCTCGTTTTTTCCGCTCGCGCGCCGACATCTGAGCGTAAAGCCGAACGCCTTCATTTGACTCGCGGTGAGCTTTCGCTCCGTCTTAAAGCCACGGCCCTCATCCCGCCTCTCGTTAAAATTCAGCCCAAGCGCGCGTCCAAGCCCCTCTCGCCCCTCGCCCAAGCTGAAAAGGCGGCGCGCTCAATCCAAACGCCGCAACGGCGTCCGCGAGCGACCCATCCCCCCCCTTCGCGGCGCTTTCGCCTTGGAATTCCGAGCCGTCGCGCGCGAACTCTTTGAGAGCCAGATTATCGTTTCCCCCGCGCGGATTGGCGAAGTTTTTCCGATAGGGGCGCGCGCGACCGCCCGCCCAAAAGGGGCTCAAGGGCCGCTGGCGGAGAGGCTCCCGCCTGAAATCCTTCGCGCGGATTGGGGTTAGCTTCCGCGCCAAGCGCCCGGGCGACTAGAGGCGAGGAGCGAGACTGAAACGTCCGGGGGCCGCGCGAGCGGGCCACGGGCGCGAGTGACGCTCCAAAAGAGCCAAAGAAAGGCTAGGGCCTCGCGCTTGGCGCCTAATTTCCCGATCGCTCCCTTAGCCTCTTAGCCATTGGTCATTAGCCTTAGGCTCCGATATTTCGCGCCTAAAACGCGAAAGCGAGCTTTTCGCCTTTGTTGTCCGCGCTCGGGGATATCGTTCCATCCAATTGAGCCGATATTAAACGCTCCACGCGCGAATAGCAATGGCTTTTCCCAATGGACAAGGCCTCTTTCGCGCCTCTCTTCCCCCAAAGGCCACTCTTTACGGCGCCCACGCCAAGGCGCGCGTCTTTTACGCGCTCCGCTCTCGCCGCGAGGCCCCCCTCGGGCGTCGCCGTCGCTCCCGGAAGGCGCGGCGCCAAATTTCGCGCCCTCGCCTTTCTCCCCCGTTTCGCTTTAAAAGCTCGCGCCGCGCCACGCGGCTGTCGCGACGCTTCCCCCCCGCGCGAGTCGCCGGCAATCGGCGGAAAAATGAAGCCTATCGCCCTGGCGCTCGGCGCGCGCGGCCCCCGCTTGGAGCGGAAAGGCCGCGAAGTAGTCCGCGCGCCCTGGCCCATAAAAGTGGCGAAAACGGACGCGAAGCGCCACGCGCGGAGCGTCCTATGGGCAAAATCTCCCCATTAAAAATTTTCCGCCGTCTCGCGCGGCTTTATTAAATCTCGCCCCAAAAAATATCCGCCATGAAATCCAAATCGTCTTTTTGGGGCAGCTCGGCGGCTTTGCTCTCCCTGTCCAGCGTCATGGCCCGAGCCCCCTTACGGTCATACTCCGGCCAGCGCTCCTCATGGCCCTCGGCGAGGCGGGGAGGATTGGGATCGCCGTATTTAATGAAGTTGCTCCAGCGGGATTGCGTAAATTCCGAGAGCTTTTTGGTGCCCGCTCCCCACAAGGTCCCCGCGAAGGGAAAGGAGCCGAAGACGAAAAAGAGCTCGGCGCCGTGGTGGGCGCCCAAATCCATCATCCGACCGGGAATGGTCGCGAAATTGAAACGGTACATGAAGACTTTGGCGTATTGGGAGACGAGATCCGCGAATCTTTTGGCGCCCGCCGAGAACATGGCGAAAGCGATGGCTTGGCGGACGCGCTCGTAGGGAGGATTTTTGGCGTTCGCGGGAAACCTGTCCCGGAAGGCCCGAGTCCCCTCGGGGCCCAAGAAGCAGAGGAGGATGGTCTCTAACAAACTCGCGTTGGCTTCCCTGGGCAGAAAAAGGCTGCCCTCGTCCAGGTTAAAGCCGAGTAACGCGTCAACCCGGTTAAACTCGCCGTTTTTAAACCGCGCGTGGGGATCGCGCGGGATGATTTCGCCGTCAAAGACCAGCGCCTGGGCAAAGGGCGAAAGGTTCCGAAAATCCATGGACGTGGCCGATAGGCGCGAAAGAACGCGCGGATCGATTTCCTGGAGGGTTTTTAAGCCCGCGGGGGAGTCGGAGATTCCCAAAAACTCAAAGAAGGAAGCGGAAAGCGCCAAGGCTTTTTCCAGCGAACCCTTGGGGATGGGAATCCGCGAGACTCCGAAGAGCACCCCGCTCTGAAAAATCGCCCGCTGAAATAAGCCCTCGGCCAGTGGGCTCAGGAGGAGAGCCGAAGCCAGCATGGCCCCGGCCGATTCCCCGCCGACGGTGACTTTCGCGGGATCGCCCCCGAAAGAGCCGATATTTTCCCGCACCCATTTGAGGGCCAGAATCTGGTCCAAAAAGCCCCAGTTTCCGGTGCTTCCGTGCCTTTTAAGGGTCTCCTCCGAACACAAAAAACCCAAAACCCCCAAACGGTAGTTGATGGTCACGACCACGATCCCTTTTTCCGCGAAGCTCGCGCCATCGTAAAGAACCCTCTCTGGGGCGAAGGAGGCGAAACGGCCGTACAGGGGTTGGGAGGCGGAGCCCTCGGCGAAACCGCCTCCGTGGATATAGACGAAGACGGGGTATTTGGTGGTTGGGGAAGCGTCGGCGGGCGCCCAGACATTGAGGGTCAGGCAATCCTCGGAAAAAGTGAAATGCCTTGGCTTATGGGTCAGTAAGCTTTCTTTCCAAAAATACTGGTGGGCGACGGGCCCGAAAGCGAAGGCCTCGAGGGGTTTAACCCAGGGTTCGCGGGGCCGCGGCGGGGCGAAACGCAGCTCGCCTACGGGGGGAGCGGCGTAGGGCACGCCTTTAAAAATCAGAATATTGTTGACGATACGCCCCACGATAGGGCCCAATGAGGTTTCGACTGTTTTTCGCATGAGGGATACCGCGTCCGTCGCGACAGGATTTGTGAGCAAAATCAGCAAACCGCGTAGCGATAAGATCCTGAAAAATGAAAAATTTTAGTTATTTTAGAAAAAAAATCCTTTCAAGGCAAGAATTATTTTTTCCCGCCGCGACGGGGCGCGACATGGAGGTAGCTTGAGAAAGAGGCGCGCTTTGTTTTGAATCACAAAAAAAATTAAAATCGCTAAAAAAATGAATTTTTTTATTATTTTTTCAAATAATGATCTAAATCCGCTGGACGCGCGAGGCTCTCGCCCCCGCGCGCGAGAGCGCCGCGACCCTTAAGAAAAAAAGGCGAAACTTTACAAAATAGGCTCAATCGCGGCGCGTGGCGCGAACTTGAGCGAGCGCCACGGGTTTTCCCCGCGCCCCAAAGCGCGCCGTCGCACGCGCGCGCCGGCGGGCTTTGAGACGCCAATCGGCGCCCGGGCTCCCCCCTCACGCGCTCTCCCTTTCCAACCGCGAGCTTCAAGGCGGGCCAGCGCGACGGAGCGACCCTTGGCCACGTAAATCTTAAGCCCTCGCGCCAAGATTCAGCGGCACTTAGTGGTCCCCCAGGAATCCGTCCGGCAAGTTTCGACGTTTCCCTTATTGTCCCGGCAGCGCGTCACCCCAAAAGAATCCGTGGAGCAGCGGGAATTCGTTCCCTTATTGTCCCGGCAGCGCGTCACCCCAAAAGAATCCGTGGAGCAGCGGGAATTCGTTCCCTTATTGTCCCGGCAGCGCGTCACCCCAAAGGAATCCGTGGAGCAGCGGGAATTCGTTCCCTTATTGTCCCGGCAGCGCGTCACCCCAAAGGAATCCGTGGAGCAGCGGGAGTTAATCCCCTTATCGTCGCGGCAGCGCGTCACCCCAAAGGAATCCGTGGAACAGCGGGAATCGGCGTGGGCGGACCCGCCAGCGACTACAAGCGTTAGCCCAAAGGCGAGCGCGAAAGCTAAAACGGCCAAACGCGTCATTTTTATTGTTTCCTCCAAATCACGTCTCAAAACGTCAGCTTCCCCAATATAGCCCAAAATAAAGAAGATGGCCAAATAAGGCGCGCCCTCGCGCGCCCTGAGCCGCCGCGAAATTCAGCGGCGTGGCGCGGAAAAGATTGGGCGCGATTTTCAAGCGACCGATGGGAACCGAGCTATTTTCCCTTCGCCTGATCGGAGGAGACTAAAGCGCTCGCGCTCCCCGCGAAGGCGGCGCGCGACGCGAAAATATTACGCGCTTAAAAATCCAAAAGGAGAGGCGAAATCGCCCGCGCGCGGTTTTTTCGGGAAAAGAGGTTGTATTTTCGCGAACTCGCGCCACGCGCGCGATCGCGCGAGGACGCGAGTATTAGAGCCGCAGAAAAGCGTTAAGCTCGTCCGCGTTTCCTTCCACGAGCCGCAGCGCGTCTTCCAAATAATGGGGACTGTCGATGGGAATATCGGAAAAATACGCTTTGGCCTTGCGCAAATCCCGCGGAAGGAATTTTCCCTCATAATACGCCTTGCCCAGCAAAAAACTCGCGACCAAGCTTTTTTTACCGTGGGCGAACTCCAGATAACTTACGCCTTTCGCCAAGTCCCGTGGAACGATGTCGCCCTCAACGCACAGATAACCAAAACAGGCGTAGGAATCTTTGTCCTCAAGCTCTATGCCTTTCGTTAAAATTCCGACAATTATTTTACTCTCGCGCTTTTCGAAATCACCCAAAATATAATAAAACCCAAAAAAACCGTAAGCCTCGCGCTTTCCGTTTTCCCGGGCTTTTTCAAGCCAATAGTCAGCCCGCGCGGGATCGCGCTCAAAATTTCCCCGCGCCTTTAAATACATTGACGCGATGTCTAACTGCGCTTCCCCATTGCCAGCCTCCGCGGCTTTTAAACTCCACAGATAATGCTCGTCTAAATTAATTCTAACCCCTTGGCCGAAATAATATTTTTGCGCGACGCGGCGCATCGACTCGCCGTGCCCCAATTCGGCCGCCGCCAAATAATATTTGAACGACCGCTCGCGATTTACGGAAACAAGCGCGCCAAAATCGTATAAAGTCGCGAGATGATATAACGCGGTCGCGTCATTTAAGGCTTCGGGCTCGGCCTGGGACAGCCAATCGCTGGGAAGCGACGTTTGGGGAAAATCGGAATCATTGGAGAGCGCGTTGGCGAAAAAGGCGCGCGCTAAAGTCGCCCCCCGTTTGGCGGCCTCCAAAATGAGTTTTAAGCCGAACTCCTGGTCTCTTTCGACCACGTCCCCTTCGTAAAGCAAAACCCCATAGTTGTACAATCCCTTGATGTTTCCCCTTTCGCAGGACTTTTTGAAATAAATGGCCGCCAATTCCCGATTGGCGGGAATTCCTTTGCCTTCCCACGCCAACTGGCCCAGTTTCTGGTAAACTTCGTCCGCTAAATGGTCGAATTCCAAAGCTTTGGAATATAACTTATACGCCATGGCGTAATCTTCGACCACCAAATATCCCGACAGGTAAAACTCCGCCAAGGAAATCACGGCGTCCGGATAGTTCAGGGCGGCGGATTTTCGCAGCCAAAAAAGCGCTTGGCTCTCGCTCACCAAATCTTCCCGCTTGGTCACGTAATATATGTAAAACAAACGGAACATAGCGTTGGGATTGCCGTCTTCCGCGAATCGCGCGGAAAGCTCCACGGCCCTTTCCACGTTAAGGTAGGGAGGAAACGTCGCGAAATACGCTAAAATCAGCTCGGCGCCGCGAATTCCCCCCGCTATGGCTTCCTCCGCGTAGGCCATGGCGCGCTCGCGATCTTCCTTGGCCAGAAGCAAACCGAACTGATGGCAAAACCCCAAGACGACCGCCGCGGCCATATTATTCCGCTCATAAGCCCTTTTGATAAATTTATAAATCGTTTTTTCGTTCGACGGGGCGAATAAAGTCAGAATCGCGAGACCGCCGTAAATCGTTTGGGAGACCGGATCGCCTTGGTGGGACTCCTTGGCGAGCTCGCTCAATAAATCGGGATCGTCGAGGCTCCATAAGTATTGTTTCTCCTCAAAGAGATCGGCGATGGTTTGGCAAAGCAAATTGTGGCGCGTGGCTTGCGTTTTGAGTTTGTCGAGAATGACGCGTTTTAGCTCCGCCATCTGCCCAGTATCCCTTCTATAGAGGATCCCCAATCTTCTGTTTTTCTAACGCTTTTTTCGCGGAAAGCGAAAGGGCCGCGCCCTTGGCTCCGTCCGCCTTTCCGCCAAGGGCTCTTTGTCTTCCCGAAGGGCCAAAGCGCGCCCAAGAAACGATGGAAGCCATCGTTCGCGCGCCCAGCGGCCGCCTTATCGTGAAATCCGCTCAAAAAGCGCCCCTCCGGGGGCTATCCGAAGCTCGGCGCCTTAAAGGGCGCGGTCGCTTCAGAGCCAAGATAATAGCATATTTTCCCCTCAGAATCGCGAAAATACGCCGCCAGCGGGCTTATCTCCCTTTCCCGGCGGGCGCGGCGCGCCCAAAGGCTTGGGCCAGGCGCGCGTAAGTTTCCGGATCGAGGGTCTCGGGGCGCGCCCCCGGATCAATCCCCGCGCGGGCGAGAATCGCCATGGTCTCCTGGGGAGCGTAAGCGGCTTTAAGATTGTTGAAAAGGGTCTTACGCCTTGAATGGAAGGCGATTTTGGTAAAATCGCCCAATTTAGCGAGATCCGTTGGGGGCGCCTCCGCGCGGGGCCGGAAAATTACGGCCGCGCTCTCGACCTTGGGCTTGGGGGAAAAAGCGCTCGAGGGAATCGGGAAGGCCGTCTCGATCGCGTAAGAGAGACCTAAGGCCACGGTTAGGCGACCGTATTCGCGGCTGTTGGGCGAGGCGACCAAGCGCTCGGCCAGCTCCCGCTGAAGCGTAAATATCCCGAGCGCGCGCGCGCCGAAGGTTTCCAAAAACCAGATAAGAAAGGGGGAAGAAATATTGTAGGGCAGATTGCCGCAGACTAGGCTCGGGTTGGATGGCAGATCCTCCGCGCGGAGTTTTAAAACGTCAGCGCGCCGGACGGTCAAGCTTCCCGCTTGGGCCTCCGGGCTCGCCTCCAAGGCCGCGGCCAAGCCCCGGTCCAACTCCACCGCGAGCACCTTGGCGCCGCGGCTTAAGAGAGGCGCGGTCAGAGCCCCCAGGCCGGGGCCAACCTCCAAAATAAGCGGGTTTTCCCCCGCCTCCCCCATAATCAGCTCCGTCAGGCGACGGATGGTGGGGGCGTCCTTTAAAAAATTCTGGCCCCGCCCGCGGGAAGCCGCGAGCCCCAGGGCGCGTAAATCTCGGCGCGGTCGCGGCGTCAATAGTCCTCCCCCGCGCTCCAGCGCGTTTGGGCCTCGGACGCGGCGGAAAGGATATTTTCCCCGTCCGCGAGCTGTAGGCCCCCTAAAAAGCCAATCATCGAAGCGTTGTCCGCGCACCAAGAAAGCTTCGGAACGTAGAGGGGAACGCCCACGCTCTCCGCGGCCATCCGCGCCCGGGCCCGCAACGCCCCGTTAGCCGCCACCCCGCCGGCCAGGATAGCCCCCTTGGCGCGGGTCTTTTGGAGCGCCGCGAGCAATTTGGCGACCAGAACGTCCACCACCGCCGCCTGAAAGCTCGCGGCCAAATCCTTCAGCTCGCGCGCCCCCGCTGGGCACGCTTCCATGTTTTCCCGCGCGTAGACGCGCGCGACCGCGGTCTTCAGGCCGCTAAAAGAAAAATTTAGGCCGCCTCTTAAAAAGGGCCTTTTGAGACGGTAGGCCGCGGGATCGCCCCCGGCGGCCATTTCTTCGATAATAGGCCCTCCGGGGTATCCCAGGCCCATGAGTTTCGCGGATTTATCGAAGGCCTCCCCAGCGGCGTCGTCCAAGGTTTTTCCCAAGGTTTTAAAACGGGTGAAACTCTCCAGCCAAAAAAGACTGGTGTGCCCTCCCGAGGCCACCAACGCCACCAGGGGAAACTCGATTTCCCCCAAAACGGAAGGCGGCGCCTCCCCGCTCGGGCCTGGGGAGCGTAAAAAAGGGGCCAAGGCGTGAGCTTTGACGTGATTGACTCCGGTTAGCGGCAACCCGGTCGCGAGGGAGAGGCCCTTGGCGAAATTGATGGCCACCAACAGGGCCCCCACCAGGCCGGGGCCCTGGGTCACGGCGAGGCCGTCCAGGTCGGCGAAGGTCTTCTGGCCTTGGCGGAGGACTTCGGCGGCGATGACGTCCACGGCCTCCAGGTGCGCCCGGCTGGCTATTTCGGGGACCACCCCCCCGTAGACGCGGTGGAGGCTCACTTGGCCCCGGACGACCTCGGACAGCGCCAAGTCCCCCTCGACCAGGCTCGCCGCCGTCTCGTCGCAGGAACTCTCGAAAGCTAAAACCAACATATCATCCCAGCCTGAGGCCCTCTCCTCGCCGTGGCTAAACTTCCGCCGCGGCCTCGCGCCCAACGCCGGTTCCACGCGCGCGAGCGCTCAAATTTAGCAAAAAAGCGCTCCCAAAGAAAGGCGGGGAGCGATCCTCTATCCAGCGTTCCTCTTTAAAGGCCGCCCGCGCGCCTCGCCCCGAGGGGCCGCTGGCCGTAAGCCAAGGGCCTGTGGGAAAAGCGTCGCGGCGGATTTTAGCGAAACAAGGCTATATTAAGGCTAAACAAAGGCGATACGCCTTAATTGAAGCGAAGACGGGGAAACTTTGACTTGCGCGCGGTCGCGCGTTTCCTTCCCTCGCGGCGCCGCTGAGGCGACCGCGCCGTCCCCTTGGGAAAGGCGCGGAGTCGCGTTTCAAAAAAAGCGGCGCGCGCCCGCGAGGGCTTGGGGCTATAGCGCGCGCTTAAGGACTCGTAGGCGCGTCATCCCCCAGGTGGGCTGAAGTCTCCACGGGCTCTAAATGAAAAGTGATATCGGCTTTAGGGTAATGCTCCTGGATCCCCAAGACCACTTTTTCGCCGATGGCGTGGGCTTCGCTGACGGGAAGTCGCCCGTCCACCAAGAGATCCACCTCGACAATCTGAAAGGGACCGGCCCTCCGGGTCCGCAGGCGGCGGTAGCCCTGGATCTTCGGCGCGAATTCCTCGATGTGCTCGCGAATGAGCGCGAGCTCTTCCGGGGACAGGGAATGATCGATGAGGTTGGCGGCGGCGTTCCAGCCCAAAGTCCAGCCCGTTTTAACGATAAAAAAGCTCACGACCAAGGCGGCCACGGAATCAATAAAATCCAGCTCCCAGGCGGGATTGATTAAAGAGCCGAGATGGATGGCCAAAAGGGCGGCCATAATGGAAAGGGAGGTGTAGACATCGGTCCGCAGGTGCCAGCCGTCGGCCATGAGGGCCGGGGAATTCGTTTTTTTGCCCACCCGAAAGAGAGTCCGGGAAATAAAAAAATTCACCAGGGAGGAGAAAAACATCACGTAGACGCCCAAGGCGACATTGGGGAGCTCGACGCCGCGGATCAGCCCCATAATGGCTTCCCGCACGATATAGAGCCCGCCCGCCACGATGAGGATGGCTTCCAAAAGAGCGGCGAGGTTTTCGGCTTTCCCGTGCCCGAAGGGATGATCGGCGTCCGGCGGGTGCTCGGAGACGCGCACCGCCGAGAAGGTCAGAAAAGACGCCATCAAGTCCAAAAGGGAGTGGACCGCCTCCGAAATAATGGCGACGGAGCCGGTAAAAATCCCGCATAAAAGCTTGAGGACGATTAAAGTGGCGTTGGAGCCCACCGATAGGAGGGCGTAACGCGATTTGGTTTTAACGTGGGCGTGGGGGGGCGAGCTCATAAACCACGGCGCACCATAAGATCCCGCACCTTGGGCTTAATTTCCGCGGCGGCCAAGTCCGCCTCGGCCTTGGACTCATATGGCCCCAGGGCGAGGGCCCACATGCCGTTTTTCAGCCGGGGGTAAGCGTCCGTGTCGATTAAGGAGAGATCTATTCCCTTCCTCTTTTGACGGGTTAAGGCTTCTTCCGCTTTGTCCCGGGCCGACTTGGGAATGGATTCCACGATAACGAGCCAAACCTCGGGCGTCTCGGCCATCGCGGCGGCGTCCGGCGTGAGCCTCAGCTCGCTGGGGACGATCAAAGGCTCGGCGCTGAAACCGGCCGCGTTTTCCAAAGCGGCGGCGTCCGGCGGCAAAAGCGCGGCCGACTGAGCCATGCTGGGGGCCGTGACTACCTCCGGGGCGGCGGGGGCGCTCTCCGCGATGGGCGCGCCGTCCGGGACGGCGACCGGGGCGGGGGGCGCCGCGGGAACGAGGGCGGCTTCCATGGGGGGAGTGGCCCCATCGCCGCCGAGATTGGCGTAAGTGATTCCGGCCACGACCAGAAAAGCCGCCCAGAAGAGCAACGACAGGGAGAGAACGGGGCCCGCCTCGGCGGAATGGGCGAGATACCGGAACTTCCTCCGTTTTTGGGAAAAACGCCGATGCAATAGGCGGCCTGGCGCTAGAAAAAGAGCTCTGAGCATTCGAGAACCGATCCTTTCCCCGTTGGAATGGGACTTTCCCCGTTGGAATGGGACTCGCGACTGGGGCGAATGAACCCTAAATTGGAAAAGTTAAAACCGATGGAAACAATTAAGTCAATTAGCGGTTTAATTATACGCAAAATCGCCGCGAAAAAAAAGTCTTTTCGCGCTTTTAAGCCCTTTATTCCTCGTAATTGAGGTCCCCCTCAAGAAAAAAGGGGCTCAAAGCCCGCCTTTTTCCTTTTCCGCGCCGTTTTGGGCTCGCCGCGCCCTCCCCAGGCCGCCCGCGAGACCCCGGCGGCGCGCGGCCAATCGCGACCGCTGGCGGGCGATTTCCCCCGGCGGGGCGAAAATACGTTATTATTGAAGCGTTTCCCTACTGACAGGGCCGCGCGGGCCCTCGCGGCGCCGCGCGGACTCCCCAAAGCCACAGGAGCGCGACCATGGCCACCATGATTCCGGCGGAAAATACCCTCTTCCCTTCCCCCGGGGAGAAAGAAGTCTATGATTTTTTCCAAAGGCACCTCAAGCCGGACGGGGAGATAATCGTTTGGCACGCGCCCCTCATCGACGGGAAAGAGCCGGATTTTCTGGTCTTGGATCCCAAACTGGGGCTCATCGTCTTTGAGGTCAAGGACTGGGTCCCCGACCAATTCCGCGAGGCGGACCTTAACCAGATGGTCTTAGCCTTCGGCGACCACGCCGAGACGAAGCTCAACCCCATCCGTCAAGCCCGCCAGTACGCCATGACCATCTTGAACTCGCTCAAGAAAAACGCCTCGGAGCTCCTTTCCCGGGACCCCGAGCATCAGGGCAAGCTCAAGTTCCCCGTGACCTTCGGGGTCATCCTCACCCGGATCTTCCGGGAAGAGCTTTACGCCACCAACCTCGACTCCGTCATCGATCCCAAGATCGCCCTGTGCGCCGACGACGTCAACCGCGATTCCCCTTACGCGCGCGACCCCAGCGGGCGCTCCCTACGCGAGACCCTGGCCAAGATGTTTCCGCCCCTCTTCCGTTTCTCCATGAGTCCCCGGGACGTGGAGATCTTAAGACGCCTCGTCTGGCCCCAGGTGCGCCTCGCCACCCATCGCCACCAAACGAGCAACCATTTTATCGGCCACGGGGAAAGGATCGAGCACTTGGACACCCACCAGGAATCTTTGGCCCGACGCTTGGACAGCGCGCGCGCCATCCTCGCGGGACCCGCGGGGAGCGGCAAGACCTTGGTCCTCATCCATAAGGCCATCCTGGAGCAGCAAAGGGGCTCGCGCTCCATCCTCTTTATCTGTTTCAACATTACCTTAAAAGAACACCTCAAAAGGCTCCTGGCCGAGCACCGGGCCCGCCTGGGCGCCAACCACGGGGGAGTCCAGGTCTATTACTTCTATGAATTCTGTCAGTTGCTCTTAGGGGAATCCCTGACCCACGAGAAAGAGAGCGCTGACTACTACAAGCTCATCGTGGAAATGGCCAATTCTGGCGAGGACTCGCCCTTCCCGCCTTTTCAGGCCATTTTCGTGGACGAGGGTCAGGACCTGTCCGACGACATGATCGCGCTCCTCAAGAAACACTTGGCGCCCGGGGGGATCTTCTGGGTGGCCAATGACGAGTCCCAAGTTCTCTACGATATCCCCCGCGCCTGGACCCAAGACCCTTTTTTTCGCGTCTTTAACCTCCACAAACCCTACCGCGCCGCCTCCAAGCTCCTCTCGTTCACCGAATGCCTGCGGACGGGCCATAAGAACGCCCCCCCGCCCGCGCCCGCGGAAGGCTTCCACGGGGACATTAGCTTTCGCGAGGTCCAAAACGAGGAGGAAGGGGCCCGCCACCTCGTTAAACGGCTCCACAACCTGGCCAAAGCCGGTATCCCCCGCAACGAGATCTTCGTTCTCTACGCCACCAAAAAATCCGAGCTGCCCGACCAAAAACTCACCCCCGCCTTTTTAGTGGACAAGCTTGAGGAATCGGGCATCCTGGCCACCTGGGTCAGTCAGGACCACCAGAGCAAAAAGGCCTACGACGTCACCACCGATCGCGTGGCCATTTCCACCATCCACAGCCTCAAGGGCCTTGACGCCACGGCGGTTTTCCTCTGGGGCCTCGACCGCTTGGACCGCGACTCTCCGGAAAACGCCCTATCCTTAAAAAAACTCGCTTACGTGGCCGCCACCCGGGCGCGGGGGAGCTTAGAAGTCATCTACTTTAAGAAGACCCCCATTATCAGCCATCTCCTCCAAGGCGTTCCCGCCCAGTAGCCTTTTTCCGCGGAACTTGGGGAAAGCGCGCCCGGCGGCGCGGCCCCGCGCCGCCTCCGTCGCCTCGATCGCTTAAGGGAACGCGAGCGTGAATCCTCGATAGCGAAAAATATAAAACTCATCGCGTCTAAATAAGTTAACGCTTTGGAGCGAGCCAGATCGGCTCTTGAACGGCGCGACAAAGCCAGTAAGATGGTCGCGACGATTCTCGCGCAATACTTCGCGACATTAAATTAATTACGGTTTCCACATCTTTAACTGTTTTTAGCTATCGCTGATTGCGAACGCGCTGGAAAATGTTTATAGTGTCTCCTCATGAGATGGCGCGCGCCACGTTCGCGTCAATTTTAGCGATATTAATCGCGCCGCAAAATTGAAAACGATCGGTAGGAATAGACATGTCAAGAATAACTATTGGCGAACAAGAGTTTAGCTCAATTATTAGCGAAAATTTGGTGTACGCTGACAAAACAGAGTTCATCTATAATATTATCGACGCTGGAAAATGGTTTTTCCTGTCCAGGCCTCGAAGATTTGGAAAATCTCTTCTTTTAAGCACCTTTAAAGAACTCTTTCGTGGGCGCAAAGAACTTTTTGAAAAATTGTGGATTGGTCAAAAGAACCGCTATAATTTTGAGGAAACTTTTCCTGTCGTAAGCTTAAGCATGGTTCCAACCGCATACTCCTCAAACGATTTAAAGCGAGATCTCAAATTGAAATTAATTGAAACAGCTAAACGCCACAACCTAACAATTGGGGAAACCACGCCCGGCTATATGCTTTTCACTCTTATTAAAAATCTTAAAAGAAAGTATAATAAAAACGTTGTCTTGCTCATTGACGAATACGACGCTCCCGTAAGTTATCGCGTTAATAAGGTAGATATTGCCGAAGCAAACCAAGACATTCTAAACGAATTTTTTGCCTATATGAAATCTCTTACGGAAGATCTGCGTTTTCTTTTTGTCACCGGAATTACCAATTATTCATTCATTTGGCGGTCAGACGCCCTCAATCACCTAAACGATCTAACGCTAAATCGACGATATTCTAACATTTGCGGATTTACTTATAAAGAAATGGACGCCTGCTTTAAAGTATTTTTTCCGTCCACGCTCAAATTGTTGTAAAATAACAATAAAATGAGAAAAGACGATACCATCGAGGATTTACGACAAAAAATTCTTGATTGGTACGATGGTTATAGCTGGGACGGGAAAAGCAAGGTATTAAATCCGTATTCTCTCCTTAATTTTTTTTCCCAAAGCCATTTCGCGAACTACTGGGCGAGCTTGGAACCGTCTAATAAATTCATTCACGCCTTTGTTTTCCATGATCCTCTCGCGTTTCAAAGAGGCGCGCTTCCAAGTAAGCGCGACGACATAATAAGCGTGGCCGAAGTGGACTCCTTAAAACCGGCTCCGGTTCTTTTTCAGACTGGCTATCTCACCGTGGACAAAATAGCCTCCGCCATTGATAAGCCTCAAGAATATTGGCTAAAGGTTCCAAATAAGGAAGTAAAAAATCATTGTAATTCAGCGTTCGCTGAGTTTCTTTTTAAAACGATTAAAAAGGAACCTGAAACGGAAAAATTATTCTTCCAAGAGGCTCTTTTATCCGAAGACGCGGATACGATTTCAAGCTTGATAACCACATATTTCATAAGACTTCCAACTCAACGTCACTATCCCTCGGAATCCCTCCACCATGGGTTACTCTTCTTTTATTTTCTAGGAATGCCAAACATGAAAACGCTTTGTGAGCCATCTGGCGCGGAAAGCTCCCCGGACATTGTCGTAAAATTTAGCGATGGGATATACGCGGTCATCGAACTAAAATACCAAAAAACAGATGCGAAAAATGACGCCAAACTAACTAAAACTGAAATTAAGTTAATTACGGAACGCTTAGCTTAAAAAAGTTTAAAAGCTATTGAACCCATTAATTACGCGGAGCCATATTTCAGTGACGCTAAAAAAATATTTAAAATTGGCTTAGGCGTTTATGGAAGAGGGCATAGTCAAGCCTTATTCGGAAAATAGCGCGCGAGCGAACTCACGATAAGCGATGTCGCGGAAATAAATTTTGGCGCATTTTGAAAAACGCCAAAAAAAACCAAACTATTCAACGCGCTTTCATCTATCATCAACGATAAATCGAAAAGATAACGAGGCAATAAAACAATTATCAAGCTTAAGCGTTAATATAATATTAATTCGTCGTTTTAAAATTAAAGGAATTTGCTATTCTCCCCTATAGCGGTATTCGCGAACGCGAATTTAAATTTTCCAACCTCTAAGCCGAACTTCCAGCGCAAAAACAAAAATATTTAGTGATTTAGGGGGGTTAGCAAAAAAACAGCAGCTAAATCATGGGTACTTGGGTATTTCCTTAATAAGTTGGCACGCTTTTTGCTGA
>JAISCZ010000036.1 GCA_031265205.1 Deltaproteobacteria bacterium
GTGGCGATCCACGCGGGAAAAGTTTGGGTCATCGAGCTTAAAATGACCCGCGGCGACAACGACGAGACGGTGGCCAAAACCGCGTTAAAACAGATTCGGGAGAAAGGCTACGCCGAACCATACGACAACCCGATCCTTTTGGGAATCGCCATTAACGAGTCGAAGAGGGCCATTGGCGCCTGGGAAGTCGGGTCCAAGACGGATTCCTAAAAGTTGCTTAATATCTTTTCAACGCTTCGGGGAAGCCACCCGCCGCCTGGCCGCGAGTGAACGAGCGGGCGCCGTTTTTTTTCGAAAAGGCGAGCGCTTGACGCTCGCGCCAAGCTTGGGGCCACGCTTTTTTTTTATCGCCTCGAAAATAAGCCGAGCGTTTAAGCGTCGCGAGCGCGTAGGGCGACGGCGCGCGAAGCGCGGCTCTTTTATCCCTCCAGGGAGCCGCCCGCAAGAAGCTTTTTGCCGTACTCCCGTTCCGCCTCGACGCCGCGGCGGATTATCACGTCGAGGCGGGCTTTTCTTAATGGCTCCAAGGCCTCGCCGCGGGTCCGGTCCCGGCGCGAAGCCCATGGAGATAAGATCGTCTCCGTCTAACTCGCTTTTAACCCGGCGGTAGGTGGCGCGAAAAAAGCCCCGGCCCTCGCCATGGGGCCCGCGCCAACCTGGGCCATTATGCGGAGAACGCCCGGCCAGGAGACGCTCCCGAATACCTCGTCGACCTCGCTGGGGAGGATGGGGGCGCCGCTCCCGTTTTTTTGGTTCGCGGCGATAACTTTTTCCAGAAAGGGACGCTCGGAAATCAGGGCCCGAACCATTTTCCGGGACTCTTCCATGTTGTCGGAGAGCCGGAGCGGGGACTCCCGCTCCAACTCAAAGGTCAACGCCAAAAAGTAGACGAGCCATAGCGGGGAAAAGCGCGAGGAAAAATCGAGCCGATACCAGTAGCCCGCCCGGTCCACCTTGCGGAAGAGTCAAGGCGCTTTTTCCCGATCTTGAGATTGGGTCCACGCTCTTTAAGAGCCCGAACGCCCCGAGCCGCTCAAAGGCCCTCCCCGGCTCGCCTTCCTGGCGGGTGAGCTTGATCTCCGCGAAGGTCCGGTAGGCGGAGAGATTTTAAAAAGCCCCCCGCGACCGCCACGGAAATGAGGTTCGCGGTCCCGCGGCCGCTCCGAAAGCCCAGACGGTTTTCAAAGCGGACGGCCCGAAAGGCGCGGGTGGGGTCCTCGACGAAGCTTAAGCCATGGAGCGCCCTGATTAAGCCGTCGCGGATGTCCTGATAGCCCCTGTAATAGTCCAAAAGTTTCCCTAACTCGGTGGGGTTGAGGCCAATCGCGAGGGGATTGACCGTAAAGTCCCTTCTTTGGAGGTCGAGTTGGATGGAGGCGCGCGGCGCCACGGGAAGACCCCCGAGGCGCTCGTAGCGCTCGACCCTGGCGCTTAAGAAATCAAGCTTATAGCCTTCCGGCAAAATTAGGGCGCGGGTCTTGAAGCTCCGGTCGCGACCGGTATTCCCCGCCCGAGCGGACTTTCTCGAGGGCCCGGGTAAACTCCGAAAGCTTCCCGGTCACGGTAAAATCAAGATCATGAATGGGCTTGAGCGTAATCAGATCGCGCGCCGTCCCGCCCACGTGATATAAAGATACTCCCATCTTCGCGGCGATCTCGCTCATTTCCCGGAGCGGGGCGAAGGCCGGGGCGGAAAGCCTGAAACCCATCATCGCCGCGAGGTTGCGGTCGAAAGGGTTTTTCGAGGACGTTTTCCCCTCCTCGCCTCCAGCCTCGGAGATGAGGACGTTGAGGAGATCGGCGCGGGTTATGGCCCCCAGGGCTATCCCCTCCCGGCCTCGGCCTAAAGCGCGTGGAGGCCGTAGCGGGCCGCCATGTCCTTGGCCTCGGTGAAGGGCTCAAATTCCGCGACGCTCAGAGGCGAACGGATCATGGCGTTTCTCGCCGCGAAAAAGGCGCCAACCTAAATCCCTGAGAACGCGCTCCAGCTCTCCTGGACTCGTCCAGAGAAAACCCTTTGAGGGCCACGACTGAGGCCCGGCCCACAACACGCCGCCGCCCAAGGCTTGGGTGATTTACCACGCGCCCAAGCCGCCCTTTTTGGGAGCGCGCCACCATCTGGACCTGGTTTTCCACCTGGAAGAAGAGTAAGAAGGCGGCAAAAAATCCAAGATCTCAGGCGTTTGGGGCCCCAGGGCCACGCCCCAGTGGCCACGCTCGGCAGGCAAACCGCGGCGGCTCTCGCCTTGGGGAAAGCGTCGGGAGCGTCCCTAACCTTCTGGCTTGAGTCCCCTTCAAGCGCGAAGCAAAGCGTTTCCTCAGAATATTGGACGAATCAAATCCCGGGCCAAGGCCCTTAACGTGCTCCCACTTTAGTCGAGGCGCCAATCCTTGGGACAGGATAGAAAACGCCGCGTAAACTCGCCATTTCAGCCCCTTGGGCGCCAGCCTTGAGCGTCAGGGAAGAAGTCCGCCGCTCTTCAGTTTCTAAATCTCCAGCGCGCCGATAACCACTCGCGACGCTTCGATAAACGAATTTTTAATTACGGAAGCGAAACGCGGCGCTCAACTAATTCCCTGGGCCCCCTGGGCCCCTTGATTCGCTTTTGACATTTCCGCCAAATTTATAATAATATTTATCTAATTTATGGGAGGCGTTTTATGACCCAGACGCTCAAACGGTTGCCGTTAGGAATTCACTCCTTAGAGCAAATTATTGAATATGATAGTATTTACTTAGACAAGACCGACTTTATCGCGAAAATGATAGATGAGGGGGAGGGTGTTTATTTCCTCGCCCGACCAAGACGATTCGGCAAATCCCTAATCGTCTCAACGTTTGAAGCCTTATTTTCTGGCAAAAAAGAGCTTTTTAAAGGCCTCGCCATCGAAAACAGGCTTGACGAAAAACTATTCGCCCCTCGCCCAGTTATCAAGTTAGACATGAGTTTACTCAATACCGACTTGAGCGTTGCCGCGTTTAGGAGTTCTTTAGCCCGTTTAACGTCCTCTTCCGCCATTTGGCGGGAAGACGAACGTTCTCACGCCAGTTCCGCTTCCTCCCCGGGGGAGAAATTTAAATTTACGCCGGAACCCAACCTTACCGCGGCGGATATTTTGGAAGATCTTATCCAAACCCTCTTTGAACGCTCAGGCCGCCGGATAGCAGTGATTATAGACGAGTACGACAAACCGTATCTGGATTTTATCAAAAAGCCAGACGAGGCTGAAATGATTCGCGAAACTATGCGCAATTATTACGCGCGCCTGAAAGGCAACGGTCAATATATCTCATTTATTTTTGTCACGGGCGTAAGTAAATTTTCGCGTATGGGTATATTTTCAGCTTTTAATAATTTGCAGGATATCTCAATTGACGAAAAATACGCGGCGATATGCGGTTTTACTCACGATGAGTTTGCCGATAAATTTGACGCGCATATAGAAATGGCGGCCAGAGGGCTTGGGATAACCCGCGATAAATTGCTTGAGAAGCTTAAGGATTATTATGATGGTTTTTCTTTCGACGGGAAGACGCGCGTCTACAATCCTTTTAGCGCGCTCTATTTTTTCAAAAGACAACATTTTGATAATTTTTGGTTCATGAGCGGAACTCCACAAATAATCGCCCATTATATTAAGGATAAGCGCTTGACAGTGGAAGAGTTTCGCGGAACGCCAGTTTCCAGGTTTTTCCTCGATAATCCTGGCGAGATAAACGCCTCTGGCCCGGCGAGTTTTTTTTACCAGAGTGGCTATTTAAGCGTCCGCGCTGACGAATCCTCTGAAAAATATACGCTTGATTACCCAAACCGCGAAGTTTATGAATCAATGTCACGGCTTTTGATAGATAATTTTTATGACGCGGCCCCGGAAGCCGAAAAAGAACGCGAAAATTTGAAGAAGGCCCTGGAAAGCGGCGAGGCGAGCGCTTTAATCGAGGCGTTTAATGAATTTTTGGCGGAGATACCCTATGATTTTTATTCTAAAGCTAACCGGAAAGCGATAAATATTGATGGCGGTAAAATAAATTTCGGCGAATGGCTGTACCACTCTAATCTTTTATCCTTTCTTGTTGGGGCTGGCGTAAACGCGCGCGCGGAAAAACACACAAGCAAGGGCCAGTCCGACTTGGTGGCGAT
>JAISCZ010000119.1 GCA_031265205.1 Deltaproteobacteria bacterium
GAACAAATTATTGAGACTAAATCTCAATAAGCTCGAAACAAGGCAAATTTTTCTATGAACCGGCCATCTCCTTCAGTGGGGAACCATCCTCTTGCCGGGACTTTTTGCACTCTCATCAATATTAGAGGGGGTGGCGTAAAAAAACTGAACATAGTAAAGTCAAGGTTGAGGGCGCGCCGCGTAAGCTTGGGGGTAGCGCTCCCGTCCGTCAGCGTTGTGGCGTTGTGGGTCTCATCGCGTTTACGCTTTTTAAACTCTATTATTATGGGAGCTAAAGGAGGCTCGCGCCTATGTCCGTTCAAAACAAAGAAATCCCGGAGGGACCGCGGAGCCGGAACGAGCCGCCAGCCCCCACCCCGCTCGCGGAAGGCGAGCGAACCCCCGACGAACTATTGTCTCTGGCGGCGGCCCAGGAAGGACAGCGGAATTCCGGCGCGCCGTTCCCCCAGCCCCAGGCGAACTACGCTCACTTAGAGATGGATCTAGCCGTGAGGGTAGGAAAGCTCGAGTCTGAGATCCAGGCGGCGCGAATGGAGTTCAAGACGCGAATCGACCGCGTTGATTCCAAAATTGAAATTGGCTTGAGCGGCGTTAGGAGCGAAATGAGCGGACTCAGGGACGGACTTAAGGGAGACATGAGGGGACTTAAGGACGGACTCGAAGGCAAACTGGACGGACTCAAAGGAGAATTGACCGGATTCAAGAACATTCTGAAGGCTGAACTGAACGGATTCAAAGAAGGGCTCGAGGCCAAACTGGACGGGCTTAACGCGCAAACCAGCCACGTCTGGGCGGCGGTAGCGATAATCGCGACGATAGCGATCATCCTCGGAACGATGCTTTTCACGGGATATGGAAAGGCCAATTACAGGGAATCACTGGATACGCGTCAGGTCTTGATGGCGCCAGCGCCGCTTTACCAGGAGACGCCTCCTGACCGGCTAGACCCCGGAGCCCACGCGGAAACGTCTTCCCAGTCCGCGCCGTGACGGGAGCCTCCGGGCGGATCCGGCGGCGCGGAAAAGGCGGAGGGGGAACCCAAGCGATAGCCGGGAAACGCGCGCGCCGCCTCGCGGAAATTGAAAAATTCGGATAGGCCGGGACTCGACGGCGCGCGGGACTTTGGCGCGTCGGGTCTAGGCGTCAGGGTCTCTTCCCCATCGTCGCGTCCCGCCTGAAGGCGGTCTTGTCGGCGACGGCCTTTGGCCAAGAAGCGTCGCCTTTTGGCCAAGAAGAAGCCTGGCGTTAGCGCCGCGCGTAAAGGGCGGCTCAAGCCGGAGGTGGGAGTAAGCCTTCGCGGGCTTAGAGGCCCCGCGGTCGCCGTCGCTCGCGAAGCTTCGCGGAGCGCGATCTGGCGGAACCCTCCGCCGCGTGGTCTCCCGATCGTTTCAGGCGCTCTCGGCCTCTCAAGGCGACGCGCTTGAGGGAGGCGCGGCGATATCAGCGCGGGCGTCCCCTCCTCCCCCAAAAAGGGGGGCTGAACGGTAACATTAATTTTTTCGTAAACGGCCTATATGATGAAAGCGCAAAAACCCTTCGCCGAAGTAGCCAGACGGACAACGATACCGCATATGGCATATTTACCTGATTAGCAGTCTTTATTTGGCATTAAGAGATGGCCGATTGTCATTTCCGGGACTTTTTGCGCTCTCATCCTATATGGTATAATGACGGTCTTAAATTAAACTATCAAGCGATAATTACGCTATTGCTCTGGCGGCGTGGCAATGGGTGGCGGAGATTTAGGTTTATTTGAATTCGGGCGATAATAATACGCGTTTGGGCAAACAAAATAAGCCCGGGCCGTTTGTATTAACTTGGTCCCGTCCATTATCCATATGATATACGTCATGATAAAATAACCATGGGAGGCTAACATGCCGATACCGCCACAACAGCTACCTATCGGAGTTCAGAATTATCCTGAAATCGCCACGGACAGCCTTCTCTACGTGGACAAAACCGCCTATATCGCCAAGATGATATCTGAGCACGGCACTAAGGCCTGGTTTTTGGGCCGACCCAGGCGTTTTGGCAAATCCCTAATTGTCTCCACTCTTAAAACCGTCTTTTCCGGCCAACGGGAGCTTTTTAAAGGTCTCGCCATCGAAGAAAGGCTTGATGAAGAGATATTCGCGGCGCGCCCGGTTATCGCGCTGGACATGAGCTTGGTCACGAATATTTTGGGAATTGAAGAATTTCAGAAGTCTTTGGGCCGCGTGACATCTTCCTCGGCCGTTTGGCGAGGCGCCAAAAGCGCGACGCCCAACGCGATATCTTCCCCCGTTGAGCCGTTCCTTTTTAGGGGGGATCCCGACCTTCCGCCCGGGGAAATTCTCTCAGATCTT
Organism: Deltaproteobacteria bacterium; assembly: GCA_031265205.1. Classification (GTDB taxonomy): domain Bacteria; phylum Desulfobacterota; class Desulfarculia; order Adiutricales; family Adiutricaceae; genus JAISCZ01. The sequence goes on from JAISCZ010000119.1 coordinate 2,349, forward strand.
ATTACAAATCTTTCGAAGCTTTCCGGCCAACGGATTGCCGTGCTTATCGATGAGTACGACAAGCCTTATCTTGATTTAATTAAAACGCCAAAAGAAGCGGAAAAAGTTCGCGCGACTATGCGCGATTACTTCACGCGGCTGAAAGCCATCGATGAGTATATCTCATTTATTTTTGTTACCGGCATTAGTAAATTCTCCCGGATGGGAGTCTTTTCGGCCCTAAACAATCTCCGAGATATTTCCGTTAGCCCGGAATACGCGACCATCTGCGGTTTTACCCAAGAAGAACTTTCCGGGCCGTTAGGCGCGCGCGTGGAAGCGGTGGCCGCGAGTCTCGGAAAAAACAGAAATGAACTACTTAAGGAACTTAAAGATTATTACGACGGATTCTCTTTTGACGGCGTGACGCGCGTCTTCAATCCTTTTAGCGTTATGCTTTTTCTCGCCGAAAAAGTATTCGACAATTACTGGTTCGATAGCGGAACCCCGCAAATAATCGCCCAATATATCAAAGGTAAGCGCCTTACAGTGGAAGAGTTCCGCGGAATGGCGACTACCAGGTCTTTCATTAAAAACCCCGGAGAGATAGGCGCTTCGGGGGCGGCGAGTTTTTTATACCAAGCCGGGTATCTGAGCGTCCGCGCGGATAAATTAACTAACAAATATACCCTTGATTACCCCAACCGCGAAGTTTACGAATCCATGTCGCGACTGTTGGTTGAGAATTTTTTTGGCGACGCGAATATAGCCGAGGGGGCGAGCGATAATTTGCGGAATGCCCTAGTACTTTGTATCTTGATTTTTTTCGGTTATGGAGGTAGGATCATGGTAACCACATGAGGAGGTTGCCATGGCCAATAGGCACAAGATTTTTCTGACTGACGAAGAACGAACCA
>JAISCZ010000122.1 GCA_031265205.1 Deltaproteobacteria bacterium
TTTTTTGTGGCTCAACGTGGCGCCGGCCGCTTCCGATGAGATCACAAACAGCGTCGGCATAAAATTTACGTTAATTTCCTCCGGCGAGTTTACGATGGGCGTTAATTTGAACTTTGAGAATGGCTTCGACGATGAGACGCCACAGCATCGGGTCACCATTTCCAGGCCCTTTTATATGGGTATTTATGAGGTAACGCAGTCCGAGTGGATGAGCGTTATGGGCGGCGCTAATCCCAGTTATTTTAAAGGACGAACTCTTCCAGTTGAAAATGTTTCCTGGGATGACGCCAGCTCATTTGTCCGGAAACTCAATCAGAAGGAGGGAACGGACAAATACAGGCTCCCCACGGAAGCCGAGTGGGAGTATTCCGCGCGGGCGGGGACAACGTCGGCTTATTTCTTTGGCGACGGCGCGGGCTCTCTTGGGACATACGCGTGGTTTTATGACAACAGCGGCGATAAAACCCATTGGGTCGGAGGGAAAAGCCCCAATCCGTGGGGGCTTTACGACATCTACGGGAATGTCAGGGAATGGGTCCAGGACTTTTACGGAGACTATTCGGGCACCGAGGCGACCGATCCTAAGGGGCCTTCGCGGGGCTCTGACCGCGTGGGTCGGGGTTGCGGGTGGGGCAACTCGGCTGTTGTCTGCCGGTCCGCGCGCCGGTTCAGGTACACTCCTGAGGACCGGTACTACTACCTTGGCCTGCGCGTGGCCTTCACGGCGGGCGACTAAGGCGTGGGTCAGGCGTTCGGCGGTGGACGAAGGCGGAGCCGAGGCCAGCCGAACGCCTGCGCTCGAGGGATTAAAGGAAATTAAACCACGAGTTCGGAGGCGTAATTTGGGGCGGGGCGTCGGAACGACAGCGCGCTCCCTTCGCGCGCGCGTCGCGCGAGGGCTTGGGGGGATCGCGCGAGAGCCGCTCTCAAAGATAAGGTCGCGCGAGTGGCTCTTCCGCGCTCGGGAAGCTAGACGGCGGTCGCTTTCGGCGGGAAAAATAGCCACTCTTTGGCCGCTCCGCCATATACGGGCGTTTTTATCATGAAAATCCGCTCCGACGGGTTAAAAAAAAGTCGCGCCCGGGCGCCAAAGTTGGCCGCCCTTCCCCTGGCGCGACCCGCGGCCCAAGGCGTCCCTCGCGTAGCCCATCGCCAAGGGGGCGCGGGGTTTCGGCCGACGCTTGATGGCGTTTTGGAAGCCTTGAGAAAAGCGCGCGGATTGGGGTAAAAAGAGACGCGTTTTTTCCCTTATTTTTCGCTTGGGATTTTTATGAAGACTGTTTTAATGGCTTGCGAGACCATCCGCGCGGAAATTGGCGCGGGCATGGAGAGCTTGGGACTTTCCTTCCCCGCCCATTTCCTTCCGGGAGGGCTCCACAACAGCCCGGAAAAGCTCTCCACGGAGCTCCAAAATAGGCTCCAAAGCTTGGACGGGCGCTGCGAGAGACTCCTTTTGGCCTTGGGCTACTGCGGTGGGGGAGCCGTCAATGTCCGCGCCGGGGATTTTGAGATTATCCTGCCGCTGGCCGACGACTGCCTGACTTTCCTATTGGGGTCCAGGGAGGCGCGGCTTAAGGCTTCCCAGCCTCCCACCTTCTTTTTAACCGGCGGGTGGTTGGAGCACGAGAACAATATCGTTTCTTCCTTTGAGCGGACCTTAAAGGAGTTCGACCCCGAGACCGCCTTCTATCTCAATAAGGCCATCTATCAGGGGTACGCGCGGTTGGGGATCGTGGACACGGGGGGCTTCGACGCGCGGAAGGCCGCCTTAAAAGTGAGACCCATGGCCGAGGCCCTGGGGCTCAAGGTTGAGACCCTGCGGAGCGACGACGGATGGCTCAAAACTTTTTTGCGGGGTCCCTATGACGATCCTAAAGCGTTTATCCGCGTTCCGCCCCGCGGTCGCCTGAGCTTTGGCGACTGGGGGGAGATCTTCAAATGAGAGCGAGTCGGCCGAGTAACCTGGCCGCCTCCCCCCCCCCTAGCTTTCGCCGTTCCCGTTTTTCCCGTTGGCCCCGTCGCTTTGCGCTTTTTCGCTTTTTTTCTTATCCGCGTTTTTTTTGCCGTCTTCGCTCTTCGGCTCTTCCGCGTTTAAGCGCTTGCGGAGTTTGGTGGAAGTCCGGAAGGTCACGGTGCGGTGTAGCTTGCCTTCCCGCGGGGTTTTGACGTTGGGGTGGGGCGGGGCCGTGCGGATTTTTTCATAGACCAGGAACTTTCCGAAGCCGCTGATTAGAACGTCTTCGCCCCGGTTGAAGCACTCTTTCATCTCCGCGACGATGGTTTCCATGATGATGGCGGAGCTGGCGGTCGTGTACCCGGTGTCCGCCGCGATTTTTCTCACGATATCTTCTTTGGTGACGGTCATGTGACGGCTCCGCGCGATTGGCTTTAAGCGCGCCCTCCCAAAGGGCCCCATGGCGCTCGCGGGGCGCGAGGGACGAGGGGGATAAAATTATTGCCGGGAGGGAAACGCGTGGGCGCGCTTTAGTGGCCGCGCTCGCCCACGCTCTTAAATTAGCACAGGAAACGCGTCAAAACAACGCCCGCGCCGCCCGCGCGCCGCCGGGGCGGCTGGGAGCGGCGACGGAAAAGGGCGCGCCCCCGCGGGGAACCTTTTTTATTGTCAACGCCATTGACGGAAAGCGCGTAAGGGCGCGCTATAGTTAAGATTTTCGCGTCCTTAAGCAATTGATTATAAATTAAAATAGATAAGGAGAGTCGCCGCTAGGCGCGCCTCCGCGGCTCCGCGGGCCACCCTTTTTTCGCCCCCGTTGGGGATATGGCCCAGGGCCGCGGGGGAAAACGCCGACTGGCGGCCCCGCCCAAGGCCCGGCGTCGCCGCGCGAGGGGGAGAGTTTCCCCCAGAAAAAAGGCGCGTTCCCGGAAAGGCCGCCGTCTTTCCCCCAAGGTTTTGACCAGGGAGGCGAGGGACGTGGGATGGCGCCCGCCGCGACGCCCCACGCGGGGCCGGGGCCGCTTATCTCGCCCCCGGGCCGCGAGGATCCTCGCCCCGTCTCCGTCCAGGCGCGTTTTCCCCCCGCCATCGCGCCGGACCGCCCTCCCTGGCGTCCGCCACGGGGGCCGCGAGCGGCCCGCGAAACTTATCGCCCTCTGGCGCTTTCCTCGCGGGGCGGGAGCCAAGCGCGAGGAAAGCGCGTGGGAGCTTCTAGTTGGGGGTGACCGGCGGGATCTCCAGCTGGGGATTTTCCGCGCTCTCCAGGGAATTGAAGTTGGAAATGAAGCCTTCTTCCAGCTCCATTTTGCGGGAAAGGACCTGGCGGGCGCCGGCGATGCTGTACTTTTCCTCTTTGAGGAGGCTCTTGATTTTCTGGACCCGGCCGACGGCCTCCTCGTTGTACCGACGCTGGCGGCCGGAAGTCCTTAAGGGGCTGAAATAACCGTTGAACTCGGTCTCCCAGTAGCGGAGGGTGTGGATGGGAACTCCGGTAAGCTCCGAAACCTCGCCGATAGTCAGCCAGTCTTTTTTTATAATCATGGGCATAAAACAATCCTCACTTTAGCTTAACAAGCTTGGGTCGGGGACCAACGGTCCGCGACTGGCTTACGAGCAATTCGGGCGCCATGATTTTGACAAATTCGCGGAGCTTGAGAACAAGCGCTTTTCGAGCTTTAAGCGAAGAAAAGGGACAATTTTTCCCAAAGTTTTTCCAGAAGGCCCCGGGGGCTTGGAGCGAGCCTTAACCTCGGGCGCTGGCGGCGTTTGGGCTAGCGCGGGGTTGGAGAGAGCGCTCAAGCCCGGCGGGAGATTCCAAATAGCGGAATTTTTTTCTTTTAATCCTCTAAATCGCGGCGTCCCGCGCCGAGGAGGCTTGGGGGAGCGGGGTCGCCCCGGGGCCCCCGCTCCTGGAGGGAGGGGTAAAATTTTCCCCTCCCGAGGGGGCGCGGGGACGAGCGGTCCCGCCTTGGGGCCGCCAGAGTTCCTTTGGGACTCGCCTCGCGCCGGTGGATCCTGGAGGAAAGCCCGCCCGCGGGCCAGGTTTGGCCTGAAGCGCGAGGGGGCGGCTCTCAGGCGGGCGGGTCTTCCAGGGGGGGCGCGACTTTTCCCCCTCCAAGCGGGCGGCGCGCGGCCAAGGCGGCGAGAGGGGGCCGGGGGAAAGGCTTGGGGGAAAGGCCTCGCTTTAAAACCGGGCGAGGCGGAGAGGGGCGGGCCAGATAAAGCCCTTCAGTAAGCTCTAGGCGTTATGTTATAATTGACGCGCTAAAAACGTCTTAAAAACGTTCGCGGCCAGTTTTTTTTTTATTCAATCTCAAGGTGATTTTTTATGCCAATGGACTGGGAAGAATGGCAGAAGAGCAGGCAAAAACGTTCGTCTCCCCCCAAAAACGGCGGTGGCGACGGCGAGGGGCCCCAATTGCCCAACCTGAGCAACCTCTGGAAAAAATTTGACAGGGGTGGCGGCGGCTCGATGCCATCCCTATGGATCCTGGTCATTTTCGTGGCCGTCATTTGGCTCCTTTCGGGCTTTTTTACGGTGGAGCCTTACGAAAAGGGCCTGATCAAGCTCTTCGGCAAATATAACCGCCAGGTGGAGCAAGGTTTGCGCTATCACTGGCCTTGGCCTTTTGAAAGCGTCATTAAGGTGAACTACACCCAAACCCGCCAGTTTGACGTCGGCGGCGGCGCGCGCGGCCTGGAAGAGGCCACGATGCTCACGGGCGACGAGAATATCGTGAACATCCAGTTCATGGTCCTTTATAAGGTGGATGACCCCGTGGCCTACGCCTTTAACGTCTACGATCCCGAAAAGGCCGTCCGCGACGCCGCCATCTCGGCGATGCGCGAGGTCATCGGCCGCAATTCCATTGACGGCGCCCTCACCGAAAACCGGGCCAATATCCAGACGGACACCAAAGAGACCTTACAGGCCATGATGGATAAATACGAAACCGGGGTGTCCATAGACAACGTGGAACTCCAGGACGTGCACGTGCCCGCGGACGTGATCCAGGCCTTTAAGGACGTCACTTCGGCCCGCGAGGACAGCGAGCGCTCGGTCAACGAGGCCACGGGCTACCGCAACAAGCAAATTCCCGACGCCGAGGCCAGGGCCTACGCCATCGTGGCCCAGGCCCAGGCCTACAAGGCGGAAAGGGTCAACCGGGCCAAGGGCGACGCCGCGCGCTTTTTAGCCCTGCTCGCGGAATACCGGAAAGCCCCCCAGGTCACCCGGGAACGCCTGCTCTTGGAGGCCATGGACGCGACCCTCCCCGGGGCCCAGAAATATATCCTGCCCGGAGACGGGGGCCGGGGGGTATTGCCTATTCTGCCCCTGGGCTCTTTCCCGTCGCCGCCAGCGGCGGACGCCGCTCCCGAGGGAGGCGCTCCCCAATGAATAATCCCAGCGCGCGCAAAAAAAAGAAATTTTTCTATTTTCTTGTCGGCTTTCTCGTCTTGATTTTCGTGCTTTCCGGGGTCTTTTTCACCGTCGATCAGACCCAAAGGGCCCTGGTCCTGCAGTTCGGCCAACCCGTGGGCGGGGTCAAAGAGACCGGCCTCCACGCCAAGATTCCCTTTATCCAGAAGGTCGTCTACTTTGACAACCGCCTCATGGAATACGACGTGGGCGCGGCGGAAATCTACACCAACGATAAAAAGAACATGGTGGTGGACGCTTACGTCCGCTGGCGGATCGAAGACCCGCTCCTGTTCTATCAGAGGTTCAAGAGCGAGAGCAGCTACTCCATCGTCGAGGAGGCCAAGAGGCGCCTGGGCGGCATTATCGTGGGCGAGCTGCGGCGGGAATTGGGTCTCCATATCCTCGCGGACATTATCTCCCAGAACCGCGGCTCCATCATGGAAACCGTGACCGACAGCTCCAACCGCAAGCTCGCCGAGGACACCAAGGCGGGCCTGGTGGTGGCCGACGTCCGCATTAAAAGGGCTGATTTGCCCGCCGAAAACCAAAAAGCGGTCTACGAGCGGATGCGCACCGAAAGGGAGCAGCAGGCCACGAAATACCGCTCCGAGGGTAAGCGCAACGGCCAGAAGATCATGAGCGAGGCCGATCGCCAGGTGCGGGAGACCATCGCCGAGGCCGAAATGCGCAATCAGGTGATCCGCGGCGAGGCCGATTCCGAGGCCGCCGGCATCTACGCCGAGGCCTACGGCCAGGATCCCGAGTTCTACGCCTTCAAGAGGGCGCTGGATTCTTACCAGTTGGTTTTAAAGGACCGGGCGGTGATCGTTTTGAATCCTGATGACATGGATTACCTGAGATATTTCGGGACTATGGAGCCGAGCGGCGCCATGGTTGGCCAGGGCTCGCTTCCAGGGGCGGGCGCGCTTCCCGCTCCGGGCGCGCTTAACGCTCCCGCTCCCGCGGCCGAGACTCCCTAGGGAAGGGAGCCCGCGAGCGCCTTTTTAGGCGAAGGCTGGAGGCGAAGGGGGCTTGTATGGGCTATTTCTATTTAGGTCTCGCGCTTTTGGGGGCGGTGGTCCCCTACGCCTTTTTAGGGCAGTTTCTGCAGACGACCGGCCTGGACTTGGCGGCCTTCAAGGCCCAGGCCGTCGCGAGCCACGTGAGCGCTTATTTCGCGGCCAACATGCTCGTTTCCATGATCGTCGCCTTCTGTTTTATTTGGGGCGAGGGCAAGCGCCTTAAAATGCGGGGCCTCTGGCTGCCCACGCTCGCGACTTTGGGCATCGGAGTCTCCTGCGGCCTTCCTCTCTTTCTGTATCTCCGGAAACAGGTTCTGGAAAGGCCGCCCGTCCCCGCGCCGGAGCCCCCGCCGGAGCGGCCCCGGGGGGCGCGCTAGCCGCGCGCTATTTTTCGCCATTAACAATTGAGCCCGAAGGAGAGTCACGTGGAAACCGTCGCTGATTTAACCATCGCCTATGAGGAAGCCGGCGAGGTCTTGGTCGAGGAACTGGACAAAATTGTCCTCCAAAAAGGCGTCTGGGCCGTGGTCCTTTTCCGCTACCAGGAAATCAACCGGAAAACGGGAAAATTCAATTCCCCCAAGGCCTCGCTGCGGAGGTACCAAAAATATAAAGGGGAATACCGGAAACGCGACAACATCAACCTCTCCAAAGACTCGGCGGTCAAGCTCGTCGAGATCCTCAACGATTGGCTCGAAGGGGGCCAACTGGGCGACGGGGACGGCGAGGACGAATAGGGAAAGGGCCCTCGGCCTTTCCTTCCGCTTCCGCGCCTCTCGTGGCCCCTCTCTTTCGCGCGAGGCCTTTAATGAGGCCCGCTTTCGCGGGAACTGGCGGCGGCCTTTGGCGGAAAAGGTTTTAAACGCGTTCCCAAGTTTTTTCTAGGTTTTTTATGTACGAGCTCAAAGTCACCAATCACTTCGCCGCCGCCCACAATTTGCGGGAATTTTACGGGAAATGCGAAAATCTGCACGGCCACAACTGGTTTGTCGAGGCCGTCGTCCGCGCCGACGACGTGAACGGGATCGGCCTGGTCATGGATTTCGGGATTCTCAAAAAACATTTAAACGAAGTTTTGGATCTTATTGACCATAAGTATTTAAATGAGTTGGACTATTTTAAGGAGAGAAATCCCTCTTCCGAAAATATCGCCTATTTTATTTTCGCTAACCTCGCCCCCAAAGTGGCCGAGTCCTCGGAAGGGCGGGTCCGGCTTCACTCGGTTTCCGCCTGGGAGAGCGATAACGCCGCGGCGACGTACATCGGCTAATTCTCGCGGCCATCTCTGACGCCAAAAGAGTTGGCCTCTCCCCACCGCCAAGGGCGCCCAGGGCGGGGGCGATTGGCGGAGCCGCGCCAGCGGGAAGCGGTTTTTCGCGCTCGCCGGGATGGGACTTCGACCTGAAGCGTTTGGGGCGCGGAAGGGACGTGTTTTTTTCGGAGAGACGGAGGGTATTGGCGGGCACGCGGCGAGGAAGGGCGGAGCGCGGATATTAATCCGCGTTCCCTTTTAGCGCGCCCGGCGACTTGGAGGCGCGAGTCCCAAAGATTTTCTGGAAATTTGCTTTCCGCGCGCGGGTGAAGTAATATTATTAATGGGCCAACTTTTCTTCCCGCCCGCGCGGCGGGTGGAGCGTGACCCAAAAAGCCTATGGTTGTTCAGGGTGAGTAGCGCTAACCCGCGCGTGGTTTATAGTCCCGAAGAGGGGAATGGCCTGAAAGGGACCGTTATTCGCCCTTTAAGGGCGATTATTTACGGTAACTCTGGCGGGAGCGGGTGGGCGCGATACCTTCCCGCGCCAAACAGCGGGGATACCACGCGAGATTTTGATGTCTGAATACGCGTACAAGTGGGAACCTATAACGGATTTACCTGATAACTATCTGGAGCTGTCGAATCCGCCGTTCCGGGATATAGAAGCGGAATGGTCGCGCGCCAGAAAGACAAGCAAAAGCGCGTCGCTTGATTTATTCAAAGAAAAGGTTCTAAGGGAATGGGCCATCGAGACCGGTCAAGTCGAGAAGTTATACAGCGTTGACGATAACTTGACCAAAACCATGATAGAAAACGGCCTGGACTCGGTTGAATTGCCACATCAAGTTAACGGCATCGGGGCTATAGATCCCACCGCTGTCATTTTGAATCATTACGCGATTATCAATTCCTTATATAATGATGTCAAACATGGACGAAATATTTACCCTGCCGCGATAAGAGGTTATCACGCCGCTTTTGTCGAGAACCAGGATTACGCCGTCGGCGTTCTTCCTACAGGGCACCACGTCAAAATACAACTCCTGAAGGGCGTTTACAAGAGGTGGCCAAACAATCCTTCCACCCAAAAAGGTATTTTTGAATATTGCCCTCCTGAACAAGTCGACAGCGAGATGGATAGACTCCTGTTGACGCGTGACGAGCATCTGAAGGCAGGCGTGCCGGTTGACGTCGAGGCCGCTTGGCTCCATCACCGGTTCATCCTGATCCACCCTTTCCAGGACGGCAACGGACGAATGGCGAGAGCTTTAATGTCCATGGAATATATCAGGGCTGGTTTTTTCCCTCCG
>JAISCZ010000053.1 GCA_031265205.1 Deltaproteobacteria bacterium
CGAGAGAAAGCTCGTGGGTCTGGCTCTCGCGCGTGGCTCTTAATTGCGCGCAAACCAAGCCGTCTTTGCGGTTTTCGGCGGGGTTAATTTCCAAAGAGGAAGCGGGGTCGCTTAAGGAAAGAGAGGCGCTGAAGGCTTCGATGAAGGCGTTTAAGGCCGGGCGCCAGAAAGAGGCTTCCTCTTTTTCGTTTTTCCATTGGGGATTGATTTTCCTCTGGAGAAGCTCCTGATACCTCGCTTGGATTGGGAGCGTTATTGGCGGACGCGTAACGTCTCCATCCGGGGGATTGACGCCAGGTTCGTCGGGTTCCCCCCATTGCTTGGCTCGCCCCAACTTGCGGCAATAGCTGATATGCTTGGCGCACTCCATCATGACTTCCCGGGGGAAGGAACCGGCGCAAGCCTTCATAAACGCTGGCGGGAAAGGCCAGGTGGGGTAAGGAAGCTTGTGGCCCGCGCGTTCCGCCGCGTCGGCCATCCTCTGCGCGACGATTTTGGCCAAAAGGCCTTCGTCCGTAATGGGCGAGAGCCTGAGAGGCTCGTAAAAACGGTCGATGGAAGAATGGAGCCCAAAGCGCTTCAGCGTTTCCCAGGCGTCGCTGATGGTGGAGGCCACGGTAAAAGTCTTGACGGAATGGCGGACAATCTCGCACATTTTGACGCTTAAATCGCGGATGATGTTTTCGTGCTCAATTATTTCCGCGCTCTTGGGCGCGCCATCCGGCGGTCGCATATTTTGGTAATTGCCGACAATCGTGTCCATCTGATCGATGGCGAGGACCGTGAAAGAGCCGTTTAAGGACATCAGCCAGGTCAGGCGGGCGAAAATGTCTAAATGGTTTAATTTTTGGTTGAAAGAAAAGCCGCAGTCCACGCCGTCCAAGGCGGGGGTTCCTTGGAGAACGGAGGAGGCGACGTGGTGGACGTTATGGTCGGAAGAGGCCAAAAGAAAAAGGGCTCTTAAGAGATCCCTCGTTTCCTGGGCCTTTTGGCGGTATTTTTGGAATAATCCTCTGTGCGTTTTTTCCGCTATTTGATTGATAGCGTCCAAGGGCGCCTGTTCCAGCGCCTTGGGGTTACCCTCCGGAAAATCGCTTAAGCTTAAGCCAGCGTGGAGCGCGACGTTTTCGAGAAGAGTATAGACCTGCTCCCGCTCGCCCTTAATTTCTCTGGCGAGGGCTTGATAGGCGTCGATGGCCAGTGTCTGGTAAAAATCGTTGGTGGCCGTCAGGGTAGAGAGATCCAAGAAAATAAAAAAGCCGCGCGATTCTTTGGCGTTCTGATAGAGAGTTCTTAAGAGGTGAGTCTTGCCGGAACCCGCTTGGCCTAGAACGGGTAAAATTAAGGTGGAAGCGTCGTCGCTTTTATTTTTTAAATTGCGGACGCTGGTTTTAAAATATTTTTTAACGTCGGCGTTTATTTCGGGAACGTCAAACTGGGGTTTGGAGAAAGGGCTGGTCGCGTCGCTGGCCCAGATGAAATTGGCTAGCTCGATGGTCGCGAATTCGAGGTCGGCGGGCGCGGAATCTTTGAGGTCGCGCGAGAGTTCGTCTGTCATAATAATCAGCGCTCAAAAGACGGTTGAAAAACATCGTCAAAAAATAAGGCGCGGGGAAATCGCGCGCGGGGCTCCGTGGAAGGGCGAGGCCTTAAAAGCGGGGACGGCGGCGAGGAGCTTATCTCTTGATGAGAGCGCGAAAAGTTCCGGAACTGACAATCGGTCATCTCTTAAAGCCAAATAAAGACTGCTAATTAGGTAAATACACCATATAAGGTATCATTGTCTTTCTGGCTACTTCGGTGAATGGTTTTCGCGCTTTCATCATCTCTTATTAAACGGCATTTGGCGCTTTGTCAAGAGCGCCCGCCCGCCCCGAGCGCGAGCGCGCGAAGGGGGCGAACGGGCGCGCGAATCTAATCCCCGGCGTATTTTTTGTGGAAGCGCGCCGCGAGAGCGCGCTTTCCGTTGTCCGCTGCCGCGCTGCCGACGGAGGCTTGACGCCGCTTAAAGACGATAGAAGACGATTGAAGTCGATAGAAGAAAAGACAAAGCCGAAACGGGTATTGACGGGCCAAAGGCGCGCCTCGCTCGCGCGAGGCGGCGGCCCCGGTTTAAACGCCGCGAATAGGCCAAGCCGCGAAGCGGAGGGCGCGTATTGAGCCCAGAGCCGTTTCCGCGCGAGGGAGTCGTCAGACCGTCACGCCGAAGCGACCGCCGGGGCCGCTCGCGCGCGCGCGCGGCGGGCGAGATCCTGGCCACTTATCGGTTATGGCGCGGGCGTTTCGGCCGAAATTTTCCTTAAAACTCCAATTTTACCGCCATATTCCCGCTCCAGCCCTCGCGCTCGCCAGCGTAGCCCTGAAGGCTTAAGTCCAGGGTTAGAAGAGGGAGACCCGCCGCGGGCGCGATGGCGAGTCCCAGTTCCCCGACGCCGGTTCCGCCCTTAAGGGATGGCGCCCGGAAGGAGTGCCCATGGACGCTCGCGCGGGCCGCGCCCGCCAATTCGCGCTCATAGGCCGCGCCGACGCGGGCGCTTACGCGCTCGGAAAAGGCGCGCGAGAGGCGGGTCCCCAAATGAAGCCTACTTGAGTCAGCGTCCTCGAAAGTCACCGGATCCCCGGTGGAAAGGACGACGTTGTCGCCCCCCTGGCGGGTCCAAAAATACTGACCGTAAAAGTCGAGGGAAGTTTTATCCGTCAGATTCCATTCAAAGCCGAGGCCCAAACTCGCTCCGTAATAGGCGGAAGAGGAGTCGTACTCCGCGGCCAAGCCCCATGGGTCCACGAGATCGGGGGAGCGGAAGTTTACCCGGATCCGGCCCGCCCGGACGGAGGCCTCGGCGCGCAAGGTTCCCGGCCCGACTTGGGCTATGTCCGCGCTGGCCAAAAGGCCCCCGCCGATATGGCGCGCGTCTCCCTCGCCCCTCAGGGACGGCGCGTTAGGAAAAGAATTGAAGGTATCGAAGTTCCCTTCGCCGTACTCGAAGAAGGCCCCCAGCGTCAGGCGCCCAGGCTCTATATCCCGCCCCCAGGCGAGGCCCGCCAGAAGGGAGAGACCGCGCGCGTCCACGCGCGAACCGGTCTGATAACGTGACGAGCCGCCGGAGAGCGTCATGAAGGTCGCGAGCCCCATGGAGGGGGAGGCGCTTTCCCGCGCGGCGCGGGCCGCGTCCAGCGTTCCCTGGCCGGCGACGAGATCCGCGCCGCTACTCGCGAAAGCGAGTCCCGCCAGGAAGCCCTCGGAGAGGGCCACGGTCCCGGCCGAGGGCTCCGTCCCGGCGAGCGTGGCCACCAGTTGGTTACCGGAGGCGTCGAGACGGAAATCATGGGTTAGGGTTACCCCCTGGGCGGCGGTAAGCGCGTTGTTGGCGGGCGAGCCCACCAGGGAGGATCCCGCGCCAATAAGAACGATCCAATCGCCGGGCTGAAGCGGAGCGACCGCCCCATGGATGGCCATGGCGACGGTGGAGAATTGCGGGACGGCGCCGTTTTGGAGCGAAGCTTGCCCGCTTATCGTGAGAATGACGTCTCCGGCGCGCGCGCTCGCTGGCAGGTTGAAATTGAGAAACTCAAAATTGCTAAGATTCTTCGCCGTCAGGCCGGAAGAGTTAAGGTTCAGGACGTTGCCGGAAAAAGCGTCCCCGCTCGGGGCGTCTTTAAAGCCGCCGTAGAGATTGGCCGCGCTCAAATTCGGCGTTCCGCTAATGTCGACGCGGTTATTGGAGGCGTTGGCGGCGCCGGAGTAGGAGTACGCGTAGCCTCCGTAAATTTCATCTACTACCTCGCCGCCGCTAATGTCGACGCGGTTATTGGAGGCGTTGGCGACGCCGGTGGCGGAGCTCGCGTTGCCTCCGTAAATTGTCATTGTTACCTTGCCGCCGCTAATCTCGACGCGGTTATTGGAGGCGTTGGCGACGCCGGAGAAGGAGTACGCGTAGCCTCCGAAAATAACCGAGTATATCTCGCCGCCGCTCATGGCGACGAGGTTAGCGGAAGCGGTGGCGGCGCCGTTGCCCGACTGCGCGCTTCCCCGCCCAAAACCTTCCAGAGTGTCGCGTCGTCGCTAATTTCGACGCGATTATTGAAGGCGACGGCGGAGTCGTAGCCAACCGCGAAGCCGCCGTAAACGCCGCCGACGGGGGCGGATATCGCGCCGCCGTCGGCGATGACCCGATTGCCATTCGCCTGAGCGGCGCCGTAATACGCGTAGGCGTATCCGGCGTAAATCGTCCCCGTCCCGCCCGCGGAAAGCGAGCCGCCGTCGGCGGCGATGACCCAGTTTTCCCGCGCCGTGGCGTCGCTGGAAGAGACCCAGGCGCCGCCGTAAATATTGTCGTACACGGTGACATCGCCCACGGCCCTGACCGCGTTGCCGTCGGGGGTGAGCGTCAGGTAGAGCGGATCTCCTCCTGGAGGTGGGGCGTCATAGTCGTTATCTGGATCGCCGTTGCCGAAAACGTCATGGATTATCGTTCCGGTAAGCGCCGCTTCTTGCCCGGCGGCGGCGGCGGACGGGCGCGGGGCCAAGGCTAGGAGTAGGAGTAGGGCCAGGGAGGCCAGGGTAAGGGCGGCGGAACGAGCGCCTCGCTCGCGCCAGCCGGTTGGGGAATATTCGCTAAAGATTCGCATCAATTCTCCCGCGGTTAAGATTCTTTATCGTCAGGCGCGTCATTTTTAAAAGGCCGCGCCGCGCGCTTTCCGGACATGGCGCGTTTCAAGCGCGAGCCCCAGCGAGGCGCGCGCCAATTTCCGCCGTCTTTAAATTTGGGGCTTGGCGCCTCAGTTGGGGCCCCCGCGACCCTCATAGGGCGCGCGGGTCTAGCGAATGGCTATCGCGCCTTAAAGCTATGCCGCCTTATCGCCTTTGTCAATATCGCGCCGCGAGCCGCGAGCCGCCCCAAGCCTTAAGGCCCCAAAGCGCCAAGGGCCAAAAAAAACGGAAGCGCCCGCTTTACGCGCGCGATGAACGCCTCTTGGCGCGCGTTGGCGCGTCTTTACCCCGGTCGCCTTCGCGGAAAAAGGAGGGCGCCGGGACTGGGCTTAGGGCCGCGCCCCCGGTGTCGCCGGCGCGGCCCTAAGTCTCCGGGGCGGCTTTCTCCAGGAGCCAGATGAACTCGTCGGCGAGGAAGGGGATAGAGCGGGTGGGATAGTTTCTCTCCACCCAAGCGCGGAAGGCGTGGGGGTGGCGGGTTTCCTCGCGCAGTTTCCAAAGGGCGTGGAGGGAGGCGATAACGTCGTCGGTGGGCGTGACGGTCTTGCCGCCCTCTTTCAGGAAGGTTCGCCACAGGGCTTGGGAGGCTGGCCCCGAGGGAGGGTCCTTGAAGCGAATCAGCCTTAAGGCGCTTTTGGGGTTGGCGAGTTTCACGCCCGAGGCGAGGAGAACGCTTTTGAGGCGGGCGATAAAGGAGTTGGCTTGGGAGTGGAGGTTCGCCGCCACGTAAAGGGAGCGGACGGGAAAGGAGGCCTTGGCGATGTCCAGGGCCGCGAGGACCCAGGAGACTTTGGAGTTGGGGGAAAGGCTGTGCCTAAAGGCGAGCAGATAGGGTTCCGGAAGCGGGCGTCGCTCCCACAAAAAGCACTCCAAAAAGACTTCCAGGACGGGTTGCCAAAAAGTTTTTTCCGCGCTGGGGTCTTTGAGCCCCGCGGGGAGGGGAAGCGCGCGCAGTTCCCGGAAGCGCGCGGTCAGAGAGTCTTCTGGGGGCGGCGAGCCGACCGTTGTTTGCCACTCCTCGGCCCGCCCCGCGGCGACGCACTGGTAAACGTGCCGGTAACAGGCTCTGAGGATTTCCCGGGGGTGGGAGGCCCGCTGGGACGCGTAAAAGGCGGGAGGAAAGGGCCAGGAAGGATAGGGCGGCGTAAAGCCCGCCGCGGCGTAATGGCCTTGGAGGTTCCTGGCGACGAGAAGCTCGATAAACCGGAGGTCGTCTAAGGGCGGCAGGAGGAGCGCGGGGCCGAAGAGCTCGCCCTTTTTGCGCGCGTCGCGCTCCGCGAGGCCGTTCCAGGCGTCTCCCAGGGCGGTGACGACGATTTGCGCGCGGTGGGAGTATTTGCGCAGATCGCTCAAATAGCCGTAGAGGGTTCGGACGTTGGCCTCAAAAAGGGATTGGGGGCGGTCCATTTCCGGCGGGGCGGAAGCGTCGGGGGGCCGGTAAGCGGAATTGAAGCCGTACAGAATGGCGTCCAGCTGATCGATGGCGATGACGGCGAAAGAATTGTTGAGCCGCAGAATAAAGGTGAGCGCGAAAAAAACGTCCGCGACCTTGGGGAGGCCGTTTTGGAGCCGCAGGGGCCCACTCGCGTAATCCTCGCCCTCCACGTCGCGCAGAAAGGAGTAAGCGGTGGAGAAGACGGCCTCGTCCGGGGAGTTGAGAAAGACGAGGCAGCGGAAAACGTCCTGGCTTCTCTCGAGCTGGCTCTTTTGGGCGGGAAAGAGGCTTGCCAGTTTCGCGAAGAGCTTCTCGGCGATGGCGCTGAGCTTGGCGAAATTTAAGTCCTTGAACCACTTGGGAAGGTTTTTGGGAGTCGAGGAGACCTGGCAGGCCGCGAGAATGTTGCGAAAGAGCCTTTCGAGCTGCGTGGGGCCGCCCCCGGGCGGGTTGGCCAAGAGGGCGTCGACGATGGCCGCGTTCAGCTGAACGTGGAAAGAATCGAGGGTGGGCATCTCGAGGGGGACGAAATAGCCGTTGCTTTGGGCGACAATTTCCTTAAAGCTCGCCAAGAGATGGGTTTTGCCGGACCCCGCGGGGCCGACGACGGGGAAGATCGGGGGATTGACCCCGGATTTGTCGCGCGCGAAGGCGCGGATATTTTCTTTAAATTTTCCTTTGACGTCCTGGTGGATCTCGGGAACGTCCGCTTGGAGGATTTTTTCCAGAATGGCGCCGGGCTCGACGGTCATCTCGATGGAGACCCTTTCCAGGGCGGCGAGGGCCGCGGCGGGATCCGGTTTGGAAGGGTCGGCGTCGTTCATGGAAAAAAGGTCACCTGAAGGCGAGGTAATGCCTGGCGTCCCCGTCCACTAAGATTTCGGCTTTCTGGTCGTCAAAGGTGACCAGGGCCGGGGAACCGAAGGGATGGAGAGCGACGCGCCCCATGTCGTGGAGTTCCAGCAAAAGCGCATCCAGCTGGGCTTTGGGGTACTCGGGGAGGGCTTGCCGCAAAACGCAGAGCCGCACGTTGCCGCTCTTCATGTAATGCTTGGGGCGCAGGTTCTGGAGCCGCCACAGAAGGAATTCCGGGGTGGGCTCCTCAGGCTCCGCGGGGGGCGGGGTCCCGAAAACCTGATCCAGGGAATGCTGGCCTTCCCCCATAAAATAAGACAGTTTAGCCAAAAGCCGAGCTAAAATAAAGCCTACCGTCGAGCCCACGTTGGTCAGGGGCGCCGACATGTTTTCCTCCAAGAATTCCCAGCCCCGGTCCGTGAGGTAGATCTTGAGAAGCTTGGAGCCCCAGGTCACGCCGCCCCTGACGCGCTTTTCCTGGAGCTCGTCGATGAATCCCAATTTCTTGAGGTTATCCAGGCTGACGCTCGAGTTGAAGTGGGCCCGGAGGTCCGTGAAGAAAGCGGCCCCGCCCCGGGAAACCAAATCCCACAAGAACAGCGATTCTCGGTGGTTGGGAAGATCGGGCGCCATGTCTGGAAAATCGGACGCCATGTCTGGAAGATCGGGCGCCATGCTTGGAAAATCGGACGCCATGTTTGGAATATCGGTTACCATGTTTGGAATATCGGTTATCATGTTTGGAATATTGATTGCCATGTTTGGACTTTCAGGCGTCATTGCGAATCCTTTGCGAAAGAGGGCGCGTTTCGCCTCCCAGAGCGTAAAGCCCTGGAAAGGCGCTCCGCTTTGGAGCGCGGGGGAAAAGCGGCTTAACCCTCGCGGGGAAGCCCCCCAAGATTTTCGGGGGGAAGGGCGAGACCTCGAGGGCGCGCGCGGCGCGCCCTCGAGGTCTCGCGTCAGGGGCTTGGGGCGAGATTAACGGACCTTATGGCGGCGGCTCTTGCGGGCCAGCTGGAGGATGACTTCCGGTTTTAAAGGATGGGTGGGGTGCCGGGATAGGCAGAAGGGGGTCCGGATTTTAAGGAGGGCGTCCTGGGGCGCGGGGCAATATGGGCTTTGGAGGTAAAATTCTCCGGCTTTGAGTTTGTTGTATCTGACGCCGCCGTTCCCCAGAAGGGAGTTCGCGGCCTGGATGGTCTGGGGGGAGGCGAGTTTGCCGATCAAGCGGGTCTGGCAGGCGTCGAGGAGGTAGCGGTCGATGGCGTTAAGGCAGTGCGTCGCCAAAATGAGCCCGAAGCCCAACTTGGAGGAATTGTCGGCCAAATCCGCGAAGGCTTCCTTGCTGGGGACGATATTCTGGTTGGGGATAAAGTCCCGGGCCTCGTCGACGACCACGAGGGCCCTTAAGCCTGACGGGGCCTGAACGGGGGGCAGGGTAAAAAGGGAGGCTAAGGTGAACTGGACCGCGAGCTGGCGGCTCGTTAAATCCGGCAGGGCCGAGAGATTGACGACGGCGACGTTGGTCTTTTCGTCCGGGGAGTCGAGGCACTCCCACGGCCCGTTGGGCGGGGCGCCGTGGTATTTTTTATGCGGGCCGATTTTCCCCCGGAAGATATCGATGACCCTTTGGGTGGATCTATGGTGCGGTTCCAGCCGCATGGTGTCCTCATCCTCAAAGAGGAGCGAGTTGAGATGATAGATTAGCCTTGGGTACGTGAAGGGATCGTCGTCGTGGATCATATTCCGGACGGCCTGCTCCACCGACGCTTTTTGGGAATCGTGCAGGGGCTCGCCTAAAAGCGAGTCCAAATAGCCGCAAAGGTGTTTGAGGGCGAGGTCGATGGCCTCCGAATCGTCCCTGATAGCGGTAAAATCCGTTAAGAGGCCGTTTTCGAAGCAATTGCCGTCCGGCTGGTTGGGAGTCCAGACGGACACCCGGGCCTTTTCCAAGAAAAGGCTCGCCCAGGTCTCGTCTTCGGGTCCCCAAAAGGGAGGCGGAGACGGGCAGGCTTGCCCGAGCGTGGAGAAGTCTCCGGAAAGATCCAAAATCAGCGAGGGGATCCCTTGGAGGGCCGCTTCCTCGACGATTCTCTTGATAAAAACGTTTTTGCCGATAGCCGCGCGGCCCGAGACAAGGACGTGCCCGAGGAGCGCGTTCAAGGGAAGTTCCAGGCGATTTCCCAAAAGGCCGTCCGGCGCGATCTCGCTTCCCCAGGGAATAGTCGCCCCGGCGGGGACGGGCCCGCTCGGCGCGAAGGGGCTTTTTTTCTGGGGCTGGCTAATCTCCCCCCCAGGGGAATCCCGCTCCTCCCAGGCGTCGGAGGGCCACGACTCGGGCGCGGGGACAAGTTGGAGTTCCGCGGCGCCCAAGGGCGCGGCCGGGGGAAGCGGTTGAGCCTCGGGCGCGGTCGCCATCGCTTCCGGTGGATTTATTTGGAAAGAGACAGTGGAATCCTGGCGCGGGGCCGCGACTTCCGCTGGGTCGCTCTCCGGCGCGTAAAAGGGTCGCGGCGTGACGGGCGTGGGCGCTTCCGGGGGATCTATCAGGCGATAGGCCGCGAACTCCTGGCGCGGGGCCGCGACTTCCGCCGGGTCGCTCTCCGGGGCGGGGAAGGGTTGGGGCGCGACGGGCGCGGGCGCTTCCGGGGGATCTAGCGGACGATAGGCCGCGAGATCCTGGCGCGGGGCCGCGACTTCCGCCGGGTCGCTCTCCGGGGCGGGGAAGGGCCGCGGCGTGACGGGCGCGGGCGTTTCCGGGGAAGGTATTTGGGGATAGGCCGCGAGATCCTGGCGCGGGGCCGCGACTTCCGCCGGGTCGCTCTCCGGGGCGGGGAAGGGTTGGGGCGCGACGGGCGCGGTAGCTTCCGGGAACGTCATGGGTTCCGGGGCTGAGTCATAATGGCTCGAGGGCGCGATCGGGGACGCGGCTTCCGCGGGGGCGATTTCCGGGGCCGGGAAAGGCCGCGGCGCGACGGGCGCGGGCGCTTCCGGGGAAGGTATTTGGGGATAGGCCGCGAGATCCTGGCGTGGGGCCGCGATTTCCGCGGGGGCGATTTCCGGGGCGGGGAAGGGTCGCGGCGCCACGGCGAGGAAGGGTTGGGCTTGGGGTTCGGGAGGAGGCCAAGATAGCGGGCGGGCGAGGTTCGGGTCCGCCGGGGGAGCGGGGCGCTCCGCCGGCGCGTTCGGCGCGGGCGAGGGGGCGCCTCCGAGAGCCATGGCCGCGGACTTGAGCGTGGATAGGGTTCTGTCCGCCGGCGCGTGGACGGCCTGGGCCATTGGCGCGGATTCGCCCGGGGCTTCCGCCGCCGGGGGCGCGGCGGGCGCGCGCGTCGCCAATTGGGGCGCGGTGGGGACGGCGGGGCGTTCCAGCGGCGGAGGCGCGAGGAGAGGCGTTGGCGGGTCTGGCGGAAGTTCCCGCGCCTCGCCGCCATCGCGAGCCGCGTCCGTGGAGGGCAGGATTTCCCAGAGCCACTCCAGCTCCCTGGCCAAAAAGGGAAAGCTCTGGGTGGGCTTGTACTTGCGGGCCCAGACCTGAAAATCGGCGGGATACATCATGGCGATCTTCGCGAGGGCGAAGAGGGCCCGCGCGTCGCGCGCGTCCGTGGCGGCGAGGCTTAAGGAATTGGGGAAATCCGCGGGGAGGGAGGGAGGGAGCGGAAAATCGCCCTGGAGGCTGGGGGGCCGGATGAGAAGGAGTCTCCGCCAGGAAACGGTCGGCTCCGCTTTCGCGCTCTCCGCTTCCTTGAGCGCGGCCTCGTCAAAGGACGCGGGATCCCGCGCGAGGACGACCTTGAGGCGCAAAAGGCGGGAACGCGCGCGGTCGCGGGCGATAAGGACGAGACAGGGATCGGCGGCGGGAAAATGGTCCTGGCGGATTTCCAGGGAGCGGCCGTCGCCGTCCAAGGGGCGCTCATAGGCCAGGCTCTCGGCGAAAAGGGCGAGGGCCTTTTCCCAAAAGGCCCGTTCCTGGTCGCGCGCGGCGAAGCTCAGGATATAGTCGCCGCTCTGGAGAAGGGCGAAGTGGCCTTGGATCGCCGCGAGCTGAGGGTCGTGGCGCGTCAGGCGCGCGGGCTCGGGCCGCGCGTTCGGGTCCCAAGGCGCGCTCTGGCCGGAGAGCGCGCTCTCCCGCGCGTATTTTTCGCAGGCCCAAAGGACGTCCCGGGCGTAGAGCGCGCGGAAACTTTCGAAAAACTCCGCGGGAAAGGGCCAGCTCTGGTAGGGGCGCTGGAAGCCCGTTATCTTGGCGGCGGCGCGGATCCTGGGGACGACCAAGGATTTGACGAGTTCCGGATGGCCCAGGGGTTGGAGGAGATAAGGGGCCTCCGGGCCCGGGGGCGGCGCCGAAAGGCCCAGCCGGCTGAACTCCCGGAAGGAGTCGGGCGTGGCGGCGACGGCGACGAAGAGCTTCGCCGGAAGGGCCAAAAGGGCGTTTAGGGAGTCGCGGGGCTCTTTGAGGAGCTCGCTATGGGCGGAGATATCGTCTAAATCGATTCTCTCAGCGCCGCGGACGGCGTTTTGGAAGTTTAAGACGAGCGAGTCGAGCTCGTCCACGCCCAAAAGGGTAAAGGCCCCGCCTAGGCTCGCGAGGAAGACGAGTTCCCGGCAAAGCGCGCCGGGGGAAGGGGCCGGGGCGCCGCCTTCCCCCAGCGCCTCGAGCCCCGCCTCCCCTTGGAGAAAGGCGTGGGCGGTCGCCTGGAGAGAGGGGTCGGGGGAGCCCCACAGAAAGAGGGCTTGGAGCGCGCCCAGGAGCGCCGAGCGCTCCGGCGCGCGCGGCGGGGCGAAGGCCTGGCGGGCTAGAAGGGCGAGTTCCAGCGCCTGGCGGGGGGAGCCGTCGAGGGGCCGCTCGAGGGCGGCGCGGTCGGCGGGGAGGCGAGCGCCGGCCAGGCGCCGGACCGTTTCCAGCAAGAAGCCGAGGCGGGAGCCCGCGCTTTTTTCGCGGAGGGCGCCGTCCGCGAAGCCCTGGAGGAAGCGGCGGAAGAAAGAAGGGGCGCCGGAGAGCGGGGAGAGGTCCACGTGGACGTAAAAGCCCCCCAGCTCGCGGGTTTTGGCGGCGAAGGCGGCTAAAAGGCGCGTTCTGCCGGAGCCGAAGGGCCCCAGGACGGGAAAGAGGCGCGCGGTCGCCCTCAGGGGATCCTCGGCCACTAAGGCCTCCAGGCGCCGGGCGAAGGTCTCTTTGATATTTTGGTTGATTTCCGCGACGTCGCGGCAAGATCCTCCGGGCCCACGATCGCGGGAGGGACGCAAGCATTCTAAAAATTCAGCGCGAGATATGGTCTCCAAGGCCGTGGCGTTGGCCTGTTCGGGAAGGGACATGGAACGCTCTTTACAAAATTAAGGTTTGCGGATTTGCGGGGACCGGCGAGGATTTAGAAAAGGCTATTTTGGCCCTCAGAGCGAGAGGGGCTTTAAGGCGCGGCGCCGCCGCGCGGGGGAGGAGCCCCCGTCGGCGCGAAACGAGATAGGCGCGGCGCGAAAAAGATGTTTAACTTTAAAAGTTCCTTTTTGTATTGTCAAGAGAATTTGAGGGCAATTAGTTTTGGCCGTTTGAAGGCTTGGCGACGCGATTTTTCGCTTCAAGTCGCGGGGCTCGCTTGGAGGGGCGCCGCGGGCTTTTGGGGGAGGCGCGCGTCCCCTGTCCGGGGCCCCCAAGCGCCGCGTCCTTGAAGAGGATAAGCTTTTAGGGGCAAGCGCGGACAAAGGCCACGGCGTCGCGGATTTTTTGGAGAGCCCGGTCGGAGTCCCTTTTGATTTCGGCGTGGGAGAGGCGCATCGCGCGGTAGCCCGACAGGAGGAGCAAGAAGTCGCGGTGGCGGTCGTACTCAAAGGCCGCCTGGCCGCCGTGATAGGAATAGCCGTCCACCTCCACCACCAAGCGGCCCTCGGGCCAGAGGAGGTCCACGACGTATTGGGGGCCCCGGTTGGTTTGGATAAGCTGGTTGTAGAGAAAAAGGTTTTTGAGCTCCGCGTCCAGCTCCAGCCTGGAGGCGAGGAGCAGTTCCCCGGGGCTGTCGGGGTTGGGCTTTCCTAAAATATCCCCGAAGGGCCGGACGAGGAGGCGTTTTTTCTCCAGAAAGCTCAAGTCCAGCCCGTCGCCCAAGGGGTCCAAGGCCCCTTCGCCACCGGCGCTTTCGCGCGCGGCGGCGGCCGCCGAAAGCTCGCGGGGGGGCGCGCCTTCCGGCGCGTCGCGGTAAGGCTCCAAGGGCTCCAAAGGGGTCGCGCGCCGACCGGGCGCGTCCGCTGGGTCCTCGCGGCGGCCGCGGGGGCGCGCCGGGGGGGCTTGGGGCTCGTTGAGCCAGGGATGGCAGTCCGCGCCGTCCGCGTCCGTCGGGGGCGCGCCGGGGCTCTTGGGGAGGCTCCTCAGCTCTTGGGAGAGTTCCGCGGCGAGGTTGGCGCCCAATTCGGCGATGGCCCCGCGGGCCGCCTCGTCGGCCGGGTCCCGCTCCTGGGGAGGCGCGGTCGGCTGGGGCCCGGGACGCGGCGCCGGGAGCTGAATGACGCTTAAGTCGGGGTGATCCAAGAGGTGCTCGGGTATGACCGCCCGCGTGTCGAGGCCCGTCTCTTGGGCGAGCCACAGCGCCGCCTTGGCGTAGCCTATAAGCCTTTCCCCGTGGGCCCCGGCCTTGGGGGGCAGGATCAGCCGGAGGGTAAAGGCCCGGGGGTCCAGGGCCAGGGCCAGCTGCCGCGCCTGGAGTTCCACGGGGCTTTCCCGGAAAAAGGGGGCCTCGCCCCGCGCGATGGCCTCGGTGACCGCTTTTTGGAGCCAGGCGGGGTCCGCTTCCCGGATCCTAGCCGCCCTCTGGATGACCCGGAACATGTCGCTGGTCTTTTGGTCAAAGGCGAAGAGGCTTTCCAAGGGGTTGTCCAGGCGCCTTAAGCCAAACCAGTAGGGCCAGCGCGCGAGGGCCTTGTCCGCGAGGGCTTTGAGGGCCCCGCGCAAAGCGCCTTTGGCGGAATAGTCGGATATCCAGGCGTCGATATACTCGTCCTGAGGGTCTTGGAGTTCCGCCTCCAAGGAGGCGGCGTCCAGGGAGGCCGGGTAGGTGACCGTCAGGGGAAAGCGGATGAGGGGAGCGGCGCGCGTGGGCAAGTCTCTTTTTCCTCCCGGGCCAGGCCAGGGCCCTTTGGGCCGCGCGCGCCTTTCGCGCGCGGGAGGCCTTGAGGGCCATTATCGCCCGCGGGAGGGGGATCCGTCCATGATTTAGCGCGCCTTTTCCGCGCCGGGCGCGTTGGGCGGCGGGGCGGAATCGGGGTCGGGGTCGAAGTCGGCGGGGGGCGAGGCCGCCGCGCGCGCCCGCGCGCGCTCCCTCCGGTCCCGGAGGGCCTCCCCGAGGGCCTTTTCCTCGCCGCGGGGGCTGGGCTCGTAGTAGACGCGGCCCGCGAGTTCCGGGGGGAAACGCTCCTGGCTCGTTTCGGCGTCCGGGAAATCGTGGGCGTATTGGTAGCCCGCGCCGTAACCCAACTCTTTCATGAGACGCGTGGGGGCGTTGCGGAGCGCCAGGGGAGGCGGGAGGGGTCCCAGGTCACGGGCGTCCTTTAAGGCCAGGTTAAAGGCCCGGTAAACGGAATTGGACTTGGGGGCTAAGGCCAGGCGCGTCGCCAGGTGGGCGAGGGCCAAATCGCCTTCGGGGGAACCCAGGAGGCGGTAGCTTTCGAGGGCCGCCGCGGCGAAGACGAGGGCCGTGGGATCGGCCATGCCGACGTCCTCCGAGGCGAAGCGGATCATGCGCCGGAGGAGGTAGACCGGATCCTCCCCGCCCTCCAGCTGCCGCGCCAGCCAATAGAGGGCCGCGTCGGGGTCGGAGTCCCTTAAGGATTTATGGAGGGCGGAGATGAGGTTGTAGTGTTCCTCCCCGTTCTTGTCGTAACGCCAGGCTTTTTTTTGGACCGCTTCGGCGACGGTGGGAAGGTCGAGGGGGCGCTTTCCCGTTGGGAGCGGGGCGGAGAGGGCCGCCGCCGTTTCCAGGGCGTTGAGGAGCGCGCGGGCGTCGCCCCCGGAGCTTTGGATAAGGAAGCGGCGGGCCGCCGCGTCGATTTCCAAGTTGAGATCCCCGAGGCCCCGGGCGGAGTCGCTGATGGCCAGATCGATGATTTGGCCCAGCTCCTCGTCCGTTAAGGGCTCCAAAACCAGGACCCGCGCCCGGGAGACCAGCGCGGGAATGATCTCGAAGGAGGGATTTTCCGTGGTGGCCCCGATGAGGGTAATGAGGCCGTTTTCCACGTGGGGGAGGAAAGCGTCCTGCTGGGCCTTGTTGAAGCGGTGGATCTCGTCGACGAAGAGCGCGGTCTGGCGCCCGGAAAGGCGGCGGTTGGCCTGGGCCCGCTGGACGACCTCCCGCACGTCCTTGATCCCCGCGAGGACCGCGGAGAACTCCACGAAGTCGGCTTTAGCGTTTTGGGTGAGGAGGCGGGCGAGGCTGGTCTTCCCCACCCCCGGGGGACCCCAGAGGATGAGGGAGGAGAGGGCGCCCGATTCGTAGAGGCGCCTTAAGAGCTTGCCCTCGCCTAAAAGGCGCGTTTGTCCGATATACTCGGAAAGGTCCCTGGGCCTGAGGCGCTGGGCCAGGGGCGCGCGGGCGTCGGGGTGGGTCTGAAAGAGGGAATTTTCGCCGGGCATGGGCGTTACCGCGCGGGGCCCCTTGGGGGAGAGGCCCCCCAAAAAAGACGCGCGGGCCTCCTTGGGGGCGGAAGCCTGGGTTCGTCAGGCGGGAAAGGGGAAATCCGGGGAGAGGAGCCGGCGGTGACATTTGAGGGCCGCCTGGATGGTGTCCCTTAAAGAGCCTAAGTTATTGATTACCAGATCGGCGCGCCGGAGCTTGGAGGCGATGGGCCACTGATTGGCGAGCCGGCGCAGGGCCTCCCGTTTCCCCAAGGCGGGGTCGCGGGCGCGGAGCCTTTGGAGCTGGACCCTGGGGGTGACGAAGGCCAGGGCGACGGGGTAAAAAAAGGAGGCGAGGCTCGCCTCAAAGAGCAGCGGCAGGTCCACGACGACCAAGGGCTCGTCTTGGAGGAGCGCGAGTTCTTCCAGCATTCTTCCCCAGGTGAAGGGGTGGACGATATTTTCCAAGGCCTCCTTCAGTTTCGCGTCTTTAAAAATTTTCGCGGCGACATGTTTACGATTGAGCGAGCCGTCCGGGAGGAGGGCTTTGGGCCCGAAGAGTTCCCGGCTAGCCGCCAGTCCCGGGGAGCCGACGCGGACGGCCTCGCGGGCCAATTCGTCAAAATCAATGACCCGCGCGCCGAAGGCCTCCCAGAGGGCCGCGACGAAGGATTTGCCGGAGGCCAGTCCGCCGGTGAGGCCCACCCGGACGCGGCCGGGGCCGGATTTTAAGAGGCCCCGCGCGTCCGTGGCCCAGGCGGGCGGCGGCCGCTCGGGGGGGCGAGGGGCGAGGGGCGGGGGCTTGGGCCCGTTTATTTCCGGCGGAAGGCTCGGCATGGGCGTCCTTAAAGGGGGGAGTCGAGGGCCCGCCAGAAATCTTGGGGAGAATCCAAAACGATCCGCGCGCCGCCCTCTCGGACGGCCGCGGCGCCCTGAAAGCCCCAGCTAACCCCCACGGGAAAGAAGCCCACCGCCGTCGCGAGGGCCATGTCGACGCGCGAGTCCCCGAAATAGTAAATATCCTCGGGGGAGCGGCCCAGGGCCCGCGCCGCTTCCAGGGCGCCCTCAGGGTTGGGTTTAGGGGGACGGGAGGGCGAGACTCCCAGAATGATTTGGAAGACGTTGGGAAAATAGTGGGTCGTCACGGTCACGGCGTTTTCGTGATCCTTGTTGGAAAGGACCCCGAGGGGCCAGCCGCGGGCTTGGAACTCTTTAAAAAAAAGGGGGATTCCGGGGTAGGGGACGGTTTTCTCCAACTGGCGGGCGGCGTAATCCTCTTTGAAGGCCGCTTGGGCCTTCCGGCGGGTCTCCTCGTCCCGGGCCTTTTCCGGGAGGGCGACGCGAATGAGATTGGAAATGCCGTTTCCCACCATGCTTCTTACGCTCGCGGCGTCGCGCGCGGGGAATCCCAAGCTTTTAAGGGCGCGGTTGAGGCTGGCGCGCAAATCGGCCAGGGTGTTTAAGATAGTGCCGTCCAAATCGAAGAGAGCCGCCGGAGTCATGGAGTCGCGCGGGGAAGGGCGCGCCCCGCGGCGCGTTTGGGGGATAAATGGGAGCGAGGGGAGAAAGGCGAAAGGAAAGGCCGCGCGGGGCGCGGCGCCGGTAAGGCGCGGGGGCCCGGCGGGCCGAAGGGGGAAAAGGCGCCACTTGGGCTTTGGGGAAAGGAAAGCTTGGGCGTCCCGCGCGCCTTTAGGCCGCGCGCGTTTCTTTAAGGGGGCGCTTTCCCGTGGGGCCTCTCCCCGCGAGTTCTTTTCCCTATTATAGCGCGGCGCGCGCGCGGGCGGAAGAACGAGGGGGGATCTGGGGGGGAGCTGGGGGGGATCTTGGGCTGGGAGGGAAAGGCCGGGCTGGGAGAAAGGAGATGAGGTCAGAGGAGAGGGGGAGAAAGAGGGGAAAGGGAAGAGGAAGGGGATAAGGGAGAAGGGGGAGAAAGGGATAAGGAAAAGGGAGAGAAAGAGAGGAAAAAAGAGACAGGGAGGCGCTGGAGGGGGAGGCAAAAATTGCCCCCGCGCTGGGGCGGCCCCCCGCGCGGGGCGCGGGGGGCCTTGAGGCGAGGATGTGGGGCGGCGGGAGGTTAATCTGGCGCGCCTTTTGCTAATAGCTTTGTCCGGGAAACCAGTTTTGTCTTGAGCCACGCTTATTTTGGTTTCCCCTAAGGGAGGAAATTATGGACGAATACGCTGAAGCGCTCCCCTTGGCGGGAAGCGGCTTGATGGCGCGCGACGAATTAAGCGTCAAAGCGCGCGTTCTGGAAGGCGAAACGCTCTTCGGGGCGGGCGATTTGGCGGGGGCGGACCGTCTCTTTAAGGAATTAATCGAGGAATGCCCCGGGAACGTCCAGGCCCTCAACAATCTCGCCGTGGTCGCCCTCGCCCGGGGCGAGCGAGACGCGGCGCGGGGGTATCTGCGAGAGGCCGTGGCCATCAACCCGGAATTTTTGGAGGCCCGCTATAACTTGGCGGAAATCTACGCCCTGGAGGAAAAATACGCCAAGGCGTCCGCGGAACTCAAGGCCATTTTGCGTTTCAAGCCCGACGATATCCCCACCGTGAAGAGGTTGGCCCAGATTTACCTCAAAATGGGCGACGGCCAGAAGGCCCAGGAGCTATTGGGGGGATCGGGCAATCTCCGGGCCCTTAAGGGCTTTATTGATTCCCTGTGGCTGGGCGTGAAGTTCTACGCCGCCGCCGACGGCTTAAGCGCCCGCGAGCGGCTGGAAAAGCTCATGCTGGCCGTCTTAAAGCTCATCGACGGCCAGGACGGGCGCAGCCAGGTCTTCCGCCTGGTGGGGGAAGACCCGGAGACCGGGGAAAAGGTCGTTTTGGAAAAGCTCGCCGAGAGTTTCTATTACCAGGAGTCGCGGGAGTTCGCGGAGGCCGCGCGAGCCGCGGGGGACGAGGAGGCCGGGGAGCTGATCCTAACCGTCGGGGAGCACGAGGACTGGCGCCTTTTTCACCGAAAGCTCCGCGACGAGATGCGGGCCGAGGGCGGCTGCCTGGGCGATTTTACCCAGACCAAAAAAGTTTTGCGCCGGAACCCGGAGTTCCAAAAATACAACCTGGAGCTGACCCTCAGGTATTTTTTAAATAACGTGGGGCCCTGCGACTGCCACGTTCTGAGGGCCGTCCTGGTCTAGCGCGGGGCGGCGCGAGAAGGATTTAGCCATGGGCTTCAACCCGAACCAATTATTGAACAATCCCGCGAGCCTTCTCTCCATTCGGAGCCAGGCCATCGCGGCCCAGTCCCAGGAGCCGGCCGCGCCCGTCCCGCCCCCGCCCTACGACAAGGGCCTGTACCGCGACGCCTACAGCCGCCTGGGGCTCTTAAGGATCGACAACGTGGCGGACCTCGGCTGCGGGGTCGGGAACTTTACCGGGGTCATGACGGAAAAGAAGCAGCGCCCCGAGGTCTATCTGGGGGTGGACAGTAGCCACGCCAACGTGAAGGTCGCCAAGGCCGCCTATCCGGGTTGGAATTTTATCTACGGGGACTTCAACAGCCCCCAGGTCCGCCAGGAGTACGAGCGCTACGACGCCTATCTCCTGTTGGGAGTCTTGGACGTCATTGAGGACGATTTGGGATTTCTGGAGAGCGCGCCTTCCGGCAAGCCCATCCTCTTTTCCGCGCCGCGCGCCCCCAAGGAAGGATCCCTTCGGCATTTCCCGGACATGTACGCCATCCGGGAGCGCTACAGCGGCCTTCTGTCCGTGAAAACGGTCGGGCGTTTTCGGTCCGCGGAGGCCGACTATAGCATGGTCGTGGGCGTCCGCTGGTAGCTCGCCCGCGGTTTCGCCCGCGGGGTATTATTTCTGGGAGACGCGCGACTTTGAGGTTTAAAATAGCTTATGAGCCTTTCGCCCCGCAAAATGGCCCAGGTGGCCCAAATAGGCTTGGAGCGCGCCCGCGCGGACGCTTTTATTTTCGCCCACCACTATCAGCGCGCGGAAATTAAGGGCCTCGCCGACGCGGTCGGGGGCTCGCGCGATTTATGGCGCGCCGTATTAAATATGGAGCGCGCGGCGGTCGTGGTCTGCGGCGTGGATTTTATGGCGGAAACGGCCAGGCGCCTCCGGCCCGACATAAACGTTTTAGTTCCCCGGGAAGACGCCCTCTGCCCCTACGCCCAAAGGGTCGGGGCCCGCGAGCTTTTGGCCGCCAGGGGCGCGCGGCCCGCTCGCCTTATAGCCGCGGAAACGAAGGCCAGCGCGGCGGTTAAGGAAATGGCCGATCTCCTCCTGGACCCGGAAGAGGAGGCGCCTTTAAGGGTCGCGCGCGGCGCGGCGCCCCTCCTCGCGCTCCCGAGCTACCGCCTTTACCGGGACGGCGCGGTCGCCGACGCGGCGCCCCCGGGGGCGCCGCGGTGCCAGATTCACGCCCAGATAAGCCTCGAAGAGACGAGGGAGGCCCAAAGGCGCTATCCCGGGGCTCTCTTGGCCGTCAACTCCCTGTGCCTTCCGTCCGTCCGGGAGAGCGCCGATTTTAGCGGCGACAGCGCGGCTTTGTGGGAGTATTGCGCGGCGCGCGCCGAAAGGGAGATTATTCTGGTCGCGGAGAGCGGCTTGCGGGAATCCCTTTTGGAAAAGTTTCCCGGAAGCGCGCTCCGCGAGGTGGAAACGGAAATGTTCTGCCCCAACATGAAACTTACCAATATCAAGGACGTTTTGCGGGTCTTGGAGGCTTGCCCCTCGCCCGCCCAGGGGAATTTGGGCGCGGTTTCTTGGGGCGCGCCCGGCGAAAGCTTGCCCGAGGGAGGAGCGGTCTTTTGATTTATTTAGACAACGGGGCGACCAGTTTTCCGAAACCGCCCGGGGTGTTGGAGGCCGTCTTGGCGGCCCTCTCCCAGCCCGCCTCCCCCGGTCGGAGCGGGCATCGGCCCGCCCACGAGGCCGCCAAGACGGTTTATCGGGCCCGGCGGAACCTTGGCGCGCTCTTGGGCTTCCCGAACCTGGAAAGGGTGGCCTTTACCCCCAACGTCACCGTGGCCATCAATCTGGCCTTAAACGGCTTTCGTTTCCGCGCGGGAGACCGGATAATCTCCAGCGCCCTGGAGCACAATTCCGTGGCGCGGCCCCTTAAGCTCTTAACGGAGACGGCGGGGGTAATCTGGGATCTTGTCTATCCAAGGGAGGACGGGCTCGTCCACGCCGCGGATTTCGGGAAGGCTATCCGCCCCGAGACCCGTCTCGCGGCGGTTTGCCACGCCTCCAACGTCACCGGGGCCATCGCCCCGGCGCGGGAGATCAAAGAGGCCCTGGGGGATATTCCCCTCCTTTTGGACGTCGCCCAGAGCGCGGGATCTCTTTCCTTGGGGGATCTGGGCTCTTACGCGGATCTCGTGGCCTTCACGGGCCACAAAGGGCTTTTGGGCCCCACGGGGACGGGGGGCCTCTGGATTCGGGAGGGCCTCCCCACGCGGCCTTTGGCCGTGGGGGGCAGCGGGAGCCGCTCGGAGAGCTTAGAGCACCCCGACTTTCTCCCGGACGCCTTGGAGGCCGGGACCTTAAACGTCCACGGCCTCGCCGGCCTGGCCGCCGGGGTCGACTTTATCTTGGAAAAAGGGGCCGCCGCCGTCCGCGCGGGGGAGATGGAGCTTTTGGCGACTTTCCTGGACGCTTTGGGCGCCGTTCCCACCGCGACCGTCTTAGGCCGCGCGATTCCCATCGCCAAGAGGGTGGCGACGGTCTCCCTGAACCTCAGGGGCTGGTCCTCTTCGGATCTCGCGGCCCGCCTGGAAAAGGATTATGGTATTATGACGCGCGCGGGGCTCCACTGCGCCCCCCTGGCCCACCGGGCCATGGGGACCTTTCCCGGGGGCGCCGTCCGCTTTTCCTTCGGGGCCTTCAATAGCCCCGGCGAGGCCCTGGAGGCCGCGCGGGCCCTGGCCGCCTTGGGGAAGGAAAAAAATTAGCGTCCCTTCGCGAGAAAAGAAATTTATGGATTCAGGCAGCGGGGAAATCATACTGGTCTTCGCTTCCAATACCCGGATTTTAAGCGCCGAGGATTTTTTGGAGGAGAGGAGCGCGCCCTTTGTCCTCATCCCCGTCCCCAAAGAGGTCAACCCCAATTGCGGCTTGGCCATCAGCTTGGAGGAGGGCGACGCGGAGGCGGTTTTAAAAGTTTTGGCGGAGGCGGGACTTTTGCCCGAATCCGTTTACTATCGCCGCGGCGACGAGTTTTCCCCACGGGAGTTTCCCTGGGTCTAGCCCCGCCCCGCGGAGACGGCTCGCGCGCTTTTGTCCGTCCAGGGGCGCCCTGGCGCCGTTCCCGCTTTGGGCGTTCCCACTTTGGGGATTTTAGGCAAATGGCGCGCCGTCGCGCGACTGTGCTATACTTAAATATAGTATTGGCCATAAAAGCGTCGCGGCGACCCGCGCCTCGCGGGGACGCGCGCGGCGGTTTCCTTCCCGCTCCTCGCGCGCGCCACCAAAGGGAGAGCCTGGCGCCCGCGCGCCAATCTCGCCTTTCCCCGCCGCGAAATCCCGCCGCGCCCAGACGCCCAAAAGCCCCTTCGCCCTCCGTTTTAAGGGGGCGAGGCCCAATCCTCCTTGAGGACTAAAAAGTGCCTCACCCCGTCAAAGAGCCCAATTCGACGCGACCCCGGAAAAAGACCTGGATTTTCCGGATGTCCCAGTTCACGGGACTCATTTTCCTCGTCTTGCTGCTGATAGTCATCGTCACGGGGGTGGGCGAGATCCGCAACGTCAAGAGCGTCGAGTATCTGGTGCGGGAGATTGTCGGCTCCAGCCTTCCCCAGTTCGTCCAAAATCAGAAGCTTCTGACCAATATCGAGAACCTCAGGCGTTTCGCCGAGCTGGCCCACGGCTCCAACGATCCCATGGCCCGGAGATCCGCGCGCCTGGGGGCCCGCGAGCTGGTGGACGAGCCCATCTTTTTGGTCTCCGAAGACATTAAGACCCAGGCCCTTTTGGTGGTCCGGCACATCGAGGGGGTCACGCGCAACAAGGCGACAGTCGACCGCAATATCGATCTCGTTAAAAATTACACCTTGGACTATCTGACCGCCCTGGACGAGTTCTCTTTTTTTCTCTCGGAGAGAGCCGACCGGGACACCCTCCTCTCGCTTTTTTTTAGGTACTTTCTGCTCCTCGGCGACGAGATGAGCCGGGTGAACCCGGACTTTTTCGCCCAGGAGGTGAGCGACCACATCCGCCTCGTCCGCTCTCTCTACGACAAGACTTACCCCATCCTGGACGAGGTCTCCCAAAAGGAACTCGAGGCCGCCTTAGGCGGCATCGACGGGAGTCTCCACACGATCCTCGCGCGCTTGCGGGAGATCGATCAGACCAATCTGGACGTGACCGAGCTTTGGACCGAGATTGACTCGCTCCTCTTGGAGATGCGCGCCCAGATCCAGTCCGGGAGCGAGACCGCGGTGACCTCCGCTTTGACGAGCATCCAGGAGAACGCCGCGGAGACCGCCAACTCGACCTTTTTCCTCTTCGGCGCGATTTTTCTCTTTCTGCTCTTGGATTTTTTCCTTTTCGACTATTTCGTCACCAAGCCCCTGCGCTGGACTTCCGCCAAACTGGAGGAAATCCAGGAAGGGCGCATGGACTCCAAACTCCCCGTCATCCACGTCCAGGAAGTGGCCACCATCGGGACCCTTTTGGACCGTTTCAGCGAGAATCTCTCCCTCCTCTACCGCCAGTCCAACCAGCTCGAGGAGGAAGCGGCGATCCGCAAGGATTTGGAGGCTATCTCCCGCGCCGTCTTCAAGGCCTCCCAAGACGGGTACATCGTCTGGAACCTGCGGTCCCCCGAGCTCGTGAGCCCCGCCATCCCCGGGCTTTTGGGGCTCCAGGACGAAAAGGAGTTCCGGGACAATTACGAAAAATACGGCTTTACCGACTACCGTCTCGCCGAGGCGCGCCGGGACGCCTACCGCGCGGGATCCGCGCGGGAAGAGGTCTGTCTCGTCGCGGAAACGGGGGAATCCGTCCCCGTGGAGCTGACCCATATCCCCATCAAATTCCGGACGGAATCCTGCCTGCTCACCTATATCCGGGATTCGCGGCAGCAGAAAAAGACGGAAAACGCCTTAAGGCTCGCCAAGGAGCAGGCCGAGGTGGCCACGAAGGCCAAAAACGAGTTTCTGGCCAACATGAGCCACGAGATCCGGACCCCCATGAACGGCATCATGGGGCTCATGTACATGCTCAAGGGGACGGACTTGACGGAGCGCCAGCGGCGCTATCTCCAGAGGGTCGAGGACACCGCCCGGACCCTCATGGCCGTCATGGGGGACATCTTGGATTTAAGCGAGCTGGAGAGTGGGAGCCTGGAACTTAAGCCCCAGGGCTTTAACCTGGAAAAGCTCATTGAGTCCACCATGCTCTTCCACCGCGCCCACGCCCAGAAGTCCGAGGCGACCCTCTCCACGGGGGTGACGCCTTACCGCCACGGGCTCTTGCGTGGCGACAAGGTCCGGGTGGGGCAGATTTTCAATAAGATTTTGGAAAACGCCATCAAGTTCGCCCCGGGGGGCTCGGCGCTTTTAAACGCCGAGCTTCTGTCCGCGGTCGAGAAAAGCGAGGGGGAAACGGAGGCGACGGTGCTTTTCTCCGTCCAAGACACGGGCTTGGGCATCAAGCCGGAAAAGAAAAAGCGTCTCTTCGCGGCCTTCCGCCCGGGCGACTCCTCCGCGAGCCGCCGCTTTACCGGGGTGGGCTTGGGGCTCGCGATCAGCAAAAAGCTCGCGCAAATGATGGGCGGGAAGATCTGGTGCCGGAGTGAGCCGGAGCGGGGGTCGACCTTTTTCTTCACGGCCAAGTTCGCCCTCGCCAGCCAAGGCCCGGAAATTTTGGAGGAAGAGCGCGCCTACGCTGGTCTCAAGGCCCTGGTGGTGGGACCCGCCGGACTGGAGCGGGAAAACTGCGTCCAGCACCTCGAGTATTTCGGCCTTTTATGGGAGGCGGAAAGCGAGCCCGTCGCGGCGCTAAGTTCCCTGGAAAGGGATAAGCCCGACCTTTTGCTGGTCGAGGCGGGCGCGGAAGGCGCGGGGGAAATTCTCGCGAGCGCCCGGGCCCTGCGGGGAGACGCCTTTCCCACCGTTTTTATTTCCGCGCGGAAGGATAGGCTTGAGGAAGACGTGGATAAAGAGAGAATTATGGCGATCCTCCGCCGGCCCTTTTCGGCGACCGACTTCTTTAAGGCCCTCGAAAAGGCCTTTAGGGCCTCCGTCGCGCGCGGCCAAGAGCCTAAGCGTTCCGCGAAGGAGCTGGAGAGCCCCGAAGAGAGGCGGGTGGTCGAGGTCTTAAGGTTTGAGGGTTAGGGAAAGAAGGCTCCGCGCGCTCCAAGGGAACGCGCGCGCGTAAAATTTTGGCTTTGTCCCGAAAGAGCGTTTAGGGGCGCTCAGAGCGGCGTATCTCCGTCGGGAACGCGCCTAAAGCCGTGAGTTCCCTTGCCCTCGTCAAAGAAAAGGAGCGCGCGCCCATGTTTTCCGGAAGCGTTGAAGCTGACTAAGGCCTTTCCTTTCTCAACCCTAACGTTGTCGATTTTGGCGAGGACGCTTTCCCCGTCAACGCCATTGGGCGCGTTGTTGGCGCGTTTCGCGATATAGAGCGGAGGAATTGAGCCAAAGGGTCAGTCTCCGCGAGATCAAAGGAAAGTTGGCGGCGCTTCGCGGACTGCCGAAAATGACTTTTTTCGACTGG
Organism: Deltaproteobacteria bacterium; assembly: GCA_031265205.1. GTDB lineage: Bacteria > Desulfobacterota > Desulfarculia > Adiutricales > Adiutricaceae > JAISCZ01. Next base: position 25,275 of record JAISCZ010000053.1, read on the forward strand.
ATGTTTAACTGAACGCGCGCGGCGCGGGAAATTCGCGATTTATTTTGGCGACGGCGCGCCATGGCGATAGGGGAGCGTCTCTTTGGCAAAGTGGGGATAATTGTCGTTAGAACGCGTCGCCAGGGCCTCCTCGGATCCCCTTCGCGTCAATCCCGTTTGAGGCGATTGGTCCGGTCTTCCGGATTTTTTAAAGCGCGGAAGATCGTCAAGAGACTGGCGGACTCTCCTCGCGCGATGTTTTGGAGTCCGGTCGACCGAGAGATTGGGTTTATTTGGCGTTTTTTAAGTTCGCTTCGCTTTTCTCATTCGGTTTATTGAGACGGTCCAAAGCCCTGCTGTCAAGCGTCGTGGTTTCGCCGTTTTTGACAAAGACGCAGGCGCCGATGTTACGAATTTCTAAATCCACGGCCATGGAGATGAGGATAGGGTTTTTATGGGACCCTCCGTAGTCGCGTTTTCGGATCTGGGCCATCCCCGCGCGGGCGGCTTTCATCGTGGCGCGAGCGCCTTGGGCGGTTTTAAATTCAATAATATAAACCTGGTCTTTATACCTGGCCTCTAAATCTATTCGGCCAAGATTATTACGCGCTTCAGGCAGCGTATTGGCTTCAGCCCCCCACAGACACGCTTGTAAAGTCGCCCGATAGAAAGACTCGCCAAGTTTCTGGCGTATCTCTTCCAGATATGTCTCCTTACGCTTCAAAACAGGTAGGTCCTGGTTTTGTTTTTCAAAAAACTTGGAAAAAACGCCTAGAATTCTCTTGACCAGTCTTGGGGCGACCATATACGTATGATCCAGGTAAGTCAGGCCTGAGTAAAGGCGCCTAATATTGGCTATCAGATTTGGAATATCGCCGACGCCAAGATAATCGCCCATTTCCGCCCTGGCGGTCAGGGCTTGAGTCAACGAGGGATATAAATTATCCGTGAACAGGGCCGCGAGCGCGGCCCGTACTTCTAAGTTGGGGTAGTCCAAGGAAAAGGAGCCTTGGTCATCTTTTCGTAAGGTTAGGTATCCGGCCTGATAAAGAAATCCCGCCGGAGGCGTCGAGCCTATTTCTCCTGGAGAACTGACAAAATCTTCAGTAATTTTTAAGCCGGAGAAATCATCCAAGACAAGGTTTTGGTCTTTCAAGAACTTCCGGATGAGGCCGTTGGAGCCGGATTCTATCCAGTATTTCTTAAATTTTCTCTTCTCGAAGAAAAGAAGAGTGGAGAAGGGGTTATAGACCCTGGTTTCCCCGTCAAAAGAAAAACCATCATAGTAGTCCCGGATATGATTTAAGAGTTCCACTTCCCCCATTTTGAGCTGTTCAGCCGTGGCCACGACGTGCGGGGTAAAATTACGTTCCAGTTCATCCTGGGTTAGACCCATAAAGGCCGCGAATTTAGAATCATTCGAGATATCAACGAGGTTATTGAGAGTTGAAAAGACTCCCATCCGAGAAAATTTGGAAATCCCTGTAATGAAGACGAAGTCTAGATGTTCATCGTTGACCTTGATTAAAGAATAGAAATCCCGCATGTATTCACGGATGTTTTCTTCTAGCGACTGATCATAGGTTTGACTTTTTTGAATAACGTTTAGAACGGGACTATCGTATTCATCAATCAACAGGACGATTTTTTCGGATAAGGATTGATGAAGATCCTCTATAAGGCAGGAAAATATAACGCCAGAATCAGTCCCTCTGGTGGCGATTTTATGTCGAATCGCGTTGGATCGCAGACGGCTGGTTAATCTTTCTTCGAAATATGTCAGTCCTTTGCCGCTCCCCATTCCACTCATGTCAAGACGAATGATCGGTTTTGGGGTAAAATTGGAGGAATTCATAAATTTCTCGGCCGCCAAACCCTTAAAAAGGTCTTTTCTTCCAGAGTAGAAGGCGTCCAGGGTTAAGACGGTCAAAGATTTACCGAAGCGCCTGGGCCTGGCGCAAAAGACAACTTTTCTACCCCAAGACAAAAAAGGCAGATACCCAGTTTTATCCACATATATGGTGTTTCTTTTTCTTATTTCCGCAAAATTTTGCATCCCGGTTGGTAACTCTGGCAATTTTGGCGACATATAATCCATATTTGAACTTTGCTCCATAGTAAATATCTCACATTCAGAGGTGAACGCCATTATCTAACATTATAGCGCTCGCGGAGCCATTTCGCTATAAACCTTTGGGGCAAAAAAGCGCCCGGCGGACTCAGGCTAACCCCAGGGCCTGGAACCACTCAAATAGAGCCTCAGAGCGGGGTTATCTGGCGCCTATCCTTTGCCAGCGAGACTCCGAAGGTAGCTCGCGGCGTTGAGTGTGGCGATTGTTAAACGGAGCTGGATATCCAAGGGGTTACCAAGCAAGATTGGATAGTTGGGCAACCTGTCGGAAAACCCTGGCCGTTGCCTTGGCTGGCTTGGGTTTTCCAAAATAAGAGGGAGAGACTAAAAAGACAGCGCCTCTTCAGGTCCTCAGCTCCAGTAAGCGCCAGGCGGTTCATGATAAGAGGCTAGTCCCTAAGGCTTCTTAATTTCTCATCTAAGCAAGGATTTTTCGGCGGTTGATTAAGAGCGTGGGGGAGGATGATTTCGATCTCAGGACGCGGCTATTATAAGGGTCAAAAGGATTCCTTACGCAAATCTCATGGTCTGGGCTGGTCTACTCTAGCGATGGGGAGGATCTGAATTTACCTAATTTAAAGGGGTAAATATGCTAAAAAGGCGTGGGATTGAGGAAGAATGGTGGTCTTATAAAATCGAGCGCGGCGTCGAGAATGGTTTGGCGCGCAAAAGCCGCCATAGGCGCGAACTTTCCATTGTCCGCGGAGGGGGCGCGAGGGGAGGGGGTGAGCGCGATTACGGTCGCGGAATTCAATTAATTTGATAGTGACGGAACGAAGTTTACGCGTGAGATGAGAGAGGAAGGCGCGATGACAGTATCGAGATTTTAAAATTTTTGTGTGGACGTGGTTCGCTCAATTATGTTTCTTCGCGTGAACGAGCCGATATAATTTAGAGGAAGGCGGCGGAAAATGAGAAAATTACGTCGCGAAATGACGTGAACGTGTCGACGAAAGGCGTGTTAAATCCATTATGAAAAGCGCAAAAGCCTTCGACAAGTTAGGAAAAGAGATAAGGGTCGGAACCAAATGTTGAAGGGATAAAATGCGGATAAGACATCGTTTAATATTGGGCGGATAATGCCATAGAACTTGGAGATAATTTAGTCAGTTTGGAGAAAAGAGCGAATTACTATCTGGGTCTTCTCTTTTTAGCGTCAATGATAGAATTTGTAGGTAATTGAAGAGCGGTGAGTTTAGAAAAAGGATTAAATCTTTTAAGAAGAGAAGGTTTAAAATCAGGAAGAGAAAAGTAAATAAATTTATTTAAATTAGATTTGCATCTATTGTATGGTGAATCGACTACTTTGTATTTTAATTCATAAATTAATTTTTTTCTATTAGAAGATGAAAGATTCCAATAACGCGCGGCTAAGTATTCTTTAATTGGATCTACGCATCCTGAAAGAAATCCTTGAAGCGAATTTTGAGAAGCGAGAGAAATATAAAAAAAGATAATTTCAAAATCTATGTCATTAAAAGGGCTGTATAGTCTAGTATTTAAAAATTTTTCTAAGGAAGAGATAATTGGATTGCGGTAACTATTGACAAAACAAATATCTAGAAATTTAGAAAAAACGACGAAATTGCAATTGTTATTAAATAGTAGTTTTGGCAATACGGAATCAATAAAGACGCTAAATGAATTTAAATCAAGAGAGCGAATCATTTCAGGAGCGTATTCGTCATAGTTAAAGTTTAAAGTGAGGAAATAATCAATAATTCTCCGCAAAGATAATCTAGATTTAATGGTATGAATCAATTTTTTTTCCGCTAACGATTCATCTTTAAAACGGGATAAGATGTTATCGATATTAGTTAAAATTGTCGCTGATCGAGGATCATCGTTTTCAAAAGAAAAATTGTCAGCTAGATGCTCTAAAATAATAGAAATTGATTTGTTTGAAAATAACGCGAACGTATTTTCAGATACCCAGCGAAGGCAGATATCAGTAAAGTAATTATTATAATTAAATTTATCGGATAATATCGCAATAACGTTATCAGTAAAGGTAAAAAAGGATACATGGCGTTCAAAAATAAATAATTTATCGTATTCTTCTTGGATCGCTAAAATATCATTTGGAAATTTATTAACGGTATAAAACCATTCATAAAATAATAGTATTTGTGAATACTCAGAAGTCGCGTATTTTGCGCTTAATTTTGCAATTATATTTTTGATAGTAGCGTATTTTAAAGGATGAGTAATATGATCATCGTTGCTGTTATAGTTAAAAATATCTGTATTAGCTACGTCACTATTATCGTCAGCTTCTGATCTAATTTGATTAGAGTTGTTTTGAAATACTTCAAAAAGCGTGTATCCTAATAATCTAAGATTATTTGAAAAAATTGATTCTGAGAATAGATGATCCTTATATCTATAATCAAGAACAATAACAATTAAAACAATCAAGTTGGATAAATTAGTACTATTGTTTGCCAATAAAGTGAGCGCAAATAAAATAGTTTCGATATTATTTTCTTTAATTTGTAAAATATCATTAATAACTGTAAAAAATAATTTATTCGTTAATGGAATATTGTTAGAATGATTGAGAGATTGGAGCAATAATCTAAATATAAACAATAGCGAGTCTATTGGTAATTTATGTGAGATATTATTTAAGAATTCTATATGTTCGTCAGACGATAATAGGGCGTTAATAGTATTTTGCGCTAGAGGATATTTCTTTTCCAATTCCATTCTCAAAGAGGAAATTATATTAAGAATATGTGGGTCACAGCTAATAAAATTATCAAGCGTCTTAATCCAAAAATTACATAGATTATTATACATATCAGCGGAATTTAATGAAGAAGCTATGGTGAATGAAATAAAGAACATTGCGTTCCAGATTTCAAAATTTGATGAGTTTAGATGTTCAAAAAAATAATTATTATGAAAATTTTGCAAAAATAATAGAGACTCAGGTGATAGTTCAGATTTAATAAGCGTTTTTAAAAATTTGATTGTTTCGTTAGATATTAAAATATCTTCGCCGATACACTGTCTAAAAAAATCAAGAATCATTATTAAGCGAGTATCAAATGTACTGAGATTAAATAGAGCGGTAAAATTAAAAAATTGTTGAAGTTTGTCTGTGTCATTTATGAACCATTCAGAAATTGTGTCAGCATATTTTTCAAAGACAAGATCAAGATTTTTAATTTCATTAGAATCATTTTCAAAAGAACTATGAATTTTTGAAACGAAATCAAATAGATAAAATTGATAATTAATTTCATTTTCATTAAAAGTAAAATCAGTTTGGCCCAATGTTCCATTGATTAATAAACAATTTTTTGGATTAAACTGATAAGTCGAGAAATTAAATAAATTATGAAATTGTGGGGGAAAAGAATTAATGAGACAAACAATCCAAAATATATTATGATCATTAATTTCGCTTTTAATTATTAAAGACCTGGAATTAAGCTGGCTACGGAATAAAGCTTGAATCATTAAAGACAAAAAACGTTGGCCATTATCATATTTGGCGATAAAACCAATTAAATGATCGCGGGAAAACGTAGATTTTGTATTGAGCGAAGAGAGGGGAATTAGGGGAAGCGGATCCGGAGGAAGTAATGCCTCTTCAGCGCTAAGATTTGTTTTCCAATCTATCGGAAATATATAATTAATCGCTGAACACGGAGAGTCAGCCGGATCGAAAATTACAGCGTGGGTGAAATAATTGCCGCTTCGGTTTGAATAATCTTTTCCGGAATAAAAGCTCCCGATAAGAGCCAAACGCCCAGTGGAAAGCGTAAAGAATTTAAAAGAAGGCGGAAGAGCGGAAAAATCAATTCCATCCGGAGCGATTGGGATGTCAAGAGGCGGTTTATAAAATGATCTGCCAATTATTTCTTGTTTTTCAGCGTCTGTAATGCCGGCGCTCTCTGCTCTAATTTGGAACCCTGGACTTCCGGACAATCCAATAGGGCAGGAAGTATAATAAAATTGTTTGATAAATGAATCAGTCATTGTAGCGCTCCAATGAGATAAAATTTACGGTTGTGGAGAAAAATAAAAAAATTTTATAAAGAATATTCATCTTTTTACCTTTTTAATTAATCTGTTTTTGTGCATTAACCACAAAATGGGATCCTCAACTCGGTGAGGTTTTATAGCGTTAACTATTTTATTAAGTATTGGGCTATTGCCAAGAGCCGAAAGACCAAAAAAACCATAATATTTATATCTAACTGTAATATGGTTTAAAATATCATGACAGTTCCAATTTTTTAAAAGTCCTATCATTTCGCTATTTATGGAATTAAAATCAGTTATATCAAATCCATGAAGATGTTTGGGCTTTTTTGTAATTTGAAATTGATTATCAATTAAAGGCGAAAGAGCGTCAAATTTTGTAAAAGCGACAGCGATAGGTATTGAAATTTTAGAAGTGGAACGCAATAAACGTCCTCTTTGAATCAAATTGGTAATTTTTTCAATAACATCAATTGTTGGGGTATTTTGATTTGGCAATATACTGGGATCAACATGTTTTGCCAATAATTTGTTCCTAACGTCAGTAATTTGTAAAGGGTCAATAAGAAATATAATTCCATCGGAAAGATAAATATATTTATTGAGCGTGGCCATAATGTTAGAATCATTAAGATCCTCGCCAGCCGTGTCAAAAAAGACTAAAGACGCTCCTTTTTTGATTTTTTCGCCGCCAAATATTGTTTTTCCATTCAATAAAAGGTTATAAACCAATGGCTGATTTTTTTGAGCGAGGACGGAAGCTGTTGGGGCTATAGTTTGCTTTTCACGAAAAATAGGCTTAAAAAAATCATCGTTATAACGCTTAACCGTTTCGTCATTGGAAGCGGAGAAGTTAAAATTTAAATTTTCGCTTACTCCTTCTTTTAAGGTTTTAATAAGAGTTGAAAGATAGTGGCTTTTACCTGATTCTTTCGCTCCAACAAGGGAAAAAATATAATTATTAAAATCGCCGATCGCGTAGGGAAGAGAGGAATGGCAGTATGGACAAAGGCGATTAGTTGTAATTTGGTTGCATTTCGGGCAAACCGTTGAATTTATATTAAATTTCGCGTCTTTACGGAAAATTACCTGGCCGGTTGGCCTATTATCGTTCCAGATGTCTATAAGAACTTGATCGGGAACTGGCGCGCACAATTTAGCGTGGCTAACGCATCTGAAAGGCGTTTGGTTAAGGTAAACAACGTTAAAACAAAATGGACAAAGAATTTTTTTGTCGTGAAAAAAGAAACTCATAATTAAATCCTTAACTTTTTGTCAATTGACGGAAGCAGTCTAAAATTTAAAGAGTCATTATGGTCTTCAAAGAAAAGCTTAATATGTCCGTGTTTTCTATATGTTTTAAAGTGAACTAAAGCATGGCCATTTTCAAATTTAATATTATTAATTTTAGC
>JAISCZ010000163.1 GCA_031265205.1 Deltaproteobacteria bacterium
GACGGCTACGGGAGTGGAAAGCGACATTGGGAACCCTTACCACCAGTTTTATTCTCCCTTCGCCCACCTTGTCATGGGACTTTGGAGCCTTCTCGCGGGCGACATTGTCCTGGGAACGAGCCTCGCGCTTTTCTTTTTTCTTGTTTTAGGGTTTGTCTCCGCCTTCGCGCTCCTAAAATACCTGACGCGCTCGCCCCTGTGGGGAATCGTGGGGGCTTTTTTATCCGTCCGTTCCCCCAACTTAAACGTTTGCCGCTCGACCACGGGCGCTTTGGCCGAATACCGCGCTATTCGCCTTTCGCCCCTGACCTATCTCGCGCCGACGCGCGCCATGACTCGCCCCGGTTTTAAGCGCTTTGTCCTCGCCGCTCTCGCCGTCTCCTGGCCGTGGCTTACCCACCCGCTCACGGCCTTTCGCGGGCTCTTTTTTGGAGGGGCGCTTTTGGGTATCCAATTTGCTCGCGCCGCTTGGGCCGCGCCCATGTCCGCGCTGGCCGCGCTTATTATTCGCGTCATTCCCAACCCTGAACTCATCGTGGGGATCAAATATTTAAATACCGCTCAGTTCACGTTTAGGTTTCTTTCTTATTTCCAGTTTTTGACCCTCCCAATGACCGTTTTCGCCCTCCAAACGCTCTGTCGGCGCTGGGGTTTCGCTAAAATCCCAAAAGCCACGCTCGCGGCCGGAGTCATTTTCGCCGCGCTCTTTTTGGTCAAACCCTATCTCTATCCGGCGAGCTTCCCCAAGGGGTCCCCACGCTCATGAATCAGCGGGATATTCGTCTAACCCCCCTCGATCTCCACGCGAGGCGTTTTTATCATTTAACCAATCTGGACCGTGACGAATTCGTCGTGGGCGTGGCGGGGGAATTTTTGGCGAAGCCCGCGCCGGGGAGCGACTCCCAAGACAAGCTCTTTGAGGTCGATTTAAGCGAGTTGGCGCGAAGCCCCGCCTTTAAGGGCGATTTAATCTTTTACGCCCTTTACTATCCCGACTCCCAAGACGTGACCGTCAAGCTTGACGGCCAGCCCTTCGCGCCCCCCATCGACGCTTACTGGACCCAGGACAATGAGCTGAGCGAATACGGGGGCCTCAAATACGCGGACGCCCACTATTTGAGGTTTAGGTCCCTCCCGCGCGAGGGCTTTCTGACGGTGGAGACGCGTTTGAGGGGCTCGCTCCCCGGAAATCTTCTCTCCGAGCTCGCTTTGTCCTCCGTGGACGTGGCCGCGCGGGGCCGGCTCTGGCGGCGGCGCGCGGGGGCCTCCGCCCGCGCCGGTATCGCGGCGAGCGAGGCCAGCCCGGAAAGTCTGAGCGGCGCCCCGGCCGCGGGGGCTTGAGGCGGATCTTTATGAACGCGATGAAAGAAAACGGCGCGCGCGAGGGAGCGGCGCGAGGGCGGTTCAAAGGGCGGCGCGAGACTCTGTCGCTCTGGCTTCTGGCCCTGATCGTGGCCATAAGCCTCGCCGGCCCGGAGGCCTCGGTGGAGGGCGAGGCGCGGATCTATACCCAAGACCACTTAAACCATGTCAAATTGGCCCAGAGCGCCTGGGGAGAAATCGCCGCGGGGCGCGTTCCGCCGCGGATAGCCACCGGGATCGACCCCGTTCCCGGTAACCCTTACCACCAGTTTTACGCCCCCCTCTCCCATAGCGCGGCGGGCTTTTTGGGTTTCCTCGCCCAAGATTCCGGCCAAGGAGTCGCGCTCGCCGTCGTTCTCGCGCTGGCGATAGGTTTTGTTTACGCCTTTAAGTTGGGGAAATACCTGACCCGCTCCGGCGCCATTGGCCTCGTTTTAGCCTTCGCCTTCGTCTGCGCCCCCTATCTCGCGGTGACCCGGGTCATTCACGGGTCCTTGGCCGAGTTTTGGGCCATGGCCGCGAGCCCATTGATCGTTTATTGTCTCTTACGGGCCATCGCGGGCCGCGTCCCCTTCTATCTGGCGGCGGGCGCGCTTTCCCTCGCGGCGCTCTATCTGCTCCACATTTTGACCGCCGTTTATTTAATCTTCTTTTTTTCGTTCTTTCTTCTCGCGCGCTTTTTTTTCGCCGCGCTGGCGCGCCCCCGCTCCCCGCGCCTTCTCGCCAAACTTTTTAAAAGACTTTTGGCCTTTGGGGCCATCAATCTTGTTTCCATAGGCCTCTGCGCCTATTACTTTTTTCCCATTATTTTAAATGGCGACATCATGGCGAGCCATTTGCCCGGGGACGTCTTTTTAAGGTTGAGCCAAAGATGCGTCTCTTTTCTGACCTTGACGAGCGTCAGGGATTTGCTTCCGGTTAACCCCGCTGATTTTTCCGACGGGCGCTTTCAGCTGGGGATTGTCCATTTGAGCGGGGCCCTCGCCTTTATTTTTTTCCATTGGAGAAAAACAAACGCCACGAGCGCGCGAGCGCTCATCGCGACTCTCGTCGCGCTTTTTCTTATTATCCTTTTCCCCGTTATCATCGCGGATATCCCCTACCTGAACGCGCTACAGTTTTCTTTCCGGCTCCTTTTCGAGTTCCAGTTTCTCGCCGCCATCGCCCTCGCGCTCGCCTTAAAGGAGGTTGCCGCGCGTTTTAGGCTTTCGCCCGCGAGCGCGAAGGCGCTCGCCGCGCTTCTGATAGCCGTCGTTATCCTCCAAAACGGCGATTATTTGGGAAAAGGCCCATACCGGGAGGGTTTTCCCATACTCCAAGGCGAGAAGGCGATCCGCGCGGCCGCTTTCAACCCTTATTCCGTCTACGCGTACTATAAACTGGTGAGGGGCGGGGCGACCATCGTTGACCCCAGGGAGCGCCTCTTTGTCGGGGAGACGGACGAGAGCGAGCCGACCCGGCACGTCTTCGCGGTTGATTTGGAAGAGCTGCGGGGCTTGCGGGAGTACGGTGGGCGCGTGGTCCTCGATTTTCTCTATTACCCGAACTTAACCCGCGTCTCCCTCTTCCTGAACGGCGAGCCCGCCACTTTTCCGCTCTCCGTTTTTAGCCGCCGGGACGCGTTCATGATCGGCGGAAAATACCCGCGCTCTTTAGCGATCCATAACCTCGAAGTCGCGGGCCTGCCCGAGCGGGGGCTCTTGGAGGTCCGCGCGGAGTTTTTAGGCTCTGTTTGGGGGAACCGCCTTTCCCTTCTTTTTTTATGCGGAATAATGGCTTTCGTTCTCTTTTCCTACCGGAAAAGGCGCGCGGGGCGTCGCGCTCGCCGCGCGGAAGGCGCGCGCGAGGATCCCGCGGGTTTAGCGCGCGCGGATTTTAGGGACGCGAGCGTTTAACCTCATTTCGTTTAAGGCTTTTCGCCGCGCCGGGGCGTTCTTTCCCCGTGGGTCCTGGCCCTTTTAGCCTCCCTCGCCTTAAGCGGCTCCGCGATGAGCGACGAGGCGTCAAGTGGGCCCGCGGCGCGGCGGCGCGCCCTACGGCGCGGGCGAGTTCAATCGCCTCAAACTGACCGAAAGCGCCCGGCTGGAGAGCGAAAATTTACGCCTTCCCCCCCCGAGGCTCGCGTGACGCGCCCGCGAGGTCGAGCGAACTTCCGGCTCTTCGCGAGCCCCGGGGCGCGTATTTTCGGGGCCCTCGCGAGCCTTATGGTCGTCAAACTCAATTTCGGGACTAGCCTCGCGCTGGTCTTTTACCTGGCCCAGGCCTTTGTTTCGCCCTTTAAGCTGGCCCGCGACCCTGGCGCGGGATTCGCGAGGGGGCGACCGTCGCGGCCTTCACTTACGCCCGCGCGCCCTGGCGCGCGGCGCCTTGGGCTCTTGGCTGAAGGCCGTTTTAGCCATTTCCTGACCCGCTCTCATTAGCCCTGATCGCGGGCCTCGTCCTTTTCCTCTTGGGCGGAATGGAGGTCGCGGCCCTTTGGCTCCGCGCCCCGCGCCCGGGCCAGGGCTCTTAAAGTCGGGCTCCGCGTTATTAAGCGCCTCGCCGGCGCCACGCCGGAAGCGCGCTCTTGGCCTATCGCCTCTGGCCCTTTTTTTTGGCGAGCGGACTTTTTCTGGCGCCATATACCCCCCCCGGGGGTTCCCCTGGACGCGCGGCTCTCCGTCAGTCTCCTGACCCTCCTGAGCGTCGCCCCCGTCAATTCCGGCTGGGAAACGACGGGCGACTTCGGGCTCTACCAGCTGGGCCCGTTCCTCGCCATGGGGCTTGGCCTTTCTGGCCACGCGCGCGGGACTACCGCGCGCCCTTCGCCTATCCCCTTTCGGCCTTCTGGCTCGGCGCCCTCGCTCTCTGGCGCGGCTTTCGCGGCCTCTAGGCCTGGCTCTCGTTGGGCGCTTTTCGCTTTTTCCTCTATTGGGCCCTTGGCCTTTCTCGGGGCGCTCATTTTGGCCCTGGCCTGGCCGTGGGTCATGAGGAAAGGCTTTGAGGGGATTTTTCGCTTTCAGCGCGCCCCCCGGCGTTCCCGGGCGCGGCGCGAGGCTCTGGCCCGCCACCTTAAAAAAATCTCGCCCCCGCGCGCCGCGAGGCGCGCGAGAACTCTCGGAGCGGCGCGCGACGCGAGAGCGCCAAAAAAAGTCGCTTCGCGCGCGGAGACCGCGGGTCAGGAGCCTGGCGGCCTTCGCGGCTTTATCCGCCCGCGCGCGCAAAGGCCTTTAAGGGCTTAAGGCTCATCCATTCGCCCGAGCGCCTCCCCAACCACCGCGAGCGCTTTAAGCCCGCCGCGAGCGTTCGCGCCAATGTTTTAGAGGCGCGTATCCGATGGGTGGGCTCTCGGCTCAGCTCCTGGCTTAACCTGGGGCCGTCGGAGAGGCCGTCGGGCCGTCGGGCGGGTGCACGCATTTTTAACTGGCATTTTAACTTGGTGCTTTTTGCTGTAAAATGGATTTTGGCATTTTAATCCCCGGGGGGGAGGGGGGTATCCATTCATAGGAGGTCCCTGGCTTGGCCCCAGGAAGCTTGCCCTGTCCCAAGGAGGGCCGAGCGCCAATCCTTGCAGGGGTTCTCCTGCCCAGGTCCTTGGCTTGGCTCGGAGGGGGCTTGTTCAAGCTACTGATGCGGACTGGTTTGAGAAAAGGCTCTTGGCTTATTCCATCTCGTGGACTGATATCATAGGAAGTTTACAATGCTTTATGACAAAAAAGAGCTTATAACTCATATAGAGAGCCAAATAGATACTTTAACTGCCTTATTTATTGATTTTCAATTAGAATTGACTGCTTCATGCGAACAAGAATTTATAGATAGTATCGACATAATAGAGCAAATACGTGCTAAATATAAGAAAAATATAGAAAAAATATTACAAGAAGGCAAAATATATGTTCTAAATTATATAATTAACAATAAACAATAATTTTAAATTTGATAAATAATAATTAATAAATTATAATATATTACCAGTATAATAGTAAAATTATTTCCTTATTTTTAAATTGTAATAGTTTCGAACGGGAATTACCACATCATTATTCCAGCGGTTACTATTTAATTTGCTGCGAAGTATAGCGATACCCTGAGCAGAAGACCTATTCCAATGCATTCCACTTAATTTCAGCCTTTGTTGAATGACATTTTTGTTAGAGCCTTCTATGGCACCGCTTCCAATGCTATATCCCCTTTTCATATAATTTTTATAATCAATCTTATCAATATTGTTATCTATATATTTTATTAAATTTATTTTATCTTCTTTATATTTTGCTTTATTTACTTTCATTTCTTTTGATTCTATATCTTTTCTAATATAATTATAGTTACTGTTTTCCATATTTGAAATAATATAATGACACCAATCAACATAATTATTATAATTTTCATCTAATTTAGCATCATCTTTTATCTTAAAATATGCTCGGCCAATTTCCCAAATTTTTTCAGAAAGATGAAAAAAATCGAGAATATGAACTGCGTCAGGAAACAATTCCTGTTTCATGGTGTCTATCCATTTAGCACCATCGCTGATCAACACTGTTTCTTTAAATAATCCATATCCGTTACGACAAGCGAGATCGAAGAAAAATTTTTGAAATTCATTCGCTGCTCCTATATAGGCAGTATAGTCTTTTTGAATAATTTGAAATTCAGTTACTCTATTACCTAACTTATTAGTCCTTTCTATAGGTGTCATATTAAAGGAGTTATAGATTAATCCAAGTTTTGTTTCACGAAATCTCGAACCAGCTTTATCTTTTTCACGCGTACTGATCATAGAACCATCAACCTGTAAATACAGTACACCCTGACATTTTTCAGCAGGGAAAATAATTTTGTTATTTAACAAATCAACGTGCCTTTGAAATGCCATTTCATAATTATGTTTGAATACTATATATCCAATATGCTCAGTAACATATTTTATAGTATTGGCGCATATTTTTATTCCACAATCTTTCTTAAGGCTTTGAGATGCGCTTTCAAAAGAGCTTGCCGTAATAGCTTTTTCACTGACTTTGAGCATAGCGCCAACTGTTAGCTTAAAAGGCAAGTCAGATATCTTAAGAAACCGATCCAATGGATAAATTCCGCATTTTCCATCTTTTTTAAAAAGTAATTCCCGGTCTTCCGAGGTGGCGGGAATAAGCAAAGTACGTTTAATAGAAAGCAATTGATCTTCTGTCTGAATTTTGATGGTATTACGGACATTAATTTTTAAGCTAATTCCATATTTCTTATATTCATTTTTAATAAATTTAATCATTTCTTTTTCTTTACAATTTGATAGTATGTAACTTGACGTAGAATCAAATAATTCATTGATTGCTATATCAAATTTTTTATAATTATGCTCTATATCATCTATATTGGTAAAATTATTGATATTTGTAAGCCTTGATGCTAAATTATGAAAGTAATTATCACATGTTTTATGCATTTTGAGTATTTTCCCGTTTGGGTAGGGATTTCTATATTTCATATTTTCGCCTCCTTCGCTGAAAGACGAGTCAGTATATCACATTTGATAAAAAATCAGTAAAAAATGCGTGCACCCCCGTCGGGCCGCCGTTTTGACCGCCGCGCCCAAGAGGGCTATAATGCCCTTTTCGCGTCAAACTTGGGGGTCAAGCCCCCCTTCGTCAATCAGGAAGGAGACAGCCTTGGGCGCCGCCATTTGGGATCGCGCGAGCGCGCCCGCTCCCTTTAAAGGCGCGGCGCTTATCGTGGCTTTGGGGGCGCTCGCCGCGCTCTGGCTTTTGGGTTCGGACGCCACCTACGACAATATCCGCGTCGTTTCCTCAATCGATCAGATAAACCACTATAAACTCGTCTACAGCGCCGAAATGGAGATCTTACAAGGCCATTTCCCCTTAAGGACGGCTACGGGAGTGGAAAGCGACATTGGGAACCCTTACCACCAGTTTTATTCTCCCTTCGCCCACCTTGTCATGGGACTTTGGAGCCTTCTCGCGGGCGACATTGTCC
>JAISCZ010000164.1 GCA_031265205.1 Deltaproteobacteria bacterium
GACGGCTACGGGAGTGGAAAGCGACATTGGGAACCCTTACCACCAGTTTTATTCTCCCTTCGCCCACCTTGTCATGGGACTTTGGAGCCTTCTCGCGGGCGACATTGTCCTGGGAACGACCCTCGCGCTTTTCTTTTTTCTTGTTTTAGGGTTTGTCTCCGCCTTCGCGCTCCTAAAATACCTGACGCGCTCGCCCCTGTGGGGAATCGTGGGGGCTTTTTTATTCGTCTGTTCCCCCAACTTAAACGTTTGCCGCTCGACCACGGGCGCTTTAGCCGAATACTGCGGCGTTTGCCTTTTGCCCCTGACCTATCTCGCGCTGACGCGCGTCATGGCCCGCCCTAGTTTTAAGCGCTTTGTCCTCGCCGCTCTCGCCGTCTCCTGGCTGTGGCTTACCCACCTGCTCACGGCCTTTCTCGGGCTCTTTTTTTTGGGGGCGCTTTTAGGTATCCAATTTGTTTACGCCGCCGCGCGCGCGCGAAAGAGAAAGGCGACGCTCTTAAAATTCGGTCGGAGAATCGCTCTCTTCGTGGGAATCAACTGCCTGGCCGGCGCGATTTGCGCCTATTATCTCATTCCCATTCTAACGGACGAAACTATCCTGGCTAAGCGCGCCGCGTACGCCATTTACCTGGCGCTTTCTGGTCATTGCGGCGCCATCCTCTCCCTTTTTAGCCTGACCGATTTTGACTTTCTGATCCATATCAATATCGGTTTCGCGCGCTTTCAGCTGGGAGCGCTTTTCTGGGGAGGCGCGGTCGCCTTTGTCTATCTTCTCGCCAGAAGGAAAAATTCCTATTGGGCCGCGCCCATGTCCGCGCTGGCCGCGCTTATTATTCTCGTCATTCCCAACCCGGAACTCATCGAGGGGATCAAATATTTAAATACCGTTCAGTTCACGTTTAGGTTTCTTTCTTATTTCCAGTTTTTGGCCCTCCTGATGACCGTTTTCGCCCTCCAAACGCTCTGTCGGCGCTGGAGTTTCGCTAAAATCCAAAAAGTCCTTTTAGCGTTCGGAGTCATTTTCGCCGCGCTCTTTTTGGTCAAACCCTATCTCTATTCGCCGAAATTCCCCGAGGGTTTTCCCATGATCATGAATCAGCGGGATATTCTCCTTACCCCCTTTAACATCTATTCAAGGTATTTTTACCATTTAACCAATCCGAACCCCGACGAATTCGCCCTGGGCATGGCGGGGGAATTTTTGGTGACGCCGGCGCCGGGGAGCGACTCCCAAGACAAGCTCTTTGAGGTCGACTTAAGCGAGCTGGCTAGAAGTCCCGCCTTTAAGGGCGATTTAATCTTTTACGCCCTTTACTATCCCGACTACCAAGACGTGACCGTCAAACTTGACGGCCGACCCTTCGCGCCCCCCATCGACACTTACTGGACCCAGGACAATGAGCTGATCGAATACGGGGGCCTCAAATACTCGGGCGCCCACTATTTGAGACTTAGGTCCCTCCCGCGCGAGGGCTTTCTGACGGTGGAGACGCGTTTTAGGGGCTCGCTCCCCGGAAATCTTCTCTCCGAGCTCGCTTTGGCCTCCGTGGGCGTGACCGCGCTGGGCCGGCTCTGGCGGCGACGGCGGCGGCGCGCGGGGCCCGCCGCCCGCGCCGGGAGCGCCGGGAGCGCGGCGAGCGCGGCCAGCCCGGAAAGCCCGGGCGGCGCCCCGGCCGCGGGGGCTTGAGGCGGATCTTTATGAACGCGATGAAAGAAAACGGCGCGCGCGAGGGAGCGCCGCGAGGGCGGGCCAAAAGGCGGCGCGAGGCTCTGTCGCTCTGGCTTCTGGCCCTAATCGTGGCCATGAGCCTCGCGGGCCCGGAGGCCATGGTGGAGGGCGAGGGGCGGATCTATTCCGCGGATCACTTAAACCATGTCAAATTGGCCCAGAGCGCCTGGGGGGAAATCGCCGCCGGCCGCGTTCCGCCGCGAATAGCCACCGGGATCGACTCCGTTCCCGGTAACCCTTACCACCAGTTTTACGCCCCTCTCTCCCATAGCGCGGCGGGCTTTTTGGGTTTCCTCGTCCAAGATTCCGGCCAAGGAGTCGCGCTCGCCGTCGTTCTCGCGCTGGCGATTGGCTTTGTTTACGCCTTTAAGACGGGGAAATACCTGACCCGCTCCGGCGCCTTCGCCCTCGTTTTGGCCTTCGCCTTCGTCTGCGCCCCCTATCTCGCGGTGACCCGGATTGTTCACGGGTCCTTGGCCGAGTTTTGGGCCATGGCCGCGAGCCCACTGATCGTTTATTGTCTCTTACGGGCCATCGCGGGCCGCGTCCCCTTCTATCTGACGGCGGGCGCCCTTTCCCTCGCGGCGCTCTATCTGATCCACATTTTGACGGCCGCCTATTTAATCCTCTTTTTTTCCTTCTTTCTTCTCGCTCAATTTGTCTTCGCCGCGCTGGCGCGGCCCCGCTCCCCACGCCTTCTCGCCAAACTTTTTAAAAGGCTTTTGGCCTTTGGGGCCGTCAATTTAGTCGCCATAGGCTTATGCTCCTATTACTTCTTCCCCCTTTTTTTAAACGGCGACGTCTTTGTGAGCCATTTGCCTGGAGACTCGCTTTTAAGGATTAGCCAAAGATGCGTCTCTTTTCTGACCTTGACGAGCGTCGCGGATTTCATTCCGGTTATCCCCGCGGGCTTTTCGAGCGGGCGCTTTCAGCTGGGGATTGTCCATTTGAGCGGGGCCCTCGCCTTTATTTTCTTCCTTTGGCGGAAAAAAGGGGCGACGAGCGCGCGCCCGCTCGCCGCGACCCTCCTCGCGCTCTTTCTCGTTATCCTTTTCCCCGGCCTCATCGCGGATATTCCCTACCTTAACTCGCTCCAGTTTTCCTTTAGACTCCTTTTCGAGTTCCAGTTTCTCGCCGCCATCGCCCTCGCGCTCGCCTTAAAGGAGGCGGCCGCGCGTTTGAGGATTTCGGCGGCGGGCGCGAAGGCGCTCGCCGCGCTTCTGATATCCGTCGTTATCCTCCAAAACGGCGATTATTTGGGAAAAGGCCCATACCGTGAGGGTTTTCCCAAGCTCCACGGCGAGAGGGCGATTCGGGAGGCGGCTTTCTACCCTTATTCCGTATTCGCGTACTATAAATTGACGGAGGGCGGGGCGAACTACGGCGACCCCAAGGAGCGCGTCTTAGTCGGGGAGACGGACGAAAGCGAGCCGACCCGGCTCGCCTTCGCGGTCGATCTGGAAGAGCTGCGGGGCTCGCCAAATTATGGGGGGCGCGTGGTCCTTAATTTTCTCTATTACCCGAATTTAACCCGCGTTTCCCTTTTCCTGAACGGCGAGCCCGCCAGCTTTCCGCTCTCCGTCTTTCGGCGCCGGACCGAGGCCATGGACTTTTACAAAACCCCGAGTTCTTTGGCGATCCATTACCTCGAAGTCACGGGATTGCCCGACCAGGGGCTCTTGGAGGTCCGCGCGGAATTTTTGGGATCTCTTTGGGGGAACCGCCTTTCCCTTCTTTTTTTATGCGGTATAATAGCGTACGCCCTCTTTTCCCCGCGGAAAAGGCGCGCGGGGCGTCGCGGTCGCCGCGCGGAAGGCGCGCGCGAGGCGCGCGAGGATTTGGCGCGCGTGGATTTTAGGGACGCAAGTGTTTAACCTCAGCTCGTTTAAGGCCTTTTCGCCGCGCCGGGGCGCCCTTTCCCTGTGGGCCCTGGCCCTTTTAGTCTCCCTCGCCTTAAGCGGCTCCGAAATGACCGACGAGGGCATCAGGCGGGTCTACGGCGCGGGCGAGCTCAATCACCTGAAACTGACCGAAAGCGTCCGGCTGGAGATCGAAAATTTCGCCTTCCCCCCGAGGCTCGCGCGGCACGTCGACGAGGTCGAGCAAAACCCCTTCCACCTCTTCGCGAGCCCCGGGGCGCATATTTTCGGGGCCCTCGCGAGCCTTGTGGTCGTCAACCTCAATTTCGGGACGAGCCTCGCGCTGGTCTTTTGCCTGGCCCTGGCCTTCGTTTCGACCTTTAAACTGGCCCGCTACCTGGCGCGGGACTCGCTGGCCGCGACCGTCGCGGCCTTCGCTTACGCCTGCGCGCCCTATTATTCCTTTAGCCGGGCCATTAAAGGGGATTTAAGCGAATTCGTCGCCCTGTCCATATTGCCCCTCGCCCTTTACTTAATCCTGCGCGCCCTGGCGCGCGGCGCCTTGGGCTCTTGGCTGAAGGCCGTTTTGGCCCTCTCCTGGCTCGCTCTCACCCATACCCTAATTTCCCTGTCCCTGGTCGCGGGCCTCGCCCTTTTCCTCTTGGGCGGAATGGGGGTCGCGGCCTTTTGGCCCCGCTCCCGCGCCCAGGCTCGCGCCCGGGCCCTTAAAGTCGGGCTCCGGCGCCTGAAGCGTCTCGCCGCCGCCGCGGCGCTCTCCGGCGCGCTCTTGGCCTATCACCTCTGGCCCCTTTTCTTGGGCGCGGACCTTTTCTGGCGCCATATACCCCCCGGGGTTCCCCTGGACGGGCGGCTCTCCGTCAGCCTCCTGACCCTTTTGAGCGTCGCCCCCGTCAATTCCGGCTGGGAAACGGCGGGAAACTTCGGGCTCTACCAGCTGGGCCCGCTCCTCGCCATGGGGGGCTTGGCCTTTCTGGCCACGCGCGCGCGGGACTTTCGCGCGCCTTTCGCCTATCCCCTCGCGGCCCTCTGGCTCGCCTCCCTCGCCCTCGCCCTCTGGCCCGGCTTTTGCGGCTCCTGGGCCTGGCTCTCGCCGGGGGGCTTGGGTTTTTCCTTTATCGGGCCCCTGTCCCTCCTCGGCTCGCTCCTTTTGGCCCTGTCCTGGCCGCGGGCCATGGAGAGATGGGGCTTTTCCCGCAATACCCGGATTATCGTCTCTTTTTACCTGATTCTCTTCGCGCTCTTGGCGGTCATCCCCTATCTGCGCGACGCGGGGGCGCGCGACCCCTTCCCGAACCTCATGACGGAGAGCGATATCTCCAAAAGCTCCTATCAGGGCCCCACCCGCTATCTTTTTTACCGCGCGCTCCCAAATCGCGAGGATTTATCCGCGACGCGCGAAATCTTCGCGCTGCGGGGCTCGCCCGTCCCCGGCGACATCGACGCGGACGAGTTTTACCTCGATCTTGCCCAAGTCGCGGAAAATCCAAGCTACAAGGGGGAACTCGTCTTGGATTTTCTCTATTACCCCCAATGGCAGGAACTGACTTTTCGCGTTAACGGAGAGCCTATCGCCCCCGCGCTGGAGACCTTTTGGCGGCCCACGCCCCTGGAGGAGGAATACCCCGCCCTCCAAGGGACGGCCATCCATAACCTCAAGGTCTCGGGCCTCCCCCGGGAGGGCCAATTCGCCGCTAAGGTCCGTTTTCGGGGCTCCCTGGTCGGAAACTCCCTCTCTTTCGCGGGCCTTTTAGTCTTCGCGGGCCTTTCGGCTTTCGCTCTTTACCGCGGCGCTCGCGCGCGCCGGCCCTCTCGCCCGGTCGCGGCGCCCGTTTCCCCCGAGCCTTAAAGGGCCTTTCGTTCTTTTTCGCCTCGCGCGCGCTCCCGCGCGCTTTTTCGGCGCGTCCCATCAAGATCGCGCCAACCACCTTCGCCAAAATTTAAGCCCCGCGCGCGCTTCGCGAAGCGCGCGCGGAATCTCGCCAAGCGGCGCGTCATGAGAGAGCCCCTTCAAATCAAATACCATTTCGCGCGGGGACTGTGGGTCTGGGTCCTGGCGGCCTTCGTGGCTTTATTCGTCTGCCGCGCGGAAGAGGTCTTTGAGGGCCTAAGGCTCGTCTATTCCCCTGACCAGCTCAACCACTTCAAGCTCGCCGCGAGCGTCCGCGCCAATCTTTTGGAGGGCAATTTTCCGCCCAGGGTGGCGATGGGCGTCGGCGAGGAAACCGGCAATCCTTACCACCAATTCTATTCCCCGGCGACGCACCTTTTCATGGCCGCGGGGGGCCTCTTTTTAAACGATCCCCTCCTGGGGGCCACTTTGGCCATTCCGCTTATGATGGCCGTGGGATTCGTCTTCGCCTTTAAATTGGTCGGATACCTGACGCGCGACGTTATTTGGGCCCTTTTGGGCGCCTTTCTCTTCGCGCTCTCGCCCTACGCGCACGTTTCCCGCGCCTCCCACGGGGCCGTCGCCGAGTATTGCGGGATCTGCCTCGCGCCCATGGTCGTCCTCGCCCTGACGAGGGCCGTCGCCCGCCCGACCTTCGCGCGGGTGACCCTGGGCGCCCTCGCGGTCGCCCTCCAGTGGCACGTTCATATCCTTTCGAGTTTTTTAACCCTTGCCTCCCTGGGAACCTTGGGAACCCTCCAGCTAATACGCGCCGGGATCGCCCGCGGGCGGCGGGCCTTCCGCAAAATCCTGAAGCGGGCTCTTGTTTTCCTCCTCGCGGTCGCCGTGGCCCTCCTCCTTAGCGCCTATTACCTTTTGCCCATCGTCGCGGAGGCGGATCTTTTAATTAAGCACCCCTTCTTTAAGATCTACCTGATCCTTTCCTCGTACTGCGTCCCTTTCCTGTCCCTCTTTAGCCTTACGGATTTTCCTTTTCTGATGCCCATGGAATTCACCCGCGCCCGCTATCAGCTGGGGGCGCCATTCTGGGCGGGGCAAATCGCCTTCATCTATCTCTTTTGGCGGGAATGGCGCTCTTTGTGGGTCTATCCCCTCATAGCCTTGAACCTTTTGATCCTGGGGGCCATTTTAGCCCCGGAAACGCTGGTCGGGATTCCCTTTTGCGGCGATATCCAGTTCTCTTTCAGGCTTCTTTCTTACTATCAGCTCGGCGGCCTCTTGGCCCTCGCCCTGAGCGCGCGTCATCTCGCGCGAAGGTGGGGCTTTTCCGGGCGCGCGCGGGCCTTCTTCGCCTTGGGAATTGTCGCCTGCGCCTTCTTTTTGGGCGCGCCCTATTTCGCGGGCCGCGAGTTTTACCCGGGTTTCCCGCGTCTTTTAAGTTTTGAGCAGATCAACCGCGAGGAATTTAACCGTTTTTCCCTCTTCGCCTACCACCGGATCCTGCCTCCCGGCGGGAAAGTGGGGACTCTCGCGGAGAGCCGGATCGTGCCCGCCTTGCCGGGGAGCGACGCGCGGGTCAGGCGTTTTCGGCTCGATTTGGCCCAAGAGTCCGCGCGCGTGGGCTGGCGGGGGGAGGCCGTCTTCCAAGTCCTCTATTACCCAAGGCTGCAGCGAATCGAGGCGACGCTCGACGGCGAGCCCTGGACCCCCAAGGCCGACTCCTTTTGGCGCGAGCCCACGGTTAAGACGCGCTTTAAGTGGCTCGCCAACACCGGGGAGCATTTTTTGCGCCTTCGGGAACTGCCGGAGAAGGGCCTTTTAAGGGTCAAAACGACCTTTCGGGGCTCTTGGCTCGGCAACCGCGTCTCCCTTGGCGCGCTCGCCTCTCTGACTCTCCTTGGGATAGCCCGGGGAGCGGGGCTCGGGCCCTGGGCCCGCCCAGGGGCGGGCGCGGCGAGGCGGCGCGTCTAAGGCGCGTCTAAGGCGCGTCTCATTGGCTTGCCTGAAGACGAGAGCCCTTCAGGGCTTGTCTTCAGGGCTTGTCTTCAGAGCTTGTCTTAAGGGAGCGTTTGAAGGGCGCGCGCGAAGCGCGGGCGGAGACGGGCAAAGGCTCGCGCCGCGAAAAAGGCGTCCCCCAAAAAGAAGGCGGCGGCCTCCCGAAAGAGACCGCCGCTTTTTGGCGGGTTATGGGGTAAACCCCATCCGTTATGGAGTGAGGATAGATGCGCGGTTAGGTGATAGGCAGGATGCCGCGTCCCCGAGGGGGCGTGGCATGGTCGTTGGATTGGAAAGTTTTGATTAATCGCTCCTTTTTCCTCCGCGTCAAGGGTGGAGGGGGGACTAAAACAAAGCGTATTTAAAGGTCGCCTCCAAGGCGGCGTTAATTATGTCGACGGCGCGGGGTAAAGGTCGGGGCCTAAAGGCCCCCCAGGGAGGTCTTGGCGACGACATGTCGCCTTGGGGCCGCGCCGGGTTCGCCGCGCGCGGGGAGGACCGCCGCGGCGGGTGGGTGGAGCGAAAAAGAGAAATAAATCTTTTTTCCTTTCCACGCTTAAAATATAATCAGCCTTTCGGATCCTGTCAAGGGCCTAAAGGGGAAAAAGCGAAATTTCGCGCGAAAAAAGAAGGCCGTTCTCTCGGGGCGAGGCCCGCGCGGCGGAAACCAAAGGAAATGAAAGGCTATTGGGAGATCTTGGCGTCGGCCAATTCGCGCGGGGGGGGCGCGCGCCTCAAAACGCGAAATTAGATTTAACGCAAATAAATATTAGCGCTTTTCGCGCGCGCGGAGCGTGGAAAAGGAAAAGCCGCGCGGAGCGCGAAAAACGAAAGCGGGCGCGGAACGCCTAGAAGCGAAGCTCGCGCGCGGCGCGAAAAAAAAGAGAAACCGCGCGCGGCGCGAAAAAAAGAGAACCCGCGCGCGGCGCGAAAAAAAGAGAAACCGCGCGCTTCGCGGGAATACAAAGAGCGCGCGGAGCGCGGAATAGGAACGTTGCGTAAAAGAGCGCGCTTTATCCGTTTTCCAATACTCTGGCCGCGATAACGTAAGGGCGTCGCGCGAAATTTACGGCGAGCGCGCGAAAAAAAATCCTAACAACGCTCGCGAGATTAGAAAAATAAGCTCTTTAAGCTTAATTTGACGCGCGTCGCGCGCCGGATTTTAGATTCGCGTCAAATATTTTGGGGCGCCTTCCAGGCGCGTCGGGCGCCTCCAAGGCTTCGCGCTGGCGCGTCGCCGCTCTCGCCTCGCGCCGGCGCCGCGCTTGGGACCCCTCAGCGCGTCTCGCCGCCGCGCGGCGACCGGCGTTTTGGCGGCGGCCCCGGCGCGCCGCGCGCTGGGGGGCCGCGCTTTAAGGATTTTTTGCCAAAAGTCGTCTCTTGGCGCTATAATTACTCGCTTTTCGCCATTCGCGCGCTTTCGCGCCAAGCCTCTTGGGGCCCCAGGCTTGAGGCGGCGTCCGGGGAGAGAGACCGGGGGTAACGCCTCCAGGCCGCGGCGCCGATAAGGAATATAAGCGGGAAAGCCTTGGGACGCGCCGCCCCCGGAGCGCTTTTTCCGCTTAAGGAAAATTTTTTTGTCAACCGCGTTCGCCAACCACGATCCCCCGCCCGTTCTGACGCCTTTTGATTTTTTAAGGCTCGCTAGGAGCGTGGCCAAGGCGGCGCGGCCCTTCAAGCCGGGCGCGGGAGCGCTTTTCCCGAGCGCCTTGGAGATGGAGGGCCTGACCTTAGGCGATCCGCTCGCGGACCGGAGCGTGGGTCCCCTCCACGACTTTCTCCTCTCCCTTTTGGGAGTCGCGGGCCAAGTCGCGACGCCCACGCCGCGGACGGGTTGGCGGGATTACGCGACCGCTTTGCGCTCCGCTTTCGTCGCCGCGCCGGAACGGGCCCTTTATTTTCGGGGACTTGAAGCCGACGGGACCCCGCGCGTCACCGCCCACGGGGCGCGGGCCCTTTTAAACGAGGCCCGCGCCGCGGCCTTCCTTTTTTCCGGGCGGAAGAGGGTCATCGTCACGGTCCCTTTGACCCATTCCTTCGGGTTCGTTTTCGGGCTCTTGGCTCCAAGGCTCTTGAAGATCCCCGCGCTCGACGCTAACCCTTTCCCGCGGCTGGCGGATTGCCCTTTGGAAAAAGGGGATCTCTTGGTCCTCTTTCCCCAGCTCCTGAAAAAACTCGCCGTCGTTCCCCCGCCGGACGTGTCTCTCTTGTGCTCCGCGTCCCCGCCCTTGGACGACCGCTTTTTCCAGACGGCCCGTCACGTCGGCTTTCTCTCCCTCGCCGAGGTCTACGGCGTCAGCGTCACCGGCGCCTTGGGCTACCGCAAGAGCGCCGGGCCCTACGAGCTTTTCCCCCATTTTCAAAGGGACGGCGAGCGCGGGGCGCTGCGAATCGACACCGGGGCGAGATTGGTCTCCCGAAGGCTCGTCTGGCGGAAAGAGCGCCATTTCAGCCACTTTGGCGCGGGGGGCGCGGGGGCGCCGTAGGCGCCGCGCCGCCAAAGGCCGCGGCTAACGCGGCTTATTGTCGCGCGCGCGAAAAGGCGCGCTAAATTTTTGGCGGATCCCCCTCAAAGCCGCGCGAATTATTTATTTTTGAGGCCCTTTAAGTATATAGTGAGGAAAACGCGCGCGCGCTCTCCTCATACGCTCTTTTTACGGGCGCGCGAGGCGCGCGACCGGCGCGCGAACCATTTTTTACCCAAATTTTCCCGAAAACCTTATATTTTTTCCCGGAGTTGATGGCCATGCCCCGTTTTTCCCCGCAAGCCTCCCGCGTTTTTCTCTCAGTTTTCATGGCTCTCCTCGGGAGTCTTTTTTTATTTTCGTGCCAGGAGAGCGGCGACGGCGGCGGGGCGCCCCCGGTCGGGGAGAGCCCGGAAGAGGCCGCTTCCCCCGCGCCCGGACCCGGGCCCGAGGACTTGGGGATAGTCCAGCCGGCGAAGGGGATGGAGGAGCTGCGGGTATTGCGCGGCTCGCCCGTCGGGGCCACGCCCGCGGTTCCTCAGGTGGTGGCGATGTTCAATCAGCCCATGACGCGCCTGGGCGATTACGCGAACGTTCCTTCGGGGATCCTTAAAATCGAGCCGCCCCTCGCCGGGGAATACCGCTGGCTTAACCAGTATACTTTGGCTTTCGTTCCCAGCGAGCCTTTGGCCTTGGGCCAAAACTACCGGGCGACGGTGAGCGCGGGGATCAAATCCCTCGCGGACAAGAGTTTGGCGGAAGACTATGTCTTCAATTTCCGGCGGCCGGCCCTGGAAGTCAGGTACTCCGAGGACGAAACCTCCCGGTATCCCGGGGACGCCTTGCGTCCCAAGATTAATATGTGGCTCAACCAGAGCGTCGCGGTCGAAGAGCTCCAGGGCTTGGGCCAATTCGTTTACTCGGAGGACGGGGCCGTCAAAAAAGTTCCCGCCAAATGGGAGTCCCGGGCCCACGGCGGTTGGTCCTACCGCGGCCGCTCTTCGGTGGTGGCCGAGGCCTCGGCCGATATCCCCCCCCATACCTCCTACGCCTTGGTCCTGGAGGATTTCCCCCTTTGGCGGGAGGGCCAGGAAGAACCCGAGTTGGGAGAGGTGACGCTCTTTACGGGCTCGACTTACGGGCCTTTGGAGATTTTCCCCCCGCGCGACCGGAGCGACGCGCTGCCCGAAGAGTATGATTTTTACGTTCCGTACCCCATGGGCCCCTACCTCTCCTTTTCTTTCTCCAATCTCGTGCCCGCCGCGGAAAATATCCACCTCATAGAGATGGATCCCCCCTACCAGGGGCTCTTGGATCTCCAGAAACGCTACGCCAAACCCCAGGCGGACGCCGCTTCCGCCGCGACCGCCCCCGCCGCGGAGACCGCCGCCGCGGCCGTCCCCGCGGGCGCGGAAGACGCGGGCGCGGAGGACGAGGACGTGGACGTGGACGTGGACGTGGAAGAGGAGCTGCCCAAGGTCTTAAGCGGGCTCTACCTTTACGCGCGGCTGTGGGCGGACGCCACCTACACGGTCACTTTCAAGGCTGGATTTACCGACGTTTTCGGGCAAAAACTGACGGAAGACAAGACCTTCACTTTTCTGACGAGTTCCTACCCCACTTTCGCCTCCTTCGAGGACCGCGGCGGGATCATGGAAAAGGAAGGGCCGCTTTTAACGCCCCTGCGCATGACGAACATCCGCGAGACGGAGGTCTGGGGCTACCTTTTCAGCGAGGAGGAGGCCGTCGAACTGATCCTCGGGACCGATTTCAGCCTGGGCGGAAGGTACTCCTATTTCTATCGGGACAACGTGAGCGAGGCGCTCGGCTCGGCGCCCCCACAAGGGAAGATGACCGTCCGGACCGAGGCGGACTTAAAGAAGGCCAGCGGCCTGGTCCCGGTGGATCTCGCCAAGCTTTTTCCCGAGCGGCCGCTGGGGCTCGTTTTTCTCCTCGCGAACCCGGGCGGGGACGCTAGCTATAACCTCTCGCAGGTGACCGATATCGGCCTCGCCGTTAAATTGGGCCGCGAGAACTCCCTGGCCTGGATCACCTCCCTCTCCACGGGGCGAAACCGCGTGGGGGCCACCGCGCGCCTCTGGAGTGGGTCCCGGGTCGTTTGGGAGGGCGTGACGGACGGGAGCGGCCTGGTCGTCTTGCCGGGGATCGAGGAGCTGCGCGCGTCCGAGGATTTGGACGGGAGGCTCCTTTTGAGCGCCCGGGACGGGGACGACTACGTCCTTTGGGATCCCAACGACTTGGACGGTTTCTACTCCTACCAGCTGAACTTGGATTGGGGCGCGATGGAGTCCCCCTTCGCCCAAGAAAAAAAGGCCAGCTGGCTCCTCGCCTCCCAGCCCATCTATAAGATCGGCGACTGGATTCGCCTCAAGATTATCGCGCGGACCGAGGCGGGCGACCAGCTCGTCGATTTGGAGGAGAAACAGGCGCGGGCGCTGTTGGTGGACGTCCACGGGAACGTCGTCTATGACGAAACATTGGAGGTCGGGCCCTACGGGAGCGTGTCCGTGGAATATTTCCTGGAGGAGGACGCGACCTACGGCCCTTACCGGGTATATCTGGACAAAAAGCCCTCCGACAAAAAGCGCGCCAGCGACATCGCCCAGAGCTACGGCGACGGGCCCGACATTGAGATCGTGGGCTCCGTCGACGTGCGTTTCTATCGGGTCCCGTCCCTGGAGGCGCGTTTCGACTCCTTTCCCAAGGAGGCCACCGTCGGCGACAAGATCGACATGACCATGGCGGCCAACTACCACTACGGCTCCCCCGTCGTCGGCCAAAAGGCGAGCTACCGGGTGGAATCTAGGGCCCTGTGGGGCTTTTCCCTGCCCGGCCAGGAGGCCTACAGCGTCGTCAACTCTTTCTTTCCCGAGTCCGACGAGAGCCCCGAGGGGGAATTTTTCTTTGGCGGCCGCCTGGAGGCCTCGGGAGAGGCGGATTTAAACTTCGACGGGCGATTGCCCATCTCCTTTACGGTGGCGTCTCCCCCCTATCCCTTCCCGACGCTCATGGAGGCCACGGGGACGGTGGTGGATCTGGACTCCCGGGAAATCAGCCACGCCAGGAGTTTCGTCGCGCACCCCGCGAGCCTCTACGCGGGGCTCAAGACCTCTAACTACCTGGCCAACGCGGGCGAAAGCGTTCGCGGGGACCTTATCGTCGCCGATCCCGCCGGCGCCTTAAAGGGCGGGAAAGAAGTCACTTTAAGCTTCTACCGCCGCTTTTGGACCACGGCGCGCCGCCGCTCCACGGGCGGGACCTACGACTACGTCTCGCGCTACAACGACGAGCTTGTCGGCCAAAAGACCGTGACCTCGGAGGGGGCTCCCGTTTCTTTCGAGTTCACGCCCGAAAAACCCGGCTCGCATTTCGTGAAGGCCAGCGTCAAGGATGATTTAGGGCGCGTCAACGAGGCCTCCATATCTTTTTACGTCTTCGGCGACGGCGGTTCCGCGGGCTGGAACTTCAATAACGACGACACTCTGAACCTGATCCCCGACAAGGCGGAGTACGCCCCGGGCGACGTGGCCCGGATATTGGTCCAAAGCCCCTTTTTGGAGGGGACCGGGCTGCTCACCGTCGAGAGGGCCGGAATCCGCCAAAAATCGACTTTCCCCATCATGAGCCAGAGCCCGGTTCTGGAGATCCCCATCGGGGAGGCCGATTACCCCAATATCTTCGTTTCGGTCATCCTGACCCGGGGGAGGGTGGAGGCGGCCTTAAAGCCCGGGCAGGTCGATTTGGGGAAACCCACCTTCCGGGTGGGCTATCTCCAACTGAAAGTTCCCTCGCCCAAGGATATCCTAACCGTGAGCGTCAAAGCGGACCGCGCGGAATACCGTCCCGGCGAGGAGGCGACTTTGGAGCTTAGCGTCGCCGATTACAAGGGCGAGGCCTTCAGCGACGCCCGCGTGGCCTTGGTGGTGGTGGACGCGGCCTTAATCCAGCTCGGGGGGGACGAGAGTTTCCATCCGGAGACGAGTTTCCACGCGCCCCGGCGGCTGATGGTCTCGAGCAGCGCGAATCTGGGGGCGATTATCGGCCGCCGTTTCTGGGCCGATAAGGGCGGCGACGCCGCTCCCGCCGGGGGCGGGGGCTTCCTCGCGGCCGACGAGAATTTGACGCGTAGCGATTTTCGGGCGGCGCCCTATTTCGCCGCCGAAACGGAATTGGATTCCGAGGGCAGGGCCCGGGCGACCTTTAAGCTCCCCGACAATCTCACCACTTTTAAGGTCTACGCCGTGGCCACGGGACACGGGAGGCTCACCGGAACCGGGGAGAGCTCCTTTCTGGTGACCAAAGACCTGCTCCTCCGCTCCTCGCTGC
This sequence comes from Deltaproteobacteria bacterium, assembly GCA_031265205.1. Taxonomy (GTDB): domain Bacteria; phylum Desulfobacterota; class Desulfarculia; order Adiutricales; family Adiutricaceae; genus JAISCZ01. The sequence goes on from JAISCZ010000164.1 coordinate 14,269, forward strand.
CGAACCAGGCCACGGTGGGCGACGAGTTTTCCGCGGCGGTCATCGTCACTAACCGCGGGAAAAACCAGGGCGAGGCCCGGGTGGAGTTCGCCTCCGCCAACCTCCGCTTGGAGGGCGGCGAGGCCGCCCAGTCCGTGAGCGTCCCGCCCGGGGAGAGCCGGGAGGTCTTTTTTAAGGTCAAGGCCGAGACCCCCGGAGAAGCCGAGATCTCCTTCGCGGCGACCATGGGCCAGGACAGCGATAAGGTCCTCTGGGTCCTTTCCGTCCGCGACGCCAACCCCTTAACGACCCAGGCCTCCTTCGCCGAGCTTAAAGGGGCTCCGCTGGATCCCGACGCGAGCGCCCCCGACGGGCCGGAAAGCGGCGCGGCGCCTCCCCCGGACGGGGTCGGCGTCTTCCGGGAGGAAGGCCGGATGGAACTCGTGGGACTGCCCCCGGGAACCGACATGACGCGGGGCCAAATCAGCCTTTCCCTTTCCCCGACGCTTTTAACCAATATCGCCGATCCCTTGGATTGGCTCCGGAACTACCCCTTCAACTGCGTGGAGCAGAGCACCAGCAAGGCCTGGGGCGAGCTCTCGCGGCTCAAGATCGCCGACCGTTTGGGCCTTGCCCCCGAAGAGCGCGCCGATAGCGAGGCCCGGGTTAGATCCCAGATCGTCCGGCTCCAAAACTGGAGCCTGGGGGGCGGTTTCGCCTCCTGGCCGGGCGGGGGCTACGAGAACCGTTCCGCCTTCCTGACGGCGCACGTTTTAGATTTTTTGAACGACGCGCGGGACCAAGGCTTCATCGACGGCTCCGATTCTTTTTACATGAGCGTGGTGGATTTCCTCCAAAGCGAAGTCCTGCGGGCGGATCGCTCCAGCCCGTTTTTGGCCCGTTTTGACGAGGCGACCCGCGACGCCCTGATCCTCGCGGTGGCGCGGGCGGTCAGCCAGGCGGGGGAACCTCAAGAGGCCTTGATGGAAGTCTATTTCGAAAAGCGCGAGAAACTGGACTTCATGTCCCTCGTCAATCTCGCGCGGGCGGTCGCGGCCCAGCCCGCCTCCAAGACCCGGACGGCGTGGCTCATGGATCTTATTCCCCTCGTGACCAATAAGATCTCCATTTCCGCCGGGAACGCCCAAATCGCCGGGGATTACTTCAGCCCGCTCCTGTGGCTCTACGGGAACCGGGATCTGACGCCCCTCGCCCTCCTGGCCCTTTGCGAGGCGGCGCCCTATAACGAGCTTCTGCCGTATCTCGCGCGCGGCGTGGTGGACGCGACCGCCGCCTTCGACCGCTATTCCACTTACCGGGCCTCGACCTTGGCCAAGGCCCTCGTCGCCTACGCCCTTTTAAAGGAAGGCGCGGAGAACCCCGATATCGAGGCCACCCTCTCTTGGGGCGGGAAGGATATCCTGGAGGGGACTTTTAAGTCCTTTAGGACTCCCCCCGTCGCCGCGGACGTGTCCCTTGCCGAGATTCCCCCCGAAGGCCAGCTCTCCTACGAGGTGGCCGGCAAAGGGAGCCTGTGGGCGACCTTCCGACTGACCGCCGCGCCCCTTGAGTCCGACCTGAGCGCGGTGACCGGCAACGGGCTCATCGTCTCGCGCGACTACCAGGTGGTCCGGCCCGAAGCGGGCCAATACGGCCAGACCGACTTCCGGCGCGGCCAGGTGGTCAAAGTCACCGTGACGGTGGTGACCGCGGTTCCCCGCTTTAACATGGTGCTGGAAGACTGGCTTCCCGCCGGTTTTGAGGCCATTGACTTCAACTATAAGGACGCTGACCGCGCGCTGATGGCCGCCCTCGTCCCCGACGACGACGAGTACGAGAACGAGGACGGCTGGGTCGAGCGCTATTTCTACGACCACATGGAAAGCCGCCTGGGCGGAGTCGCCGTCTTCGCGGACTACGTGGACCCCGGAGTCTACGTCTACTCTTACCTGGTCCGGCCCATTACCCTCGGCTCTTATTCCGTTCCCGGGCCCATCGTCTCGGAGATGTACGCCCCGGAAAACTTCGGGAGGGGCGAGGGCCAGCGGATGACCGTCTCCCAGTAAGGCCTTTCGCTCTTCGCGCGCCTTAAGGCGAGAGAGCGCCCCCCGGGGAACTGGGGGGCGCTCTCTATTTTGGGGCCTCTTGGCGCGGATCTTTTGGAAGAGAACGCGCCCCAAGGGGCCCCCTGGGAAAGCGGGGTTGGGGCCCGTGGGGAGAGACGCCCGGGGGGCTTTCCCCTGGCCGGCTCAGAGCTTTGGGGAGCCGCGTGGGGGAGGGGAAGGGCGAAAAAGGGTTAAGTATCCGTCCACGAATAGAGCTTGCCCGCGCCACGGGGGGTAAGGAAGACTCCTGGGAGATGGGGGGCGCCCAAAACATTGGCCCGATTACGATTAAACTATAAAAACAAACAATTTATCTTATAAAGGCCTACGAACGCTATAAAAAAACCGCGTATCCGCGCGCGGGGGCGGAGGGCGCTTAAGGGTATCCGTTCGTAGGGCGCCGGCCAGACCGTCCGTGGCTGGCGAGGGCGCGCGTGGGGGAAAAGGTCGGCGAGCCAAAGTCATCGGGAGGAAATTGCCGGGCCAACGGCGTGGCGGCTCCCCTAAGCGCGCGTTTTCAATCAGGCGCCCGGTCAAGGCGGGGCTGGCGCGCGGGGATTCAAGGCGGGACACCGCCGCGACGCCCTTTCGGGAGCGGGCGGGCTCTGGGGAAGGAAGGCGGGCCGGCGTCTCATCGGCGTCGGGCTGGATAGGACGCGTCAAGGAGTCTGGCGGAGCCGGGCGGGCGTCTCGCCGGGCGCCCGGCGGCGCCTCGCGAGCCCCCGCCACCGCCCGCGCGCGGAGACTGAACGGATATAGGCCGAGGAGGAGGGGGCGCGCTATTTCAATATATCTAAATATTTAGAGGGGGGTGGCGTAAAAAATATGAACATAGCGGAGTGAAGGTTGAGGACGCGCCGCGTAAGCTTGGGGGCGGCGCTCCCGTCCGTCAGCGTTGTGGCGTTGTGGGTCTCATCGCGTTTACGCGTTTTAAACTCTATTATGGGAACTCAAGGAGGCTCGCGCCTATGCCCGTTCAAAACAAAGAAATCCCGGAGGGACCGCGGAGCCAGAACGAGCCGCCAGTCCCCACCCCGCTCGCGGAAGGCGAGCGAGCCCCCGACGAACCGT
>JAISCZ010000174.1 GCA_031265205.1 Deltaproteobacteria bacterium
AATTTTGGCCTCGTTCAATTGGCCTCGCGCGAATTGACAGTTTTAAGTAGCGCGCTATACTCTCCCCAAAAGCCTCAAAAATCGCTCTTCTTCCCGACTCGCCAGGGGACGCGCCTAAGGCCGCTCCCAGGCCGCTTGGGCGCGCCTTTCGCGAGCGCGGCCCCCTCTTTTTTCGAAAGGCGCGCCATGACCCGCGACGACCGTTTAAGCTCGCTCGACTCGGAAATTTCCCTCCAAAAAATGGACGCCCAAGGGAGGCTCGAGGGCCTCTTGCTGGAGATGTCGCTGGCCTTCCATTACCGCAACCAAAGCGACGAGACCCGGGAGGTCCTTTTTACTTTTCCCCTGGTCGGGGGAGCGGTTCTTCTGGGCTTAAGGAGCCAGAGCGGCGGCGCGACGCTCGCGGGGACCGTTTTTCCGCGGGAAGAGGCCCAAGACCTTTACGAGGAGGCCCTGGAGGGGGGAGAGGCCCCCATTCTCGTCGAAAAGAGCGCCGAGGGGCTGATATCGCTTAGCTTAGGCGCCCTCGCGCCCCAAGAGGAACTCGTTCTAACCGTGGAGTACGGCCAGCTCCTGACCGTGAGGGACGGCGTGGTCCGCGTGGTCGCGCCCACGGTCGTCGCTCCCCGTTACGGCGCTCCCCACCGCCGGGGCCTCCTTTCGCCGCGCGAGAGCGTGGATAGCGATCTTCTGGCGGCTTACCCTTTCGCCCTTTCCCTGGAAATCGCGGGGGAGCTGGCCTTTGGGGCCATAAGCTCCCCCAGCCACAGCCTTAAAATCAGGAGAAGCGACGCGGGGCTTATCGTCTCTTTGGACGGGAAGGCCTATATGGACCGGGATTTTATCCTGACGATCGCCTCCGTCCCCGGAAAAGCGCTCGCCGCGCGCGGCCCGGACGGGGAGGGGACCGTCGCCCTCGCGAGCTTTTTCCCGGAGCGCGTCCAGGCCAAGGAGCGCGCCGTTTGCCAAATCCTCGTGGATCTCTCCGGATCCGCGCGCGGGGCCAGCCTCGCGCTCGCCAAAGAGAGCTTAAGCGAGTTTCTGGGCCTTTTAACGCCCCAGGATTACCTCTCTTTAAGCTTTTTTGGAAGCGAGACGCGCCACCTTTTCCCCAAGGCGGTCCCGGCGAGCCCGCGCAACGTCGCCGCGGCGCTCGCGAGCCTTAAGGACGCGGCGGCGGATATGGGGGGAACGGAGTTGGAATGGGCGGCGCGGAGCGTCTTGGACGACGTCGCCCCGCCCGCCAAGGAGGGCTCGTCCCCGCCGTCCCTTTTAATTGTCACCGCCGGGGAATGCTGGCTGGACCGCCAATTCATCGCGGAATTCCGCCAGCGCGGGACGCGCGTTTTTATTATCGGGGTGGGCTTTAAAGCGGAGCAGAGCGCCCTGAGAAAACTTTCCGCGGCCACGGGCGGGACCATCGAGTACCTCGCCCCCAAAGAGGACCCGGCGCGGGTCGCCCAGATGATTTTAAGCGATATAAGGACCCCCGCGGCCGAGGAACTGAAGGTGGATTGGGGCGCCGAGACGCGGTGGGAGACCGCCCTTTCCCCCTATCTTTACGGGGGCCAAACGGTCCACGTTTTCGCCGGCGCGCGGGATTTTCCCGCGACTCCGCCGACCCTCCGTTGGAAGCGGGGCCGGGAGCGGGGGGAAAACTCCCCCGGGGCCTGGTCGCGGTCCGGGGAGAGGCTCGCCCGCCTCGCCGCCGCCGCGCGCCTGGAGGGGGCGAGCCCGGAGAAACAAAGAGAGCTCTCCGCGCGCTATCAACTGATGAGCGATTACTCCTCATTTTATATGGCGCGCGAGGGGGCGGAAAAGAGAGGCGCGATTCCCCGACTCGAAAAGGTTCCCCAGGCGATTCCGCGGGATTGGACGGCAAGCGTTTGTCAGGAAATAGCCGTGGGGGCGGCGATTCCCCGGGCGCCGATGAGCGTCACGCCGACGCTTGACGCGAGACGCGCGCCTTACCGAGAAAGACAGGAGTCTCGCCATACGTGTTGTATGCCTCTTCCTCCCGCCGATAACGGGGAAAACGCTTTTGGGGACGAGGCGAGCTTCGCCTCTTTTTTAAACGCGGGTCCCTCGAACCTCGATCTTTATCGGAAGCGCGCTGGGATCGAAAAGTTCGCGCGCGACAACTCCGCGCTTTTGTGCCACCGCTTTTACCGCCCGGACGAATATTTCATGATATCGGCGCCCATCGCCGCTAGCGAGCGCTATGGCCTTTCCGAGCCATCTCGGAAACTCGCGCGCTTGGCCAAGGCGCTCAATTCCGCGTTGGGGGAGATCCATTTTACTGGCGCGGGCGACCCCATTAAGCCGCCGGAAGAGGATAAGGAGCGATCGCTCGGATATTTTCGCTCTTTCGCGGAAAATCCGAGAGAGGGCGAACCGTTTAAACACGCCTTCGCCGCGTCCTTTCTCTTGCTTTACGTTCATGAAAAAAGAGGCGATATTTTTGTTCCCTCGGTTTTTGGCTATCTGAGGGCTTTGTCCGCGTTGGCTTTTGTCCCTATCGGCCAAGGAGCGGCGTGGGAAGGGCGAGTCGCGGAGTTTTTTGGCGATTGGCTGGCGCGATAAAGAGCCGCGCGCCCATGGACGCGTTTCGTCGCGAGGGTTGATTTCTTTGGCTTCGCGGGTGACTCCGGATTTCTTCCGAACGTCAAATTATTAAAGAAAAGCGCGCGCGGAGCGCGGCTTGGCCTGGGGGCGCGGCGCGGAAGCGCCAGCTTCCACGCGCCAACGCTCGTCTCGCGGCGCGCGAGGAAATCAAAAGACATAGCGGAATCCCGATCGTCGCGGCGGGAATCGCGGAAATTAACGCGGCGCGCGAAGGGGGTCCTCCCCTCGCGCGTCAGACGCGAATTAAGCGCGGAGTTTCAAGAGTTAAGTTTTAAATAATGGAATTAAGAGAGGGGGAAAAGCGGAACGGCTCGAAATTCCCGCCCGCGACGGTGGGCTACCTTGGGCGCGTCGGATTCGCGCGACTGTTCGCGAGGGCGCGGTTTTGGCCCGCCCGCCGCCCGCCCTTGAAAGGCCGCCCGCGCTTGGGAAGACAAGGCTCGCCCTTAGCTTTGGCGCGACTGGGGAGGGAGACGCTTATTTTTCGGGCTTTTTCGTTAACCGTTTTTTCGCCAAGGCTATTAAGGCGTCCTTGAAGGCCGCGCTATCGTCGCCAGCGCGCGCGCTGGCCATGAGGGCGCTTTGACAGACATCCGCCATTACCACAATATTTGAAGCTTTGTTGAGGGCGCGCTGGCCGGCGCGAATCTCGGACGCGCGGAGAATGAACCGCTCACCCGTCTCGCGCTCGCCGCGGATGACATGGGCGCTCCCGGCCATGGCCAGGGCCAACGCGAGGATTGTTTCGTCCGGGGCCGACTCCGGGTCCGGATCGCTTCGGGCCGGGGCGCCGTCCAGGAGTTTGACAAGCGATTGGGCGAACTTGAGCGCGCCGTCAAAATCTTCGGCCAGAATGAGGGCTAAGGCGCGCCACGCCGCGCATTTCAGCCGTTTCTGGCACGCCTCCCCCCAGCTGGCCCGGAAGAGTTCGTCAGCCTCCGCCAAAATGGACGCCGCCGGGCCGAAGTCGTGTAGCCTCGCGAAGCGCTGTCCCAACAGTAATTTAAGTTCCGCCTCAAAGGGAACGTAGCGCCCCCCGCGGCCCGCGATGGCTTCCAGCGCCAAGGCCAAGTATTCGTTGGAGCCTTTGTCCCATGGTAAGTAAACGCCAAAAAGCGCGAGCGAGCAGGCCGTTTCCGGGTGGCGGCCGCCTAAAACGGACTCGCGGAGCGAGAGGACGCGCGAGTTTAATTGCGCGCTGAATGTAGGCTGGCCGGCCAAGAGGGCGAGGAGAGCCAAATCGTAGCCTTCCCTCGCGCGCTCGCGCTTGCCTTCGGTCGACAGGCGCGTCACGTTTGGGTGGGTAAGCGAGGAAAGGCGCTTGGGCCCCGCGATAAGAGACCAGTCGCCTCCGTTCGCGACGAGCTCCGCCGCGGCCGCGAGCGTCGCGGCGCGCCTCCCCGCTCCGCTTCGGGGCGCGAGTTCTTCCAGCTCCCGGAAGAGCGCGATCCCGGCCTCCAGCTTGACGCGGGATCTGATAATTTTGGGGTAGAGCCGCGGAAGGCCGCCGTAGCCGGGCAACCCCACGAGTAGCCTCGCGAGGCGCTCCTTGGCGGCTAAAGCCTCCGGCGCCGCGGGGCCCAGGAGTCGGTCGAGGCCCAATGAGGCCTCGCGCGCGAGGTCTTTGGCCTCCTTCGCGCTTTCCCAATTTCCGGAGTCCCAAAGTTCTTGGCCCAGCCTAGAGGCGAGCGCGAGGGCCTCGCGCGAGCCGGGCCCGGGACCTTGGGGCCCCTCCGCGCGCGAAAGCTCGCGTCGGAGTTCTTCCACGGAGAGGAAGGGGCCTTCCCGAGGGTCGTCCGAGGGTCTCGCGGGCTGGCGCGGCGGGAGACTCGCGCCCTTCGGATCCATGGCTTCCGGATCCATGGCCTCCGCGAGCGAGCGAGCGGGCGCGGCCGCGAAACGCCCGTACCCGCCGTGGAGGGATTTCGAGCGGAGCGCGGCTAAGGTTAGCTCCGCGAACGCCAGTTCCTCGGCTGGGAAGCGATGGCGTCCGAGCTGGGCGAAAGCCTCCAGCGTCCCCTCCGCGATGGCGGTCGCGGCGCGCAGGTTAAGCGCGCGCGTAGCCGGGTCGGTCTCCTCCGGATCGATCGCGACGTTGGCGAAGGCGCGGGCCGACCGCGATAGCGTCGTCCAGACGCGGGGGTCCTCGGGGCCGAAGGCGATAAGCGCCAAGGCGCGCGTCCCCTCCCAGCAATGGGTATCCATCGTGGGGAGCTCGGGTCGGGCGAATTGATTTTTAGATAATTCAAACGATTTGTCTAAAAAAGCGGGTATGGGCGGGAAGCTCCAAACCGGCCAATCATTGGGAGGCTCGGTTCCAGGAGTCCCAGCGGGCGGGGGAATAAGGCGCGCGGCTTTTTGGGGGGCGGCCTTGGGTTTGGTCGGGCCTTTGCGTTTCTTGTGGGGGGTCATGAAGTCATCAGGGGCGGGGAGGGGCGCGACCGGAAATGGGTTTGACAAGGAAGCGCGCTTGAAGGCTAAGGAAAGAGACGCGCGCGGGAGCGTTCGGGCGAGGGCGGGAACGGGGGCCCTGGCGCGGCCAGCGGGCGTTATCCGCGCGTCTAAGTATAACATGGGCGGGACTTCCGCGCTCCGCGCGCGCCTCAAGGCCTCAAGAAACGGTCCTTAACTTAGAGCTGAAGGCCACGCGTGGACAAAAGTCAGGAAGGTGGCCCACGGAGGAGAGCGAGTTTTTGGGGCCTTCGCCGCGCGGAAAAGCGACAGCCAGGTCGGGGATTTCGCTTTTCAGGACTCGCGGCGTGGGCGTGACTATTTAGACGAAGGATACGCGACCCCGCGCGTGAAACCTTCGCGGTATATTATAGAAACCGATAAAATTACGTTTTTCGCGAATTTTTCCTGGCGCCTGGGTAAGCCGTTTCCGCGCGCCAACCGCGCTTGAGGCATTTTTATCGCGACTCCTGGAGTTCAGCGCCGTTACGCCGTCAGTTATATGGCAGGGAACTCCACGAACCGCGATGACGCGATGAAGTTTTTAGCTCGATATTTTCGCGCTTTGGCGTAATTTATTTTCAGCGCCGGCGTATTGGATTGGCAAGGTCGCAAACAGTTTAGACAATGAAATTTTGAATGCGCTTTTTTGGGCGGAAAATAAGACGCGCGATATTCTTCAAGACGCTGGCGCGGCAATATACTATAAACCCATTGGCGGCGTATATTGAAAAGTCTTTGCGACTTTTCCGCCAACGTTTAGCGTCAATGGCGTGGCGGGATTTTCGTCACGGAAAAATATTATACGCCGAAGACGCTCTCGCCTCTTTAAAAATCGTGGCGACCTTGAGCGGAGCGGCTTTTTGGCCGCGGCGCGCTAACGTAAATCTTAGGGATTTAAACCCAGGCGATATCCGCCAATTTCCCATTAACGCGCGACTGGCGCGACACGCGCGGATTAGTTGGCGCCTGCGAAAAATATACGCGAAACCTTATCGCTAATAGCGTAACTCTTCAGAGAATGTTTTATATAATAACGCGCGTCAGCGTCAAAATTTTGACGAAACACCTTCTCAAAAGTGTCATAATTTTAATTTTCCATCGCGAACCTATCGGCCATGTGCTTCATTAGCAAATCCGGCGTATAAATAGCGCTCGTCACATAATTAATAAAATCGGCTTCTATGTCAATAAACATGAGCGGCGCCTCTTTTCAACGCGCGTTAATACTTACGCTAATTTTAGGGGTATTAACCTTTTACGTCGTCGACGCGATAATTGAAGTCGGTCCCTTCGCCACAGTCATGGCCGAGTCGTGATAATTATCAAAATCGGAACGGAAATTATCCAGATTGCGGTTTAAAAGATAAAAATGTCGCGCGTCGGGCTATCCCCAAAATAGCTCGCGCTGACGGTGGCGCTGCCATAAATGGAGACCCTGTCGCCATGGTCAAGGATCGGCTGATTATCCTCGCCGCGATAGACGATATTCGCGAAATAAGCGCGCGACATGGTGACCTGGGGAGGGATCTCGTCTTCCAAAATGACGTAGCCGCCTTTATCCGTCGCGTTCTCGCGTGGCCACGGCATCGCCTGGAAGGAATTAAGCCTTTTGCCAACCCAATTTAACCCGCTCAAATAGTCCAGAGCTCTGATAATAAACGTAATTTTGCTGAGGATGACGGCCTCTTCAGCGTTGACGGCGACCGGAGGCCAATCGCAAAATCCGTGACATTCACAAAAAATCTTCGCAAAGACAGCGAAACGTAGCGATTACCCCCCGGCGCCCGAGCTGTCTCCCGCATCAAGGTTACAGGCACGCGCGCTCCTTATTGGCGAGGAAGACGCTTGAGCCGCGCCTGGACGCGCGAAAAGGATGATTTTCGGCTAAGCGATCGACGCTTCCGGCTTTTTCCAAGGCCGGGGAAACGCCCCTTAAAGAGTGGAGTTCGGAAATAGATGGAACTCTTTCCCGCGAGGCGTTAAACTCCTTGACAATCGCTTTTTTCTCCTTTTCAAGCCTCCGATGGCCGTCTTTATGAGCCTGGATATTCTATTCAGCCACGAAATAAGCATCTCCCACCCCTGGACGGTAGTGGGGAGAACGCGCGCCTCGCGCGTGGCTCCTGGGGCTTTGGCGAGGCCACGGAGGACAGAGAAGCAACGGACGGACGGCGGCGTGGTCATGGGGGGTGGCGAGGCGCTCTCGGGAGGCGGGCCCTCGGGCGCGGTTTTAAGCGCGGGCTCATCCGGGGCCGCATTGATTATATAAAACGGCTCCATCGCCATGTCCGGAGGAGGCTCGTCCGCGCTCTCGGGAGAATCGCCATCCACTAATAACTCAAAATCCCAAAAATTATAGCTAGGTCAATGGCCTCCATCATCTGAGGAGTGACCGGTTTTTTGGCCAAAAATCACTTTATTCTTATGCCATAGTCATTTCCACAAGAAGAGGTGT
>JAISCZ010000039.1 GCA_031265205.1 Deltaproteobacteria bacterium
CGGGCGGGCATGGATTCCGTGGGCATAATGGGCCTGGGAAATATCGAGAGAGTGGAAATTATCCACGGGCCGGGGTCGGTCCAATACGGCGCCGCGGGAATGGGCGGAGTCGTCAACATCATTTCCAAAAGGGGCAAAGAAATCCCGGAAGGCCGAATGGAACTGGGAATCGGCTCGAACGCCTCCCATAAGGCGAGCTTTTACGGCGGAGGCGCGAGCGGGCGACTAGACGCCTCGGCGGCCGCCAGTTTTTACGACTCAGGCGATTATCGGACAGGCGAAGGCGAGGTCATCCCCAATAGCGCGCTTGGCGGGAGATATAACTATTACGCTAATGTCGGTTGGAACTTTGACGAGCGCCGTAGAATAGGATTGACTTTTTCCGGATCGAGGGTCACCGAGGCGGGAGATTCCAGCGTGAGCGCGATAGGCTCTGGGAGCGCGGTATTGCTTCCTTATCGCGGAAAACCTTACGAGAACCGTCAGTCGAAGGAAATTAACACGCTGGACTTGACTTTTGAGGGCGCCACCGAGTCCCGGGAAGCCGAGTGGCTTTTGCGGTATTTCGTCGGCAAATCCAGTTATTGGACAACCCGCCATATAATGGGAGTTGACCCTCAGTATAAGTCCAATCATCTTTACTCTCAAAGCGCGTCCCATTTTAACGGGGCGCAGGCCCAAGCCTCCTATGATTTCGCGGAGACTTTTAAGCTAACGGCGGGCGTGGATTATTATAACTTGAACATGAGGCAGTACCAGCAAAACCTACTCTATTCCGTTATAACTTCCACAACCGACCGCTCTAGCGACGCGCAAAGCGTGTATAGCAATCTCGCCTTCTTCGCTTTGGCGAGACTCAGCCTTCTGGAAAAAAAGAATTTAGTTTTTTCCGGAGGCGTGAGGCGTGATACCGTTAAAATCGAGATCGACAGCGTAGTCGCTTCCAACCCGATGCCCAGGGATGAGCGCAGATATTCGGATACCATTCCGTCATTCGGCGTGGCGTATTCTCCGCTTAACGAGTTAAAGCTGCGCGCCAATTACGGCGAAGCCTTTAAAGTCGCCACTCCCAGAGAGCTCATCGGCAACTTTTATATGGCTACCCGTCTGTTTATCGGCAATCTTTCGCTCAAGCCGGAAAAGAGCAAAACTTTTGATTTCGGCTTCGATTTAGATTGGCGCGATTTGACCGCTTCGGCGACGTACTTTACCACGAAGTTTCAAAACTATATCGCCTCCGAAGATCAGGGCACTACTCCACCGTCCTCAAAATACATAAATATTCCAAGTAGCCGGATAACCGGGATGGAAGCCTCTCTGCGCTTTGACGTCGGCAAGCGCCTGGGTTGGGATTTTGACCTTTCTCCCTATGTCTTTTGGACTCATATTTTTAAATATGAGGACAGCGACGGCAATAAGATTCCCAGCGTTAGCGAGAACACCTTGGCGGCCGGAGTTGATTTTTCCCATCCGGGAATAGGATTGCTCGCTAATATTAAGGCGACGTGGTATGACTTGCCGAAGGTGGCAAGCTATTCGACGCAACTCTCCCCGAACAGAATTGGGAGTAAATTCGTTTGGGATATTTCCGTGACTAAGGATCTCGTCGAGTTTAGCGGCAACCGCGATCTTAAGCTCAAATTATCCGTGGATAACGTCTTTGACACGGCTTACAAGACAGATCCCGGCTATTTTATGGACGGCCGCGTTTTATACGTGGGGCTTATCGCCAGCTTAAACTAGCCAGTTTTTTTAATCTTCGCGCCCGGCCTCTTGGAGGGATTTTTCCTTCCGGGGGGCCGGGCTTTTTTTTAGGCGCGCGCTAAATTTTATATTTTCTTTACAATCGCGCGACAAAAAGCGAGCTTAATTTTTTTATCATTATAAAACTTCGCGGCGCCCTTTTAAGCCGCGGGAGTTTTAAAGGCGAGAAAGGCGCGTCAGATGGATTTGGAATTAAACGCGCGGCGGCTCCGGGTGGACGCTTTAAGCTTGGCCACGCGGGAAGATTTGGAAGAGGCGATAGCCGCGTTCGCGCCCCTTCCCCCCTTCTCTTATCTGCGCGAGCCCGAGTCCGGAATCGTTATGGTCCGGGCGAGGGTCGGGGGAACGGGCAAGCTCTTTAACCTGGGCGAGATTTTAATTTCCCGCTGCGTCGTGGAGGCGCGGGGAAAGTTAGGCTTCGGATTCGCCGCCGAAGACGATTTAAAGAGCGCGGAACTCGCGGCGCTTTTGGACTGTTTCGGGGAGATTGCCTCTCTCGCGGATAAGCTGGAGGCGGTTTTACGCGCCCTTAAAGCCAAAAGAGAGCGGCGGTTGGAGGCCGAGAGCCGGAAAATCGCCAAGACCCAAGTGGAATTCTTCACGCTGGCGAGGGGAGACGATGAGCCGCTCTGAAATGTTGGGTAATTTTCGCGATCTCGGCTTAGGGTTTAAGGACCCCGCTTTGTCCGCCCAAGCGGCCTTTCGGGCGGCGCTGCGGGCTTTCGCCGCGCCCGCCCTCCCGGTAGAGATGGATTTCGCGTCTCTTTTCCAGGCCCCGCCTCCCCTTCCAGCGGAAATGGCGGCTCTGGCCCTCGTTTTGGCCGACGGCGAGGCTTCCGTCTATCTCTCCCCGTCTTTAAAGGACGCGGGGACTTACCTTTCCTTTCACGGAGGCGTCGCGAAAGTCGCCCCGGAGGAAGCATTTTTCGTCTTCGCGGCCGCGGAAGCGGAAGCGCCGCCCTTGGCCCTTTTGCGCCAAGGCTCGGAAAAAGCCCCCGACGAGTCGGCGACGCTCATTTTAGGGGGCGCCCTGACGGGAAAGGAAGGCGGGGTCAAATACTGGGCCTCGGGGCCGGGGATTAAAGAGCCCCGCCTCTGGGCGCCCCGGGGGCTTTCCGCGTCCTTCTTGGCGGAGCGCGGGGAGATAGTCGCGGCCTATCCTTTGGGGATCGATATCTTTCTGACCGGCCCCAATCTTTTAATGGGTCTTCCCCGGACGACCCTTTTGGAAAGAGCCTAAAAGCGGGGGAACCGTCCCGCGCGGCCCCTCGCGCGGGCGGCGCCGCGCCAGCTTCAGGCGCCCATCTTAAGCGAAGGACAATCTATGTACGTTGCCGTTAAAGGCGGGGAAAAGGCCATTAAGAGCGCCCACGCCCTCTTAAGCGAGGCCCGGCGGGGTCCCCTGGACATCCCGGAAATAAGCCAGGGGCAGATCCGCCATCAGCTGGGCTTGGCCGTGGAACGGGTCATGGCCGAGGGCTCCCTCTACGCCCCCAAGCTCGCCGCCCTGGCCGTCAAGCAGGCCCGGGGCGATCTGGTGGAGGCGATCTTTCTCTTGCGGGCCACCCGGGGGACCTTTCCGACTTGGGGCTACTCGGAACCCCTGGACTCGTCCGCCGCGCGGGCCAAAAGACGGATTTCGGGGACGTGGAAAGATCTCCCCGGAGGGCAGATCCTCGGGGCGACCTTTGACTACTCCCATCGGCTCTTGGATTTTGAGTTGGGGGACGTGGCGCGCCATTCTCGCCCCTTGGGGGAGGCGGAGGAGGCGCGCGGGGAAGGGCCGAGAGTTCCGGGGGAAAGAGAGCCCGGCCAAGCGCGGGAAAGAGAGCCGGGAGAAACGGGCGCGCAAGAGCCCGGGGAAACGGGGCCAAGCCTCGAGGCGCTCCCCCGGGCCGCGCGGATTCTTCTGGGCGAAGGGCTCCTGGAAACGGAAAGCGACGACGGGGAAACGCCGGGCGATCTGACCCGGAGGACGTATCCTTTCCCTTATTCCCGGGAGCTGCGCCTGCAAAGTCTCGCGCGGGCGGACGAAGGTTTTCTGCTCTCTTTGGCCTACTCGACCCAAAGGGGTTTCGGGTCCACCCACCCCTTCGTGGCGGAACTGAGAATCGGGACGGTCAAGGTCGAATTTTGGGCGCCGGAGCTGGGTTTTCCCGTCACGGTGGCCGAAATGGAAATCACCGAGTGCGAAACCGTCAACCAGTTTCGGGGAAACGGCGGGCGGCCCCGTTTTACCCGCGGCTACGGGCTCGTGATGGGCGACAACGAGCGCAAAGCCCTCGCGCTGGCCATGGTGGAGCGCGCCTTAAGGGCCCCGGAATACGAAGAGGGAGTCAAAGGCCCGGCCCAGGACGAGGAGTTCGTTCTCAGCCACGGCGACAACGTGGAGGCCTACGGTTTCGTGAGCCACGTCAAACTTCCGCACTACGTGGACTTTCAGGCGGAATTGTCCCTTTTGCGGAGCCTGAGGGAAAACCCGGGGGGGACGGGGGACGGGTTCGGCGAGGAAGGAGACGGCGATGGCGCGCTATAGGACGGGGCTCAATTACGCGTACCTCAGCGAGGACGCCAAAAGGGTCGTCAGGCGGGCCCTTTTGAAGGCGGTGGCCATCCCCGGCTTCCAGGTTCCCTTCAGCGGGCGGGAGATGCCCATGCCCTACGGCTGGGGAACGGGGGGAGTCCAGGTAACGGCCTCCCTCATCGGCCCGGGCGACGTTTTGAAGGTCATCGATCAGGGCGCCGACGACACGACCAACGCCGTCTCCATCCGGGATTTCCTGGCGAAAACGGCCTTTTGCCGAGTCACGGAAGAAACGGGGGAGGCGACTATTATCCAGACCCGGCACCGGATTCCGGAGACGCCCTTAAAAGAGGGCCAGATCATGGTCTACCAGGTGCCCATTCCCGACCCTTTACGCTTTTTGGAGCCTAAACTGGAGGAAAACCGGGCCCTCCACGCTTTAAGGGAGTACGGGATTCTCTACGTGAAGCTCTACGAGGACGTGACCCGCCACGGGGAAATAGCCCAGAGCTACGATTACCCCGCCATGGTTAACCGCCGCTACGCCATGAGCCCTTCGCCCATCCCCCGCTTCGACAACCCGAAGCTTCGCCTGTCCCCGGCCCTGCATCTCTTTGGGGCGGGGCGCGAAAAAAGGGTCTACGCCGTCCCGCCCCATTGCGAGGTCGAAAGCCTCGCTTTCTCCGATTATCCCTTCCGCGCGGGGGAAAGCGGCCATCGCTGCGAACTTTGCGGGGACGGGGAAAGTTTCTTGGACGAGATGGTCGTGGACGACGCCGGCGGGCGCGTTTTTGTCTGCTCCGACTCCGCCCACTGCCGGCGGAGGCGGGAAAGCCTTCAGGGCGCGGAGCTTCCGCGCGCGGAAAAAGAGGAAAAATGACGGAAGAGCCCCTCTTGGAGGCCAAGGGCCTCCACTTCAGTTACGGTTCCCATAAGGCGCTGGAAGGCGTCAGCCTGGAACTCTATCCCGGGGAGATCCTGGGGGTGGTGGGGGAATCCGGCAGCGGCAAGAGCACCCTTTTAAACGTCTTGCGGGGCGAGGCGCGCCCTTCCGCCGGGGAGGTCTATTACCGCGACAAGGCGGGGGAGCGCCTGAACGTCTTCGCCATTTCCGAAGGGCGCCGGAGGAAGCTCGCCCGGACGGAGCTGGGATTCGCGCGGCAGCGGCCCGAGGAGGGCCTGCGCATGAAAGTGAGCGGCGGCGGCAATATCGCCGAAAGGCTCTTCGCGGCCGGGGAGCGGAGCTACGGCGTCGCGCGGGAAAAGGCCAAGGAGTGGCTCGGAAAAGTGGAAATACCCCTTTCCAGGCTGGACGATCCGCCCACCCAATATTCCGGGGGCATGCGCGAAAGGCTTCAGCTCGCGCGGAATCTCGCGACTTATCCCCGGCTCGTCTTGCTGGACGAGCCCACGGGCGGCCTCGACGCCTCCGTCCAGGCGCGGGTTTTGGATCTTATTTTGAGCCTCGCCAAAGAATTCGGGCTGGCCGGGGTCTTAGTCACCCACGATTTGCGCGTGGCGCGGCTCCTCACGGAAAGGATTATGGTCATGAAAGGCGGCGCGGTCGTCGAAAGCGGCTTAACCGATCGGGTCTTGGACGACCCAAGGGAGAGCTATACCCAGCTCTTGGTTTCGTCCACTCTGGGGGACGCTTAACATGGGCGCTTTGGCCCTTGAGGCCCGCGGGCTGTCCAAGACCTTCGTTCTGAGCGCGCGGGGCCCGGCGCGCCTTCTGGCCTTGCCGGAAACCAGCCTCCAAGTCCTCCCAGGTCATTGCCTGGCGGTCAACGGGCCCTCCGGGGCCGGGAAATCCACCCTGCTACGCTGCCTTTACGGGAATTACGCCGCCTCGACGGGGGAAATCTGGGCGCGCGACGGGGAGAGGCGCGTGGACGTCGCGCGGGCGACTCCCCGGGAGATCTTAAGGCTCCGGGAGAGGGTCTTTTCCTACGTGAGCCAGTTCTTAAGGGTCATTCCCCGGGTTTCCGCCCTCGATATCGTCGCCGCGCCGCGCCTGGCCGGCGGCGACTCCAAAGAGGCGGCCCTCGCGCGGGCGGCGGACATTTTGCGGAGGCTGAACGTCCCGGAAAAACTCTGGGCTCTCCCGCCGCACACCTTTTCCGGCGGGGAAAAGCAACGGGTCAATATCGCCCGGGGCTTTCGGGAGGAAGCGCCCATTTGGCTCTTAGACGAGCCCACCGCCTCTCTGGATAGCCTCAACCGCCAGGTGGTCGTCGAGCTTATTTTGGAGGCTAAGGCGCGCGGCGCCGCCATCGTGGGGGTTTTTCACGATCGGGAGGTCAGGGAGGCCGTCGCCGACTCCGTCCTCGCGCTCGCGCCCGTGGAGGCCCGCGAGGATGGCGCCAAAGGGCCCGCGAGCGAGGGCCCTTTGGCGGGCTGGGTTTAGGCGGCGCCTCTTTTGGAGAAGCGCTCGGAAACGGCAAGGAGAAAAAGGAAAGTGACTTGGACAGCCTACGCCGAGGACGGCGAGCTTTACGGGAAGGCGAAAGAAATTATTTTTAAGGGCGGGCTCGTTCTGACCCCCGCGGGTTTTAAGAAAGGGAGCCTCGTCATCCGGGGAGGCTATATTGAGGCCTTTGAGGAAAAAAACCTCGGGGCGCCGGGTCGCGAGCTGGACGGCGATTGGCTCATCCCCGGATTGGTGGAGCTGCACACGGACAACTTGGAGAAAAATCTCATGCCCCGGCCGGGGATTTTTTGGAGCGATCCCCTCTCCGCCGTGGAGGCGCACGACGCCCAGCTGATCAGCGCCGGGATTACCACGGTCTTCGATTCCGTCTGCGTCGGGGAGCCCGTGGACAAGGGCCGGAGGGTCATGCTCTCCATGTCCCTGAAGGCCTTGCGCGAAGCGCGCGGCCATTTGCGGGCCTCCCATCTGACGCACCTGCGCTGCGAGGCGAGTAGCCCCGACATGGACAGCGCCCTCGACGAGGCCTTGGGCTTCGGGTCGCCCCATCTGCTCTCGCTGATGGATCACACCCCCGGGGAGCGCCAATGGCGGGAGCCCAAGGACTGGCTCATTTATCGGCAAATGGAGATGACCGAAGAGCGAGTCGCGCGGGAGACCCGAATCCTCCGGGAGCGAAGGGACGGCTGCGTGAAGGGCAATACCCAAAAGGTCGCCCGTTTGGCGCGGGAGAGGGGGATCCCTTTGGCCAGCCACGACGACGCGGATTTAGGGCACGTCGCGGAGGCGGTGGCCTTAGGGGTTACTATCTGCGAGTTTCCGACGACCTTGGAGGCGGCCCGCGGGGCGAGCCAGGCGGGCCTGTCCGTGGTTATGGGGACCCCCAACCTGATTCGGGGCCTCTCCCATTCCGGGAACGTCAAAGCCGCGGACGTCGCCAAGGCCGGTTTCTTAAAGTGCCTTTCCTCCGATTACGTGCCCGCGAGCCTGGCGAGCGGGGCCTTTAAACTGTGGCGGGAGATTGGCTTAAGCGCCGCGGAGTCCTTTGGCGCGGTCACGAGTTTCCCCGCGGAAGCGGCGGGCTTGCGGGACCGGGGCAAGCTCGCGCCGGGCTTCAGGGCGGATCTGGCGCGGGCGCGGGAAATTAAGGGGAGAGCGGTGATCCAAGAAGTATGGGTCAAGGGCGAAAGGGTTTTTTAAAAGAAAAGCGCGAAGGGGGCGAACGAGGATTTTCCTTTCTTCAACCAAAGCGATTGTTTCCGACGTTGGCGAGGCCTGGGATCGCTTTTAGGCTTTGCCCTTAAGAGAAAGCGAGCGAAGGAAAGCTCTTTTCAGAAATTTGTGGCGCCACATGATTCCTAGCCGTATTCTATCGGCGCGTTCTGGCGAAAGGAGGCCGTTTTGCCGCGTCGCTTCACTTTCCTTTGGGATATCCCCGGAGGAACTCATCGCGCCGCGCGCTTTAAGGGGAGGCGTCTTGAGAAGATTCGGAGAAGCGCGGTCGCCGCTAAAGCTCAATACCGGTCCTTAAAATCTCGTTGGCGAAGGGATTGTCGGCATCCAAGTCAGACATCGAGAACGCTTGGGGGATCTAACCACGCGTTGAAATGGGGAATATGGCGAGCTGAGGATGGCGGGCCAAGGAGGTTGACGATGGGGAAGGCTAGTTAAGAAGAGGCGGGCTGGGCGTTGAGGGAGAGAGGGTGGAGGAGCTGAATGGTAACTTATCAAGAAGGTAACGTGACTCCCATTTTCTTGAGAAACATTCTGTCCCGCAACGTGATCTCAGTAGCCCATCTTTTCGAGGCGAGTTTGGATGAAATCTTGACACAATCAACGGTATCAAACCACCGCGACACCAAGTAGATTGGCGAATTATCAAGCCAGATTTTCAGCTTTTTCTCGATTGACAAATTAGCCGATTCATCGTGAACTGGGTCACCGTTCTTTATGCCGAGGAGTTTCTTCATATTCCGGATCTCCTCGCTCAGGTATTCATAATAGCGCAGTGTGACAAATTGAGTAAACATACCCCCCTCAACGTATCCGTATCCCACACCCTAACCCTCATCCCGTCGGCGCGGCTCTTCATGGATTGAAAGAACGACTCGATCGTCTCGCGCTTGCGATACTTGCAGAGGCAGTCAAAATGATTATTCTCGTGGTTTGAGAAGAGAGCAAAAAAACCATGGTGTCTCTTAGCGTCATTGCAGGTATCCTCTTTGAAAGATACGTGGATATCGTCGCCCCGCCGTTTGATACGCGGGTACTTGACGACCTTTTTTAGCGCGTTTTTGGGAAGGTCATCAATGTTGACTCCAGCCTCGTGAGAACGCCTGGCAGGCTTTGCCTTTTTGTCGCGAGCGGATATCTGGCGATGGATATGATCTTCCGCGCGGCGCCAAGATCCGTGTTGGAATAAAGCCCATAGTCTATCCCAGACGCGGAGCCGATATGGTCAATGAGTTCCATCATGCCGACATGGTCACGGGATGTCGTTATTTTTTTGGTTGATTTCGCCTCTTTGTCGAGATGTGGCTTTGGGGGTCTGGTTTGCGCGGGTATTTTGGAGCCTTTTGGAATTTTGGATAAAAGCTTGGCGCCCAGCGCCTTGTTCCATTTCTTATCCACGTCATATATGGTTTTACGTTCTATAATATAGATGGCGCCGTTCTTTTGGGCGTTATGGACGATACGGGTTTTGATCTCTCCAGACGCTCTAGCGGACAATCCTGTCGCCTCCAAATTGAGTACATGTTATCATAACATGAACTCAATTTTAAGGCCATGCCTAACTCGTTGAAAATGGGGCAATTATTGAGAGTTCATGGACCGCTGTCCAGGATTTTATGGTTTTGAGCACAGATAATCCGACTTTAAAGCGTTTACGCGATTGTTGAGGAAATATTTGGAGGAACCGTTAAATCGCGTCCTTCCCAAAATTTCGTTCTGACAATATTTTTCCCATAGAAGACGGCGGCTAGGCCAATTATCTCGGTGGGACGGTCCATTCGCAAAGTTTCAGCGTAATCGGCGGCGTCAATTTGTTTTAACGCTTTATCGAGGGAGTTAGCCAGAGTTTCTTCGGTAAAATTAATATCGGCGTTCGGCAAGCGTTTAATTTCAATAATTACGTATCTTCTGTCGGGTAATTCAACAATTAAATCGGAGCGTCCAGTCCTTCCAGCTATCTCGCTTTGAACCTTTACGCCCGTGGCAAGCATAGCCATTTGAAAAAGAGCGTGGTAATATTTTTCGTCGGCTATACGTTGCCAATAAGTGACTTTGGCCAACATCGCGTTGAGACATTCGTCAAGATCCGTGGAACTTTTTAACGTAAACGCGCTTATGAATTTTGGCCCATAGCTTGTGAGTTTTGACGCGTTTATATCAAAAAAAGTTCCAAAACACAATTTTCGATAGGTCCGCTCGACCTCATTATTGGGAATCTTTAGCGTAAATAACTTGTACTCATTTAAATTGCCGTCAATTGTTTCGGCAATAGATTCAGTTTTATCTATTGTTAAATAGCCAGAGTGGAACAGGATAGCCGCGGGTTCTAAGCTTTCAAGCCCTGTTTGTTTAAGCGTTTCCACGGAAAAATTACCTAATTCTGGTTTAAGATAATCTAATGGATATTGTTTAATAAGCTTTGTAAGATGAGAAGGTCTTCCGCTTAAAGCCCAAAAAAATTCAAAAGTATTTTCATCTAAAAAATTAAGTATGGAAAAAGGGTTAAGAATTTTAGAGTCGCCGAGCCAATTATATCCGTCATAGTAACTCAGGATCTTTTTTCTTAATTCTTCAACGCTAGCGGTTGGGTTAATATTATTGTTCTCTTTAACTCCTTCGAGGATTTCCGCGCCTATGCCAGTTAGAACATCGTCAAATTCTGGCACTGTGAAACCGCATATTCCCGCGAAATATGGCGTAAGAGATATGTCTTTAAACATATTGGGACCGGAATCTAACGCGGTCTTAGCGAACCTAGTAATACCCGTAACCGCGCAAAAACGAATCATTTTGCTATTTTTTTTTAGCGCTGAATAAAAATCATGGAGAACGTTACAGGCGCCCTGGGCCAATATCGGATCGTCGATGGCGCTGGTTACCGGAGCGTCATACTCGTCAATGAGGAGAACTGTTCGCGCGCCATTATATTGTTTTGAGAGTTCCTTAAAAAGATGTTTAAAAATGTTGCTAAAATTACATGACTTGAGAGTAATTTGAGCTAAATCAGCGTAGTCTTGCAGATCGTCGACAATTAGACTCGCGAGTTCGTCTGGATTGGTAACCCTACCGTAATTCATGTTTAAATGAATGACCGGATGCCTTGGGAAATCATAATTAGACCGCTTTATACTTCCGACGTTAGGGTTATGGTTTATCTCGCCTTTCGAATTTTCAGGATCGATCCATAACCCTTTAAAGAGTTCTCGATTGCCTTGGAACAATTCATGTAAAGTATCTATGAGTAAAGTTTTGCCAAAGCGTCTGGGTCTGGAGAGAAAACAAAACTTGTAGCGCGAAATCATTTCCAAAATATATCGCGTCTTATCGATATATAAATAATCGCCTTGAATAATCTCGCGGAAAGATTCTTCAGTTAAAGCAACTTTTTTCAATCTCGCTTCCTCATTATCCTCTTTAATCTCGCCTAAAATCGGGATAAAGAATTGTTAACGCGAATTTATTATATTATATTCCGTTCAAAGGTCAAATATAGTAATTGGCGTTGATAAAAAAGGCGGCTATTTCGCTAAATTGGATTGGCGTGTCCAAGAAATTGCCAATAAAAAAAATAATAATAATTATAAATTATATGGGAATAATAATATATTTTAAAAATTAGATTAAATATGAAATTTATTATTGCCTGAATATTAAATAAAAATATAATGTTATAACGCTTATCGCAAGGTGGCTTAATCCCGCCGCTATTCCTGGAGGTCTCAGGCAAAATAACTTTCCAGGCGTTTTTTTATAGAGTCGATAGATGGCTTTAACTACGTTACGTCTTCCTCTCAGCGACCATTATTACGTACAGTCGACATAAGGGATCGTCTTTCGCGTCGTCTCAAGATCAAAGCGCTTTCGGGACAGCGAAGCGCTTTCGGGACAGTTTTATCCGGCTCTGGACTAAGTTTTTCTGTTTCAACGCGAAAGCGAGCGTTCCCGCGAAGAGCCTCAATTTATAGGGCGGCTCTTATTTCCAGAAAGCCAGCGTCGACTTGCCTCATCACAATTTTGTGAAGTATCGCTTCTCTTAAACGCCGCCCAATAACCTTGCTAAACTATTTTACTGTTCTTGCGTTTTGAGGCGGCCTTCCCAGCCTCAAGCAAGGCTTGGCCACAATCCTTGACAACAAGCCGCCGCTGGGCATGAAAACCGCGCTATTGATCTTCAGCTTGGGTTTGGGCCAAGCCGTGGCTGATCTTGCCAGCGTGAGTTAATATGTTTTCTTCATTGATACTCAGGAAGGCGTCCAGTCGCTTGATCCAATCAGCCATGTAAATCCGCTGCCGCCGCTGGGCCTGTCTTTCAGTGAAAAGCGGGTATTGCTCCACCAAGCTGTTGAGAGCCAGGAGTTCTTCTTCGCTGAGATAGTTTTTGGCAATGGCCACATCGCCTTCGCGAACCTTAGCCCCGCGCCAGGTGGTCAGCCCCATGTTGGGCTTGGCGCTGTCGGCTCGGCTATGAATGATTTCGGCGGCGGTCATGCCGGTTACGGCCCAATGAAGTTTATTTTGAACAGTTTTGAAAAAGTCGACGCTCTGGTCTGTGGTGGGATCATAATCAACGCTGGTGGCATAGATATCGGTGATTTTTTGGTAAAAACGCCGCTCAGAAGTTCGAATATCCTGAACGCGGCGTGGGAGCTCTTCAAAATAATCAAAAGGCTGGTCGGGGTTTTTTAGACGTTCATCATCCAAAACAAAGCCCTTGATAACCTAAAAGTCGGATAATCTAAACTCAAATCAAGGTACCCATTCAGGTCACCTTAATACCCTACGCCAGCGGAAATGGGCGAATACGGCGCGCTGAGGAAGGCGGGCCAAGGAGGAGGACGATGAGGAAGGCTAGTAAGGAAGAGGCGGTCTGGGTGTTGAGGGCTAGAGGATGGAGGGGCTGAATGGTTACAAATTATGAAGGTAACGTGACTCCCATTTTCTTGAGAAACATTCTGTCCCGCGACGTGATCTCGGTAGTCCATCTTTTTGAGGCGAGTTTGGATGAATCTTGACACAATCAACGGTATCAAACCACCGCGACACCAAGTTGATTGGCGAATTATCAAGCCAGCTTTTCAGCTTTTTCTCGATTAACAGATTAGCCGATTCATCATGAACTGGCTCACCGTTCTTTATCCCGAGATGTTTCTTCATATGCCTGATTTCTTCGCTCAGGTATTCATAATCGCGCAACGCTACAAACTATGTAAACATGCGCCCCATCAACGTATCCGTATCCCACGCCATGACCTTATCCCGTCGGCGCGGCTCTTCATGGATTGAAAGAATGACTCGATCGTCTCGCGCTTGCGATACTCGCAAAGGCAGTCAAAAGGATTCTTCTCGTGGTTTGAGACTAGAGCGAAAAAACCATGGCGTCTCTTAGCTTCCTTGGGGGCATCCTCGTTGAAGGTTACTTGGATATCGTCTCCCGGCCGTTTGATACGCGGGTGCTTGACGACCTTTTTTAGCGCGTTTTTGGGAAGGTCATCAATGTTGACGCCAGCCTCAATGTTTCTACGCGACTCAATCATGTCGTTGTCGAAATAAACGTCTTCCTCCGCCTTTTTTACGGAATTGAAGTATAATTGAAGATAGACTCTCATTTGGAATATTTACTAATCGCCCTTTTGAACGCCTAGTTTCTTGTTATCATACTTCCTGACTTTGATAAAGTCGCGCATGAGCTGGATCGTCAGCCCATGAGTCCCCGCATCGAACGGGCAGGCGCTGGTCACGCTCCCAAAGTCATCCAGATGACTGTCAATTTCTGCCTTTACCCATTTGAG
>JAISCZ010000050.1 GCA_031265205.1 Deltaproteobacteria bacterium
GAACAGTCATGACGCAATATATAGCATATTATATCTCCCTCCCAACCTGACTAAGGCTAACAACCGAAAGACGTAAACAGCTCGGGGCAGGCGCGCCGACTTATTGCGGCTTCGTCATATATGTGGGTCGGCTTTTGTTTAGATGACAATGGCGCGTATCAACGCCTTTGCCCTGGCCTTTTATTGGACCGTAATGCGGCCAGTTGCGACGCTCGGGTCCTTCTTCCTTAAGTTCGCGCATCAATAAACCTAAGGCGATCTTGATGTGTTCCGGAAGTTTCGCTTGTTGTTTTTTAGCCTTTGTGGAAAAAGTTACTCGCCAAGGCCCGCTGTCCTGTTTGGTCATAAATTTCGGCCTTGGTTCACCCTCCTCAGTAACTCTCGATATACCATATTAAAGT
This sequence comes from Deltaproteobacteria bacterium, assembly GCA_031265205.1. Classification (GTDB taxonomy): domain Bacteria; phylum Desulfobacterota; class Desulfarculia; order Adiutricales; family Adiutricaceae; genus JAISCZ01. Next base: position 402 of record JAISCZ010000050.1, read on the forward strand.
TTGTTGTCAATGCGATACTGCCGATTTTCCGATTTTTAACAGCAAAATGTCAATTTTCCGCAAAAATCTTGAAAATTACTAATATTTGATGGGAGCGCAAAAAGTTCCGGGACTGACAATCGGTCATTTCTTAATGCCAAATAAAGACTGTTAATTAGGTAAATATGCCATATAAGGCATCTTTGTCCGTCTGGCAACTTCGGTGAAGGGTTTTGCGCTTTCATCAATATTTGATGAAAGCGCGAAAACCTTTAAGAGCGCCAATCGGACGCAAAACAATACCGCATATAGCTATTTATCTAATTAATTGTCCTCATTTAGCATTAGCGGCTGACCGAATTTAAATTCCGGGACTTTTTGCGCTCTCATCAATATTTAGTCTCTTTTGGCTTTTCAGCCAAATCTTACAGAGGTTTTTTTGCCAGAACGATAAAAATATTTTTCCGCTTTTCCGCTTGACGCGACCGTAGGGGAGGCGCATGTACCGTGTATCATTTAAATCTTCGGGTACAACCGCCTGAGTTTGATCCGGGCGTCGTCCGTGGTAAAGCGCCATGTGACATCCGCTCCAGCGCGGTTACGCGCTGTTTCCCACGTCGTGACTTCTCGCCTCATTGTCCCAATGTCGCCAACGCGCCTATTCAAGCGTTGACCCGCGAGAACGCTCAGCTCAATCTCGGCCATGTTCAACCAGCCGGCACGCTTTGGGGCGCAATGGAGTTCAAGGCGGTTAGCGAGACGCAAGGCCTCATCCGGTGGAAAAGTCTTGTATAAGGAGCTTATCGCGTGGGTGTTGAGGTTGCCCATTACCAGGACGACCTTGGAGGCGTCTGGGTACTTATTGTCAAGTAAGTCTTGAATATACAACGACCAAGCAACGCTGGTCCGCCTCTCCGTTACCGAAACCCACCGTTTCCCGGCCATGGGCTCTACAGCCATAAATATGTCAGCCACTCCGCTTGAGGTGATAACGAGTTTCGTTTTTTTAGCGTCCTACGCGCTGTCATGGGCGACACGCCATCAGGCGCGATATTAAATTCAACAAGTTTGTCAGCCAGTAACAGCGCGGTCCACCTTCTTCTGCCGGACGGAGGAGGCTAACACGCCAAAGCCACAAGCCGCGCCTCAAAAACTCTATCGAATTTAATACTATATTGTATTGACAGTTGTCGGGCTTCGTTGTGCCGCGCTGTTTATCCCTCCCTCCACAAAACGCCTCTTAGCGGACTCTATCGTCCTCTCCGAGATGTTAAGCTCTTGGCTGATTCGCGCGTTATTCTTCACGCCCCGACCTTCGGGGCTCTTATCGCGCGACAAAAGGATCAGGGACATGACAATGACGCTTGCGGATTTTTTCCCCTTTTTCACGATATTGTCCAGGATGATTCGTTCCTCGTCGGTCAGAAAAATCTTGTGCCTATTGGCCATGGCAACCTCCTCATATGGTTACCATGAGCCTACCATCATAACCAAAAAAAATCAAAATACAAGGCGCAAGCCGAATAAAGCGAACTCCCCTAACGCCTCCCGCGCGCGGGTAAAATCCCACTGAATTAAAAAGGGGGACGGTTTTTCGGATGGAGGCCGCGCGGGGCCGCTTCCTTAAGGCGCTTCTAAATAAAATCCGCCAACTGCTCGGGGGAGAGGGGCTTGAGGTTAAAGGGGAGATCGTCGGGGACCAGGCCTAAATCGCGGGCGAGCGCGAATCTTTTCAAGACCGCCAATCCGTACATGAGATTGAGGGCCAGTTCGCCCACTTTGCGATTGGCGGGGTCCTGATAGAAACTGTCCTTGGCCCATTCGTTAAAGGCGCCGATGGAGGGGCCCGCGAAGACGCACCAATCGGCCCGTCTCGCGTCCACGCCGTTGATGGCCCAGCGCGAGGCCTGTCCCAGGTACCAGCGGAAGATGAGGGCCATCTTGTATTTGGGGTCTTCGGCCTTTTGGAGCTGGGAGGGATCCCGCTCCCGAAAGAAGGCTTGGGTCTCTTCCCAGATTTGGGAAAGGGGCTTTAGAAAGATTTTCTCCTCGATGGCCTTCAGGTCCTCCGCGGGGATTTCCTCCACGGAGCCGTGCTGGCGGTAGAGTTCCGCGAGTTTGAGGGCCCTGGGGGCGAAAAGGGTCCCGTACTTGAGGACTTGGACCTTGGAACCCATCTCGAACATGTCCGCGGCGGGGGCCGCGGTCACGTCGGTTTGGGAGGCCTTGGCCAAAAGGGCCTTGGCCGCGACCGAGAGGCCCGATTCCACGCAACTTTGGTTAATGGAGCCCGTCACGAAATACGAGCAGCCTAAATCCTGGGCCACGAGGAAGGCCGAGGGCGTTCCCAGGCCCCCCGCCGCGCCCACCCGCAGCGGAAACTCGTAGTCGCGCTCGCGGCTGTATTCGTCCGCCAGTTGGATGACGCTGGGCCACAGGGTGATGGCCGCTCGGAAATCCGTGTGTCCCCCGGAGTCGGCCTCGGCGGTCAGATCCTGGGCCATGGGGATATACTTGGCGAGATTGGCCTCGGATTCGCTAATCTGGCCTTTTTCCAAAAGGGCGCGGACTATTTTTTCCGGGGGAGGGCTAAAGAAGCGTTTGGCGAGTTCCAGCCGGGAGACCTTGGCCATGACGCGGTTAGGGACGAGCAAAGAGCCGTCGGGGCGCTCGGAAAGGCCCCGGAGCCGATAGCGGACGAGGTTGGGGGTAATCTGGAGAAAGGCCGAGGCCTCCACCAAGGTGACGTTGTTCTCGAGGTAAATATCCGTGACCCGCTCTTCCCAGGAAGGGTCGTGGGGGGTATGGATGAGGCAGGAGCCGTAGGTTTTGCCCGGGAGGCTCCGGTTGAGGCGGCGGACGTTTTCCTCCACCGCCTGGGGGCTTAAGCCCGAGGCCCCGAAGATCCCAAGCAAATCGGCCTCGGCCAGGGCCTCCACCATGGCGGCGCTGGAAATGCCCCCCACCATAGCCCCGCCCACGTAGGCGAACCTGAGGTTAAATTCCTTGCGGAAGGCTTTGGACCCAAAATTGCCCGGGGCGATGGGAGGTATAATCCCGGCCAAGTGTTGGTCGGGGGAATAGGCTATTTCGCCGCCGGACTTAATGTAAATGGGTTCCAGGGGATCGTAGATGGACTTTAAAAGATTGTTGAGGGAAAGGGAGTTCATGGAAAAAGCGGGGGAATTCTTATGCGCCGCGAGAGCCTAAGCGCCAATGGCGGGGCGGCGCGGGAAAGAGCTTTTAAGCCTTTAAAAGGCGTGGGCTAAACGGCGTGGAACAAGCTTGGCGCGCGGCGTAAAAAATACCCTATCGCGTCGCGGAAGGCAACTTTTGCCCCCAAAGCGACCCGCCCCCCGGGGCGCGTTTCGCGGTTTCTCCGCGCGGGAGGAAAGGGTCGGGGACTTCTTTTTCGCCGGGGAGTTTCCCCCTCGCGAAAGAGTCCGCGGAACTCTCGCGTTGGGGGAACGGCGCTTTGAGGCTCATTTTTTTAACTTCTCGCCATTTTCCCGGTGTGTTTCCGGGGAGCGGCCTTTCGCCTTGAAAGCTTGAGGGGCGCGGCGCGCGCTTTAAAGTCCCCGGGCGCTCGCGAAAGGGCGCGCGAGTTTCCCCAAGCGGGGCGGGGCCGAACTATTAAAGAGAGGGGCGTTTAAAGAGAGGGGCGTTTGGGCCCCATGGCGCGCGGAGCCTTTAAGGGATCTGGCGGGAGCTGGCGATGGCCGAAAGAGGCGCGGAAGCCGCGCCCCGGGCTTTGGCCGCGGGGCGCGGGCCAGGGCGGGGCGCGGTCGGTGGGCCTTCCCCCGCCATTGTCGGGGAACGAGGGGGAGGAGGCGCCGCCCTCGCTTAAAATAAGGATAAGGCGCGAGGGGAACCCAAGCGCGGGGAGAAATTCGCGCGCTCCCGGAAAAGGGTACAATGGGGGCCGCGATGGCGCGCGCGGGAGAAAAAAACTTTCCCCGTAAGTCCGCCAAAGCTAGGGCGGGAGCGCCCCCTTGGGGCCCCGGCGCCTCCCCGAGGGGGCCCAAGGGGCCCAAAAAAGCCTCAAAAGACGGGGGAAAACGCCGCTTTGTCTTGACGCCTTAAACTCTCGTGCTTACTTTTCAGAATGACGACGGAGTTTGGAGAGATTTTCCCCAACGCGTCAATAATAAAGGAGTCGTTTGGGAGGGACGCGTTCCCTTTTGGAAGGCCATGCCGCGAGAAAATTCTCCCCAGTTAGCCCAGAGGTCCGCGCGTCGGCAGGCTATTTTGAAGGCCGTGGTTCTGGATTATATCCGGACCGGGGAGCCGGTGGCCTCGGGGGCCCTGGCCGAAAGGCATCAGTTGGACCTCTCCCCGGCCTCCATCCGCAAGGTGCTCCAGGAGCTGGAGGCCTTGGGCCTTTTGGAGCAGGCCCACGCCTCGGCCGGGCGGACTCCGACGGAAGAGGGTTTTAAGCTCTACGCGGAAAATATCCTCGAGGTCGACAAACTCCCCTTGGCCGTGCGCGCCCAGATTAAAAATGAGCTCCAGGGGGCCGAGTTCAGCGCGGAGAGCTTTTTTGTCCTGTGCTCGAGGGTCCTTTCCAACCTGACGAGCCACATGGGCATGGTTCTGGCGCCGACCCTGGCGGCCTTGGGCCTCAAAAAGCTCTATTTCGTCAGATTGGGGCCCCGGGAGGTCCTCGCGGTGCTCATCACGGTCAACGGGGTCATCCAAAATCGGCCTCTCGCCACGCCGCAGGATTTTACCCAGGAAGAGCTTAACGAGGTCAACGTCTATTTGGAGGAGCGCGCCGCGCCCTTTACCCTGGAGGAGATCAAGGCCAGGCTCCTGGAGGAAATGGGGCGCGCCCAAAGCGAGTTTGAGCGGGTTTTCCAGCGGGCCTTTCTTTTGGCGACCGAGACCCGGGAGGCCGAGCGCGCGGGCGAGGACGAGGCGCGGGATATTTATATGGACCGGGAAGGGCGCTTTCGGCTCTTCGAGCACCCGGACTTTAAGGACGCGGAGGCCATGCGCACCTTATTTAGGACCTTTGAAAACAAAAGGCGCCTGGTCGATCTTTTAAACGAAGTGACCGGCGGGGGGAGAGTGCGGGTCGTCATCGGGCCCTCCGGCGAGGAGACGGACGGGCTCGCTTTGGTCGCCAGCCCCTATTTTACGGGGAGCGAGGCCGGAGCCGTGGGCGTTTTAGGCCCCAGGCGCCTCAATTACGCGGAAATAGTCCCCGTGGTGGACTACGCGGCCCGAGTTCTTTCGGGGATTTTTCAGAAGTGACCCTTTTCCTTTAAGGATAGGGGTCTCCTGTCCCCAATCTTATTCCAAGGAAGGCTATTTTATGACTGACTACTACCAAAACGGCGGCGACGGCGACGGTTGGGGCCCGGTTCCCCCGGAAGACGCGGGGGCCGAGGCGGAAGCCAGCGCGGAGGAGCCTTTGGGCGCGCCGGACGCGGAGGAGGAGGCGCCGGACTGGGAGCGGGAACGCGAGGAGATGAAAGAAAGGTTGCTGCGGGCCCTCGCGGAAAACGAAAACGCCCGCCGCCGCCACGAAAAGGAGCTGGCGAGCGCCCGCAAATATTCCTCCGAGCCTATTTTGCGGGATATTGTCTCGGTTTTGGAAAATCTCTATCTGGCCTTAAGCTACGCCGACCGCGACGACCCCAAGGTCACGGCCTTGGCCGAGGGCGTGAGCCTGACCGTGAAGGACTGCCTCAATAAGCTTTCCGAATACGGCTTTAAGGAGATCGCGGCCAATCCCGGGGATCCCTTCGATCCCACCTTCCAGGAGGCCTTGGGCCAGGAGCCCAATCCCAGCCTTCCCAATGGTTCGGTGGCCCGGGTCCTTTCGCGGGGTTACCTTTTTTACGACCGGCTCTTAAAGCCCCTTAAGGTCAATTTGGTCAAAAACGCCGAGGAGGGCTAAAGAGGCCTATCCCCGCGCGCTTTCGCGCGCGGGGGCCCACTTAAGGCTTTCCCCGAGCCTTGGGCGGACAGGAATGGCTTGCGGGGATTGTCGCGGGGCGGGGAATTTTGTTAAAAGGCTTTTTTCCCTTTTCGCCGCGCGAAAGGGGCCGGCGCCCCAAGGAGGCGCGCGCCCTTGGGGGCTTGAGGCGATCTCGCATTTAAGGGCCCCACCCTCTTTTGGGGGAAAGGCGCGCGCGCGAGGCGAAATTTTTTAAAGGCGCGCGCCCCGCCGCCCGCCGTTTAACGGGGAAGCGTATTTTTTTTGAGATTTATTCGCGCTTTTTAATCCAGGAGGGTCCTTAGGCGACCTTCAATACTTTCAATTTTGTTTCCAAGGAGCGACACATGTCCAACGTTATAGGCATTGATTTAGGGACCACCAATTCTTGCGTGGCCTTCATGGACGGCTCTGACCCCAAGGTCATCGCCAACACCGAGGGTAACCGCACGACTCCCTCGGTGGTGGCCATCAGCGAGTCCGGGGAGCGCCTGGTCGGGCAAATCGCCAAGCGCCAAGCCGTCAGCAACCCCGAGGCGACCATCTACGCGGTCAAGCGCCTGATCGGCCGCAAGTTCAATTCCCCCGAGGTCCGCAAGGATATGGAGGTCGTGCCTTACAAGATCGTCTCCGGGCCCAACGAGGACGCGGCCGTGGAGGCCCGGGGCAAGGTCTATTCCCCCGCCGAGATTTCGGCCATGATCCTCACCAAGATGAAACAGACCGCGGAGAGCTTTCTGGGTCACGCCGTGACCGAGGCGGTAATCACGGTGCCGGCGTATTTTAACGACTCCCAGCGCCAGGCCACCAAGGACGCCGGGAAAATCGCCGGCCTAAACGTCCTGCGGATCGTGAACGAGCCCACGGCCGCGGCCTTGGCCTACGGCCTCGACAAGAAGCGGGAGCAGAAAATCGCAGTTTTTGACCTGGGCGGCGGCACCTTCGATATCTCCATTCTCGAGATCGCCGACGACGTCTACGAGGTCAAGAGCACCAACGGCGACACCTTCCTGGGCGGCGAGGATTTCGACAAAAAGATCATCGATTGGATGGTGGACGAATTCCGCAAGAGTTCGGGCATTGACCTTAAAGAGGACAAGATGGCCCTCCAGCGCCTCAAGGAGGCCGCGGAGCGCGCCAAGATGGAGCTGTCCACGAGCATGGAGACGGACGTGAACCTGCCCTTTGTCACGGCCGACGCCTCCGGGCCCAAGCACCTGAACCTCAAGCTTACCCGCTCCAAACTCGAAAATTTGGTCGACGACCTCGTCGAGCGCGTGGTGGAGCCCTGCCAGATTGCCCTCCGCGACGCCAATCTCTCCCCCAAGGACATTAACCAGGTGATCCTGGTGGGCGGCATGACCCGCATGCCCAAGGTCGTGGAAAAGGTGCGGCAGATCTTCGGCCAGGAGCCCTCGAAGGGCGTTAACCCCGACGAGGTCGTGGCCGTGGGCGCCGCCATTCAGGGTGGCGTCTTAAAGGGCGACGTCAAAGACGTGCTGCTCTTGGACGTGACTCCCCTTTCTTTGGGGATCGAGACCCAGGGCGAGGTCTTTTCGCGCCTCATCGACAAAAACACCACCATCCCCACCAAGAGGTCGCAGATCTACTCGACCGCCACGGACAACCAGCCCTCGGTGGTCATCAACGTCCTCCAGGGCGAAAGGGAGATGGTGAGCGGCAACAAGAGCCTGGGCCGTTTCGAGCTCGTGGGGATTCCCCCGGCCCCGCGCGGCGTTCCGCAGATTGAGGTCACCTTCGACATCAACGCCGACGGCATTGTCCAGGTTTCCGCGAAAGATTTGGGGACCGGCAAGGAGCAGTCCATCAAAATCACCGGGTCCAGCGGCCTTTCCGACGAGGAGATCCAGCGCCTCGTTAGGGACGCGGAGATCCACGCCGAGGAAGACAAGTCCCGCAAACAGCTTGTCGAGCTCAAAAACAAGGCCGACCAGCTCATCTACGCCACGGAAAAGAGCCTGTCCGACTTGGGCGACAAGGTGGACGCCGCGACTCGCGGCCAGGTGGAGTCCGCCGTGGCCGACCTCAAAGGAGTCATGGAAAACGGCGACAAGGCGACCATTGAGGCCAAGACCAAGGCCCTGACCGACGCGAGCCACAAACTCGCCGAACAGATGTACTCCAACGTCAACCAGGGCCAAAGCGGCCCGGACCCCAGCGCGGGCGGCGGCCAGGGCGGCGGCAAGTCATCCGCGGACGACTCCGAGCCCGTCGTGGACGTGGAGTTCGAGGAAGTCAAGGACAACAAGGACTAATTGGATCCGCGGCGCTAAGGGTCCCCAAGCGCCGCGCGAAAATAAGGGACCTACCTTCGCGGCGCGGGGGGAAAGGGCGCGGCTCTTTTCCCCCGCGCTTATTTTTAAGGGCGCCGTTACGGGCGCCGCGCGGGCGGCGGCTTGAGCGCGCGGGGCTTTTTTCAAGAGAGGCGGCGGGCGGCGGGGCCAAGGCGCCCGCTTGTGTTCCCCTATAAGCGTGGGGGCGGCCGCGCTCGCGCGCCAGGCCGAGGAACTGGAAGGAGCGGGGCGCGCGGGCGACGCCAAACGCGCGCGGGCTTTGGCGGAAAGCTTCCAAAAAGAGCTAATAAGCCTTATCGCGTCCATCCGCGCGGCCCTCGCGCGGGGGGACGAGGGGCCGGAGCGAGAGGCGCCTTGCGGCGGCCTTCCGGCGCGGGAAACCCTCCGCGCGCTCCGCGTGGCCCTCGCGGGGGAGAATATCGGCCAGGTGGACGGGATTCTCGCCGCCTTGGATGGCTTAGGCCTTGAAGGCGAGGAGGCGGCCCTCTTGCGCGCTATCGGCGAGAGCGTCTTAGTCTCCGAAATGGGCGAGGCGGCGGTCCTGGTGGACAAATGGTTGGAACGCGCTCCCTGATTCTGGGAAGGAGAGGCTTTGGGCGAAGGCGCGCGTGAATGTCGGCGCGCCGGCGGCGCGAGTCTTCTTAAGACTCTTGAGGCTTCGCGCTAGGCCACCGCCCCTTCGCGCCGTTCGCGAGGCCGACCTTGAGGGCGCCGTCCGCCGGCGAACGGCGCGTGGCGGGATCTTCGGGGGGAGCGCTCGGCGGGAGGCGAGGAAACGTGACTTTTTCAATATTTTCTACTATAAAACTCGGCGCCCCTTTTTTTTCGGAGGACGACCCCGCTTTCGCTTTGGTTGCTGGCGCGGTATGTATGCCGGAGCGCAACCAGCTGGCACTTTAAAACCGAAAGCTTTGCAGATAGATATTTGCGCCCCAATAAATGGCGTGATCATTTTAGGCTGATTGGCACGTTCTATGCAACGTATTGATTTCATCTCGTC
>JAISCZ010000162.1 GCA_031265205.1 Deltaproteobacteria bacterium
GAGAGGATAAAGAGGTAGATGGTCTGGCCCGAGGACTCTTTTTCCTGATAAGTGGACCCGGTCCAGCTGTAGCTCATGTCCGCGGGAAGGCTCGCGGCGGCGTTTTCCATGGCGCTGATGCCCACGCCCGTCCCCAGGCCCGGAAGGGTGGAGCCCATAATGGTGACCGAGCGGCTGTTGTTGTAGCGCGAGATGTTCTGGGGACCGGTGGTGAGCTTGACCGTCAGGAGGGAAGAGAGGGGCACCATATCCCCGGCGTCGGAGCGCACGTGGATATTGCCGATGTCGTTCATGGCGCGCCGTCCCTGGTCGTCGCTCATGAGCTTCACCTGCCAGCTTCTCCCCTCAAAGTTGAAGTCATTGACGTAGGAGCTGCCCAGATAGGTCTGCATCACCGCGAAGACCCGGCTCACGGGCACGCCCATCATGATCGACTTGTCCCTGTCGAGGTCCACCTGCAGCATGGGGGTATCGGTGTTGAAAAAGGTAAAGGCCATGGCCATGCCCGGCTCGGCCATGGCCTGGCCGATAAACTTCATGGCCTCCTGGCTGAGTTCCCGGGGCTCGCGCCCGGCGAAGTCCTCCAGGATGAACTGAAAGCCCCCCACCGAGTCGAGGCCCACGATGGGCGGAAGGGAGAAGGACTGCGACGAGGCCTCCAGGATGGAGGAGAGCCGGATATTCAGCTCCCTTTGGATATTTTCCACCTGGGTCTCGCGGCTCGTTCGCTCCTCGTACGGCTTAAGGCCCACGAACATAAAGGCCGCGTTGTCCTGGATGGAAAAGTTCACGACGTTGATGCCCATGACGGCCATGATGTTGTTGACGCCGGGAACGTCCTCGGCGATGGTCATGGCCCTTTCCAGGACCACCCGGGTCTTGTTGATGGAGCTGCCCTCGGGGAGCCCGATCTGCACGACGGCCATGCCCATGTCTTCCGTGGGCAGAAAGCCGGTGGGGGTAAACTTCAAAAGGACGTAGCCGGTTCCTAAGCAGAAGGCCGCGACGACCAGCCCGAAGGCGCTCTTGCGCAAAAGCTCCAGCACCAGGCCGTGGTAATTGTTTCGGGTGCGGACGACCAAAGCCTGGAACTTGGCGACGAGCCAATTGGGCTTGTGTTCCCCGGGACGCAAGAAGATCGCGCACAGAGCCGGGGAGAGCGTTAAGGCGTTAAAGCCGGAAATAAGCATGGCCACGGAAATGGTCACGGCGAACTGTTGGTAGAGTTTCCCGGAAAGGCCGGGGATAAAGGCCACGGGCACGAAGACCGACAAAAGCACCAGGGCGATGGCCACGATGGCCCCCGTGATCTGGCCCATGGCCTTGATGGAGGCCTCCCTGGGGGGGAGCTTTTCCTCCCGCATGACCCTTTCCACGTTTTCCACGACCACGATGGCGTCGTCCACCACGATGCCCACCGCCAAGACGAGGGCCAGGAGCGAGACCGTGTTGGCGCTGTAGCCCAAGGCCGTGAGCACCGCGAAGGTCCCGATGAGGGACACCGGCACCGCGCACATGGGGATCAGGGTGGTGCGCCAACTCCCCAAGAAGAGGTAGACCACCAAAATGACCAAAATCATGGCCATGATAATGGCCTTGGTCACTTCCTCGATGGAGGAGCGCACGAACTGGGTGGCGTCAAAGACCTCCTGATAGGAAATGTCCGGCGGCATGCGCGGGGCGATATCCTCGAAGACCTGGTTGACCTTGTTGGCCGCCTCCACCGCGTTGGACCCGGACTGCTGGGTGAGCATGAGACCCGCCGCCCTTTGGCCCTTGTAGATGCCCATGGGGGAATAGTCTTTTTGGTCCAGCTCCACCCGGGCCACGTCCCCGAGCCTTAGAACGCCCCCGTCGGGGTTGGTCCGGAGGATTACGTTCGCGAACTCCGTGGCCGTGGTGAGCCTACCCTGGGCGTTGATGTTGAAGTGCAGCTCCTGGCCCGCGGGCGTGGGCGCCCCCCCGAGCTCGCCTAGGGCCGCCTGGATGTTCTGGGACTCCAAGGCGGAGATAATATCGTCGGGGGTGAGGCCCAGATTCGCGAGGGAGTCGGGGTTCAGCCAGACCCGCATGCTGTAGACGGACCCAAAAAAATTGATGCTGCCGACCCCGGGCACCCGGGTTAGGGGGTCCACGAGGTTATTGTAGACCCAGTCCGAGAGCTCCAAGGGGTCCCGGGACCCGTCGGGGCTGAAAAAGACGTAGGCCTTCAGAAAGGACGCGGTCCTTTTCTCCACGGAAACGCCCTGCCGGATGACTTCCTGGGGCAGGAGCGGCTCGGCTTTCTTGAGCCGGTTTTGCACGTTGACCATGTTGAGGTCGGGGTTGGTCCCAATCTCAAAGGTTATGGAAAGCGAATAGCTCCCGTTGTTGGAGGAAAGGCTGGACATGTATATCATGTTGTCCACGCCGTTCATGGAGCTTTCGATAATCTGGGCCACCGTGCTTTCCACGGTCTCCGCCGAGGCCCCGGGGAAGATGGCTTCCACGCTCACCTGGGGCGGCACGATATCCGGGAACTGGGCCACGGGGATCCGCAGCAGGGCCATAAAGCCCGCGATGCTGATGACCAGCGAGATAACGATCGCGAAACGGGGGCGATCGATAAAGATCTTCGATAACATCCTAGTTTCCGCCCTCCCCGCCGGTCGGGGTCGCGCCAGTGTCCCCCTCCTGGGCCTGGGCCGGGTCCGCGCCCTCGTCGGGGAAGAGGGGCGCGTAATCCTCCGCGACCTCGATGGGCGTCCCGGGCCTTAAAGTGGCCCCTGAGGACATGATCCCCAAATTGATAATCTTCTCGCCCACCTTCAGGCCGTCCGCGATCTCAATGCCCCCCGGGTAGTCCTCGCCCCTTTTGATGGGGCGAATCTCCGCGACGAGACCCTGGGGCGTCCCGTCCGGGCCCGGGGGACCCGGAGCGGTCACGTAGACATAGTCGCCCACTTGGGCCGAAATCAGCACGGCGTTCTTGGGCGCCAGGATCACTTCCCGCGGCTCGCGGTCCTCCAGGACCACGGTCACGAATTCCCCGGGGACAAGCGTCTTTTGGGGATTGGGGAAGGTGGCCTTGACCTTGGCGGTGTCCGTGCCGCTGTCGATTAAGGGGGCGACGTAGGTGATCCTACCCTCCTCGGGATAGGCGTTGTTTTCGTTGACCCAGAGCTTTACCGCCAGATCCTCCAGTCTCCCGGAGGGAAGGGCCCCGCCCGAGGCCCCGAACCTTAAGTCCGCGAGCAGCCGGTCCGGCACCCCGAAGGTGGCCTCCACGGGATCGTCGGAAACGATGGTCGCGAGGACGCCGCTCTGGGGACCCACGTAACTCCCCACGGAAAAAGGGCTGTCGCTCACGGTCCCGTCGAAGGGGGCTTTAACCGAGGCGTAATCCAAGTTGAGCTTGGCCTGGGCTAAAAGCGCCTGGGCCGACTGGACGGAGGCGAGGGCCACGTCCAGCGTGGCCTGGGCCGCGTCCAAGTCGCTTTTGGGCGCGCTTTTTTTGCGGTAAAGGTCATTTACCCGGTCAAAACTCAGCTGGGCCTGGGTCAGCTGGGCCTCGGCCGACCCCAAGTTCCCCTGGGCCTGGCTCAGGGCCGCCTGATAGCTCTGGGGCTCAATCTGGAAAAGGACGTCCCCTTGACGCGCGCTTTGACCCTCTTTGACTTTGATCTCCTCCAAGAAGCCCGCCACCCGGGCCACCAGTTCCACCCGCTGATCCGCCTCCAAACGCGCGATGACCCGCCACGATTTTTTGACGGGAGTCTTCCGCGCCTCGCTTAAGGTTACCCTGGCCGCGCCGTATTGGGGGGCGGGAGAGGGAATCAGAACGGAGATCGCGATGGGTATGGCCGCCGCCAAAACGATCAGGGCGGGAATAATGACAAAAATGCGCTTTTTGACGTATTGCTTCAGGGTCATTTAGATAAGCTCCGGAGAAAAGGCTTGGGTTAAAGAAGAGCTTGGGGGCGAAACCTTGTTCTCCTTGCGGAAAAAGCGAAAGGGCGCTGGCGGCCGCGCGTCGCTTGGGGCCGCGCGAGGCCTTCTTGACGGGGAAGGAAGGGCGGGAAGGGGCGCCTTCGGCGCCCCCTTGTTTCCCCCCCTCGCGAAAAGGGGGAGGGAAGTTAAAAAAAGCTCCTTGCCGGCGGCGCCTGGCCCCAAAAGCCGCGCGCCCGCGAACGGCGGGGAGGGTAAAAGGGCCCGCCGCCGCGTCGTCGCGGGAACTGGCGGGCAAAGATCCAAAGGGGCCCGCGGGGCCATGGTGGCCGCGAGAGCCAGAGGAGCTCAAAAAGGGCCTTGAGGAGCCTGAGGGCCCAAGGAGCGGCGGGCCTTAAAGGCCCCTTAAGGCCCTTGAGGGCTCTTAAGGGCCGCTCCCCGCGCGGGGCTCAATTTGAGGAAGCGCGTCCCAGGAGGGCCGCTTCCAGGCTCGGGGACCGCCGGAAGACTGGGCCGACACGCTCGCGAGAGCCGGTCGCGCGTCTCTACCCTGAGTCGGGGGAGGCGAGAGGGACCGAAATGACGCTATCAAGCGAGCTTCCCCCGCGCTCAAGCTTTCGCGAAAAGCTTAAAAGGGGGGGAAAAGTTTTCCCTAAAAAAAAACTTCGGCTCGCGCCGAAGGAAAGCGGATTTAAAGGCGCGCTGGCGGTCAATCCGGCCTTTTAAAAGTTATTCTACCACAGCGCCGGGGCTTTCCCATATTCTTTTTTAAAAAAACGCTTTTTAAATCTTCTTTTTAAAAAAACTTGCCGTCCCGCGCCCCAAAGCGCCCCTGGAAGGCGCGGCGCTCTCCCCTTCCCCCCATAGGCCCCGGGCCGCGCGCCGCTCCGAGGCGAGCCTCCCCTCCGTCGCGTCAAAGGCCCCCGCGCGGCGCCCCGACCGCGCCGGATCCCGCGAGCCCTAAGGGGTCCTTCGAAAAAATCCCGCGCGCGCCCCGCGCGAGGCGCCCTGGGGGAGGGGCCGACGCGCGCGGGGCGCGCGCCGCGCCGGAAGTCCGCTCCGGGACGAAATCCGCGCCGAGCCGGGCCGCAAGAGCGCGCCGGGCGAGCCAAGCCTGGCCCGCGCCCCCGCGCGGGGGGAAAAGCGCGCGCGAAATTTATAAACGCGACCGGGCCAGAAGCCACTATTTACGCCGCGCGCCCCTTCGCGCTTTCGCGGTGGAAAGCTTGACGGCGATTTGGTAAAATTAGAGCGGTCTTTCATAGCCTTAAAGCGCGAAGGGTTTTCCCTCTCTCCCTCGCCGCGAGGAAATACCGCGCCCCCTTCCCGGCGCGCTCGCTTCCGCGCCCGCGCGACGCCTTCCCGGCGCGCCGCGATCCATGTGGAAGCTCGCGCCTTACGCCCTTCCCTCGCGCGCCCCCAAGACGGCGCCCCTCCGCCGGAAACTCGCCAGGACGCGAGCCTTCGGGGGATCCGGGCTCATAATTTCCCATTCTTTTCCTCCCCCGCCCGGGGAACATTTCCAGCGCTATTTAAGGAGGAGTTCCTTCCCCCATGCCTTCGCTCCGGTTTAACCTCCAAGGTCTTCTTTCGCCATTGCCCATTTTGGCCCTTTTCCTGCTCGCCCTTCTTTTTTCCCCCGCGCTGGCCAAAGCCCAGCTGAGCGCCGCCTCCCTTTTGGGGAGCGACTCCTTTGAGGCCTCTTTCACCTATCTGGGGGAGACCATCGGGCCCGAGGGAGAGGTGAGTTTAGAGATTACCCTCCGCAACACGGGGACCAAAGGCGACGCCTTCAGGGTGGAGATTACCGAGTCCCCGGCCGAATGGACCACGGAACTCACGCGCTACAACTCGGTGCTCGAGGGAATCTTCGTCGCCGGGGAGGAAAGCGCCACCCTCAACCTGGAGGCCTTCCCCCCGGGCGAGCCGGGCTCTCCCCTCCCCGAGGGGGAATACCCCTTCGCCATCAAGGTGACTAGCCAGAATACGGAAAAGACCGTGGAAAGCCGCACGGTCATCAAAATAGCCTCCCGCAAGTCCAGCCAGGAGGTCCTGACCCTCTCCACCAGCTACCCGGAAATCGGCGGCCCCAGCGACGGGCGTTTCGCCTTCAGCCTGGACGTGAAAAACAACGGCCCGGAGGAGGCCAAGGTCAATTTGGCCGCCGAAATCCCCCAGGACTGGGAATACTCTTTCAAACCCGGCTACGAGGAAAAGCAGATCTCCTCCATTCAGGTTCCCCGGGGCCAGAGCCGCACCGTGACCTTGGACGTCACCCCGGCCTATATGGCGGAGGTGGGGTCCTACCCCATCCGCGCCCTCGCGGAGACCACCTTGGGCGCGACGGAAGTCTCCTTGACCGTCAACCTCACGGGCACCTACAAAATCCGCGCCGGCACCCTAAACGAGCTGCTCTCCACCTCGACGGAAGTGGGCAAGCCCGTAACCTTAAGTATCTACGTCCTCAACGAGGGCTCCGCCTCCCAAAAGGACATAAGCTTCATCGCCGTTAAGCCCGAAAACTGGGAAGTGACCTTTGAGCCCGAGTCCGTCAGGGATTTGGAGCCCATGGGCCGCCCCGTCCCCGTGGAAATGACCATTACCCCGCCCCCTAACGCCCTGGTGGGCGATTACGGCGTGGGCCTCAGCGTGGAAGGCGAAAAAGCCCAAAGCGCCTTGGACTTCCGGGTCACGGTCAAGGCCGGCGGCGGCTGGGCTTGGGTCGGGGGAATAATCATCGTCATCGTGGTCGCGGCCCTGGCCTGGACCTTCCGCCGCCTCGGGCGCCGCTAGCGCTCTTGGCCCTCCCCTCCGGGAGGCGCGGCTCTCTTTTTCTGGCCCCGCCCTTACGCGGCGGCGCCTTTGGGCCGGCCCCGCCGCGAAAAGGGGGCCGGCGCGTCTCTCCCCCAACCCCTCTTTTCTATAAACCCTCTTTTCTATAAACCCTCTTTCCCGCGCGCTTTTCCCGCCATTCCAAGGAAAGGGCGCGCGCGAGATTAACGCCCATGGCGACTCCAGATAAAATTACCCCCGAAAATTTTAGCGAGGTTGAGCGCGCGGCCGAGCGCGGCGACCTTGAAGCCCAATTCCTTCTGGGAATCTACTTTTCCGGCGATGACGGCGGCCCCCCCGACAACGACGCGAGCGACCGCTGGACGCGTCAAGCGGCCGCGGGAGGCTACCCGCCCGCCCTCCACCGCTTGGCGAAAGCCTCCTTCGCGATGGAATCCGCGCCCCCAGAGCTCCAAGCGGAAGCCTTCGCCCACTGCCAAGAGGCCGCCCTCAAGGACTACGCCCCGGCCCAGTTTCTCATGGGGATCTTTTTCGCGGAAGGCTTCGGCGTCGAGAAAAACGACCAAACGGCCTTCAAATGGTACCTGAAAGCCGCCGAGGCGGGCGAGCCGTGGGCCATCGCGGCCATCGGCGTCGCCTACAACAACGGCCTAGGGGTCACCCGCGATTTTTCCAAGGCCCTCGAGTGGTTCATTAAAGGCACGACCGTCGGGGAAGTTTTCTCCATGTTCTCTTACGGGACCATTCTCTTTGAGGGCGTCCAGACGCCCAAGAACCGCGAAAAGGGCTTAGACCTTATCATGGAGGCCGCGTCCAAGGACTTCTCTCCGGCCCAAATCTATCTGGGCCGGCTCTACTATATCGGCAAAGACATCGCCAGGGACCCGGATATCGGCTTCAATTACCTCCGCGAGGCCTCCCAGAACGGCGACGACGAAGCCACCGCCTTCCTCTCCTATTACCTTTTAAACGACGCGAACTACCCCAAAAAGGTCAAGTTGGCCCTCCGCTTTCTCAAAGAAGAGGCCAAGCTTGGAAACCCCATCGCTTTGTTGGGTCTCGCCGTCATGTCCGCCTCCGGCCACGGCCTTCCCCAAGACGGGGACAGAGCCCTAACCCTTATTAAAATCTCCCGCGATCTGGGGTACGAACCCGCCGGCTCCTTGCTGAAGAAGCTTGAGGGCATGGAAGATCCCGATAAAATCTCACGCGCCCTTTCCAAGATTATCAGCCTCGAAACGGTCTTCGCCGCCTCTTAAGCCCTTCGCGCGTTAAGCCCTTCGCGCGAGAACTCTCGCCCGCGCCGCCGCGGGGCGAGGCGCGCGGAGCGCCATTCGCCCCGCGGTCGGCCTCTGGCGGGAGCGCCTCGCTCCGTCTCGCCTCCAGGACTTGGGGGGAACCTTTCGCGCGACTTCCCGAAACGCCCCGGCGCGGTCGCGCGCCGCGCGCGAAAGGCCGCGGGGAAGCGCCCTTTCCCCCTCCCGCGGCCGGAAGGGGCCCCGAGGGCGGAAAACCGGCGCGAGCCCGCGTAGCCGCGCGGAAGCGATAAGCCGCGCGAAGAGGCCTTAAGAGCCTCAAAGCCTAAACCCCGCCACCGCCTCGCGACCCCCAAGCTTTCAAGAGGGTTTCGCGCGCCTTTCCCTCTTCAAAAAACCCGCGGAACCCATGGAACCCGCGCGCCCCGCGCGACGCCGCTCGCCGCGCGCGCCGCTAGCCGCGCGCGCCGCTAGCGCTCCAAAGGGGGATCTCTTTCCGGAAGAAAAGCTTGCTATAATAGGATTGTTTTAGCGCGGCCTTAAGCCGCCTCTCGGGGGAAAGGCCCCGCCCTTTGAGCCCCCTTTGGGGAGAAAAACTTCGCCTTTCCCCCAGCGCTCTTTCCGGCGCGCTCCTCTCGCTTCTCTCTCCAGCCCCGGACCGCGAGGATCTCATGCCATCCCTAAACACGCTCCGCTCGCTATGGCTCGCCCCGCTTTTGGCGCTCGCTTTCGTCCTCGTCCCCCTCGCCGCCGACCGGCGAGCCCTCGCCATTACCCAGGCGGAGGAAATCCAAGTGGGCCGCGAGGTCTATCTGGAAATCGCCAAGCAGGGCGCCATCTTTGACGACCCCTACGTCAACCAATACTTCCAGTCCGTGGCCCGCAAGGTGCTGGCCGCCGCGGGACCCCAATCGCTCCCCTTCCGGTTCTATTTGGTGTACAGCGATTCCTTAAACGCCTTCGCCGTCCCCGGCGGCTATATCTATTTCCACACGGAAACCATCAACAGCCTGGAAAACGAGGGACAGCTCGCCGCCATCCTCGCCCACGAAATAGCCCATATCACCGCGAGGCATTTCGCCCTCCGCGCCGAAAAAAACTCCTCCATGGGCATCGCCAACATGGCCGCCATGCTGGCGGGGGCGCTCCTTATGTCCGGCGGCGGCCATAACGCCACCGCCCTGGGCCAAGCCGTCATCATGGGCTCGTCCGGCGCCACCATGCAGGCCATGCTCGCCAACTCCCGGGCGGACGAGGCCGAGGCCGACCGCAAGGGCCGGGATTACATGATTAAAGCCGGCTACAGCGCCCGGGACATGTACGGCGCTTTTAAAATCATGAACGAAAAGAGCTTTTCCGTCTCTTCCAAGATCCCCACTTACCTCAGTTCCCACCCTGGGATCAGCCAGCGCCTGGCCACCACCTTCGCCGATCAGGCGGCGGCCAGCCCCGCCCCCCGGGACGAGAGGTACATGGCCATCCGCGACCGGACCTTGGCCCTCACCGCCTCCCCCGAGCGCGCCCAGAACGCCTTCAATCTCCGCCTCAAGGACAACCCCAAGGACGCGGCCGCCCTCCACGGCCTGGGC
Organism: Deltaproteobacteria bacterium; assembly: GCA_031265205.1. GTDB lineage: Bacteria > Desulfobacterota > Desulfarculia > Adiutricales > Adiutricaceae > JAISCZ01. The sequence continues at coordinate 9,566 of JAISCZ010000162.1, forward strand.
GTCTTGGCCCAGCGCTCCAAAAACCTGACCCGCGCGGAAAAATACTACCTGGAGGCCTTGGCCGTCAGCCCCCAGAACGCCCAATATCTCTCGGACTTAGGGGATCTGGCCTTCGCCCGGCGCAAACCCGAGGACGCGGTCAAATACTTTTCCGACGCCCTCAAATACGGGGACCGAACCCCCCAGACCCTTTTGGGCCTGGCCCGGGCCCAGGAAATCTTGGGCCGTAACCAAGAGGCCGCCAAGACTTTCGATCGGGCGGTGGAAGCCGCGGGCTCTTCTTACCCCTTGGCTTTAGAAATGGCCGGCGCTTTTTTCCTGAAAAACGGCGACGCGGCCAAAGGCCACTTCATTTTGGGCAATTACTTTTTCCAAAGGGGCCAGCCCAAAGAGGCGGCCTTCCACTACGAGGAAGGCCAAAAAGTCCCCGGCGGCGCCCGTTACAAAACGAAAACGACCGAACTCATGCGGGAGCTGGAGCCTTTCCTCGCGAAAAAGGATTAAGCCCCTCGTTCCACGAAACGGTAAAACGACGCGACGGAAAAACGGCGCGACGTCGCGACGTTCTCTTTTGACTGACGCTAATTTGGCGCTGACCTTTATAAAGCGCGCGCCGAGCCGCCCGCCTTTCCTTCGCGCGGCCTAAGGCTTAAGGCCGCCAGCTTCGCGCGGCGCGAGGGCCTCCGGGAGGCGGCGCGCCAAAGAACGCGCCGCTTTCGCGCGGGACGCGGGCCAAGAAAGCCGCCCAAGGAGACGCGGACATGGACGAGCGAAAAATCCATTGGCCTTTCGAGGCCCAGTTCAAGTCGGTTGTCGGCGTTGACGCCCACGGCAAGAATAACTTCGCTTGCCACTTCGAGCCCGTTGACCCCACCGCTTACGTTTCCGAGACCGAAAAATTCAGCGCGACGCCGGAGGGAAACCGCGATCTCGTAAGCTGGGTCATCCTCAAGGGGGCGGAGGCCGTATTTTTGGAGAGCGGCGGCGTCAACTTTGAACTCCTCCTGAAGGCTCTCGCCAACGTCAGCCTGTTAGTCTTCGTCGTCCCAAGGCAAGCCAAGAACCTTCCCGGTCGCCCGCCCCACATGAGCGACAGCCTGTGGCTGGCCCCGCTTGGCTGTTACGGGCTCCTCCCGCCCAGCTTTGTCAGCCGTCCCCGCGGGCGGCGAGCGCGCCCGCTACCCGCCGCCCCTCAATCGGAAGATGGCGCGAGATCTCGCCAGGAGCGAAAATAGGGTTCCCCGGCGCCTTAAAGCCAGCGCGGCGAGCCGAACGCGGCTTGAGACTTTGGCCTTATCGCGAAGGGCGTCTTTTGGGGAAAGTCCGCTCGCGCGGGCCGACGGGAGCCGCAGGGGGACGCGCGGCGCCTCCGCGCGTGGCGTAAGTCCTCTCCCGACGAGAGCGCGAGAGCCCCGCCTTCCGCCTAAGGCGACAAGCGAGGCGAAAACCAGGGCGACAGGCCAAGCGACAAGCGAGGCGACGACCAAGGCGACAACCAAGACGACAGCTCAAACGAAACTAAGGGCGACAAGGGGCGAACCTAAGCGCTGGCGGCGCCTTAAAGCGCGCGCTCTGGCGCGAGACGCGGAAAGCTTGGCGCGAAAAAAAGAACCTTAAGGCCGCTCGCGCGCGAGGAGATCGCTCTCCCGCGGAGAGGCCGCGCTCCCACAAGCTCCTTCGGGTCGCCTTGAGGGGCGCGGCCTCCCCCTGGAGGGCCGGAGGGGAAAAGGTCCCGGGGCGGGGACTTACGCGGCGCCGTGGTCTATTCCCAAAAAGGCCCACGTCTCCTTGGCCGCCGAGTGGATGGAGAAAAAGGTCAGGTGGCACTCCACGGCCCGGCGCGCGCCCAAAGGCAAATTCTTGATGGCGGCGAAACTCTCGCCGTTTTTAAGGTAGCGCACCGCTCGCCAGTGGGGATAGCCGGCGTCGGCCCCGTCGTTGTCCAGTTCCGGCTTAAAAATATAGTCGCTCAAAACCTCCCCGATATAAAACCTGGGCTCTTCGGGAACCAAGACGTAGTCCCCGACCTTGACCTGGTTCACGAAACGGTCCAGGATCCCGGCGGCGACGCTTAAGTCATGCTTCTGGTCCGTCTCGTAATGGGTATAGGTCGCGCGCAGGCGTTGGGAGATGTCCTCGCGGCTGAGGCCCCCGCTTAAATCGCCCATGCCTGGCCAGCCGATGGCCATCATGCCTTGCTCCAAAAACTCGCGCAAACGGTTCGTGTAATTCGGTTCCGGTCGGATCACCCACAGGTTTCTCATGCGTATCGCGTCCTTAGCGTCGGGCGAGACCCTTTAAGGGGCCGCCGCGTTCCAGAAAAAGCGCCCCCGGGCGAATTGACGCGCCCGCGCCCGCTGAAAGCCAAAAATCATCGCTTTCGGGCCGCCTCTGGCCCGCCGCGAGCGCGACCGCGGCCCGCGAGTGGCGGCGACGGAAGCGCGCGGACGAAAAAGATTTTTAACCCTAATTTAACTTAAAAGTGGCAAAAATGGCCCGCGAAACTCCCTCCGCCCCTTCCCTTCCCACGCGAGTATATAAAACAATTTAAGCAACTTAACACGAAAAATCGCCTTTGTCAAATTTCCAAAACCGCCGTCGCGTCGCGCCCTGAAGCGGGCGAACTCCGTCCAAAGCCCGCCGTCGGCCACCGGTTCGACCCTTGAAGCGGGGCTTGGGCCGGCCGGCGCGGCGAGAATCCTCGCGCGCGCCCTTCCGGCCCCCTCCCGCCCGACCGCTCGGAGAGCGGGCGGGCGGGAGGGTTCCCCGCGCGGGGCGCCTCAAGGCCGCGCGCGGGATCCCTTCTGGGGAGGCGCGCTCCCAAGGCCCCGCAAAAAGGAAAGGGGCCTTTCCCCCGGCCGCCCCAGCGGGGCCGGCCGGAGGGAAAGGCCCCCCGCCGCGAAGGGCCCCCGGGGAAGGGCGAGCCTGGAGCCCGCCCTTCCCCGGGGGGAAAAAAGGTTTAGTACATGCCGCCCATTCCGCCCATGCCGGGAGCGCCGCCCATGGGGGCCGCGGGCTTGTCGTCCTTCTTCTCCGCGACCATGCACTCGGTCGTCAGGAGGAGGGAGGAAACGCTAGCCGCATGCTGGAGAGCGTAACGGGTGACCTTGGCGGGATCGATGACGCCCGTGGCCAAGAGATCCTCGTAGATGCCCTTGTCGGCGTTGAAGCCCACGGCGCCGGTCTCCTGGCGGACCTTCTCGACCACGACGCTGCCCTCGAAGCCGGCGTTGGCCGCGATTTGCCGCAAAGGCTCCTCGAGGGCCCGACGGATGATGTTGACGCCCTGCAGAACCTCGCCCTCGGCCTTGATCTTGTCGAGCGCGGCCACGCAACGCACCAAAGCGACGCCGCCGCCGGGGACGATGCCCTCTTCCACCGCCGCGCGGGTGGCGTGGAGAGCGTCCTCAACCCTGGCCTTCTTTTCCTTCATCTCGACTTCCGTCGCGGCGCCCACGTTGATCACGGCCACGCCGCCGATGAGCTTGGCCAAGCGCTCCTGGAGCTTTTCGCGGTCGTAGTCGGAGGTGGTCTCCTCGATCTGGGCGCGGATCTGCTTCACCCGACCCTCGAGGGCGGCCTTGGGGCCAGCGCCGTCGATGATGGTGGTGTTCTCTTTGTCCACGGTGATCTTCTTGGCGCGGCCCAGGTCGTTCAAGGTGACGCCTTCCAGCTTAATGCCCAAGTCCTCGCTGATGACCTTGCCGCCGGTGAGAATGGCGATGTCTTCCAAAATGGCCTTGCGGCGGTCCCCGAAACCCGGGGCCTTGGTGGCGCAGGTGTTGAGGGTCCCGCGGAGGCGGTTCACGACCAGGGTGGCCAGGGCCTCGCCGTCCACGTCCTCGGCGACGATCAGGAGGGGTTTGCCCATCTTGGCGATCTCCTCAAGGATGGGGAGGAGATCCTTCATGGAGCTGATCTTCTTCTCCACCAGGAGCACGTAGGCGTCCTCGAGGTGGGCGGTCATCTTGTCGCTGTCGTTCACGAAGTAGGGGGAGAGGTAGCCGCGGTCGAACTGCATGCCCTCGACCACGTCCAAGGTGGTGTCCATGCTCTTGGCCTCTTCCACGGTGATGACGCCCTCTTTGCCGACCTTGTCCATCGCCTCGGCGATGATGTCGCCGATGGCCACGTCGTTGTTGGCGGAGATGGTGCCGACCTGGGCGATCTCTTTCTGGTTCTTGGTGGCCTTGCTCTGGGCGCGCAGCTCCTCGGTGGCCGCCGCGACCGCGGCGTCGATGCCGCGCTTCAGGCTCATGGGGTTGACGCCGGCCGCGACGAGCTTCTGGCCCTCGCGGTAGATGGCCTGGGCCAAAACCGTGGCGGTGGTGGTGCCGTCGCCGGCGAGATCGGAAGTCTTGGAAGCGACTTCCCGCACCATCTGGGCGCCCATGTTTTCGAACTTGTCCTCAAGCTCGATCTCTTTGGCCACGGTGACTCCGTCCTTGGTGATGGTGGGGGCGCCGAAGCTCTTCTCCAAAATGACGTTCCGGCCCTTGGGGCCCAAGGTGACTTTGACGGCGTCGGCCAGGACGTCCACCCCGCGCATAATGGCTTCGCGGGCTTTAACGTTGTACTTGATTTCTTTAGCGGACATATCGGATTTCCTCCAAAATTGGCGATAACTTAAAAATTCCCTGGAAAAGGTAGCTCCCGGGAAAAACAAAAAGCTTGAGGGCGTGTCGCTCCGAGCCTTTAAAGGGCTTAACGCCCCGCGCGGCGCCTCCTTAAAGAGAGGCGTTTTAAGGGAAGCTTGAGGTAAGGCCCCTTATGGGGCCCCCCACGGGGGTCGGCTCTTTTTCGGGGTCGGGGCGCGCGGCCCGACTAGTCGATGATCCCGAGGATGTCCTCTTCGCGGAGAATAAGGTATTCCTCGCCGTCGAGTTTGACCTCGGTCCCGGAATATTTCCCGAAAAGCACCTTTTCCCCGGCCTTGACCCCAGGGGTCACGCGGGTTCCGTTATCCAGCAACTTGCCGTCTCCCACGGCCACGACCTTGCCCTGCTGGGGCTTTTCCTTGGCGGTGTCGGGGATAATGATGCCGCTCTTGGTGGTTTGCTCTTCTTCGAGCCTCTGAACCAAAACTCGATCCGAAAGGGGACGAATGCTCATAAATCTTAACTCCTTACAGGCGAAAAATTCGTCTGAAACAAAAAAATAGGCCCTATCGCGAGAAAGGGCGCCAAAAAGGGGGAAACGCGAGTCCCCCTCAAGCCTTGAGGGCGGAAAAGCCGCCCGTTATGGGATAGCCCCTGGGCCAAATTAAGCTTGAATCCGACTCCGGGGCGAAAAAAAACGACAATTCCCAAACCTTGACGAAAAATTTTTAGCAGTCTTAGGGCCTGTCTGCCAGGCAAAACAAAATATAAACATTGCTTCCCGCTTGTCAAGGGAGGGGGAAGAAAAAAAAGCGCGGGGAGGATCATTTTTTTAAAAAAGATCCCCCCTCCGCGCGGCGACCGTCGCCCGCGGGGCCCCCATAGCCGAGGGCCTGGGCTTTGGCGATGTCCCCCTCGCGCCTTCGCCGTGGAGACCCTCTCAAGCCCCAGCGGCGACCCTTACGCGGCCTCGCGAGGGAACGGACGGCGCCACGGAGCCGCCCGCCGCGCGACGGAATTTGGCCTCTGGCTCGCGGGAACGCGTCCAGGGAGGGGGCGCCCCCATACGCGTCCCGCTTCTTCCCCCCTCGCCCGGAAAAGCCGGGCCCGGGCCGTGGCGGCGCCCCGCGCGTTCTGGGGAGGGGAGCGCCCGGGAAACGAGCCAAGCCCCCGCCCGCGCCAAAAAGCGCTCCCCCCAGGCCCCCGGCGGGACGCGAGAGCGCGTCCCCGGCCTCCCTCCAGCGGGCGGCCGCGGGAAGAGCGCGTCGCGCCGCGCGCGGCGCGACGGAACGCGGCCGCCAGCCGCGCCCAAAGGCGCGCGGGAGCTCCCAAGAGCGGAGCGAAGGCCTCGAAGCCCCGCGAGGCTTGGAAAGCTTACAGGGACGGGCGAGGCGCGCGCCGCCTCCCGCGAGGGGAAAGGGCGCTCGCTTAAGCCGCGCGCGAGGGCGGCGCCCAAACTATTTCGCGCTAAAGCGGCGCGCGGCCTATTTTGGGGGAAAGCGAGGCCTTAGCTTATTCGCGGGCGAGAAAGGGCGCGATCCCGCCGCCAGAAAGCGCGCTCGCGCGCGTCCCGAGGCGGGCCGGAAAAGGCGCCAAAGGCTTTGGCGGGCGCCGCGGCGCCGCCTCTCGCGCGCTAAATTTCGCCTATCGCTCGCTGGCGCGCCCGCGGATAGGCCTTAAAGCGAGCGAAGCGCCTGTCCATCGCCGCGCGGCCAAAAGGACGCCGCGGCGCCAGGCGAAGCGCCTGGTTATTCGCCCACCGCCAAGGGAGGCCGCGCCCGGGCGTCCGCCGCCGACTTCGCAAGGCTTAAGGGATTTTTGCGGGCGGTTAGGTAAATTTCGTTGCCCAACGGGGGGAAAAGCGCTCCCCAGGCCAAATTCAGCCGGAACCAAAAGAGGCTGTCCTCCAGCGCGCTCCCGGAATGGCGCAGCAAAAAGGCGCCGTTCATAAACTCGGGCGCGAGCCCCGCGCCTTTAAGGAGCCGCTTCCAGCGTAAGGGGCTCAGGGCCTGGATATGTCCCCCGGGCCGAACTTTTCCGGCGGCGCGTTTATTTTGGAGCGCGCGGTTCCGCCACGTCGCCAAGGGCCAGGGCAAAACCGGGCTTCCGGCCACCAAAAGGCCACCGGGCCGCAGAATCCGCGCGATCTCGCCAAGGGTAAAATCCGGGCGCGGCAGGTGCTCGAGGACGTGGATAAAAACCGCGATATCCGCGGCGTCGTCCTCCAGGGGCAAGGGAGAGTCAAAATCGGCCGCGATAAACCGCGTCACCCCGGCGGCGAGGGCCTCGTCCCGGGCGCCCGCGTCAAAATCAAGGCCCACCCAGTCCCCCGCTCCCGGAAGCGCTCCCACGAAGCGGCGGACGTGACCCCGGCTGCAGCCCAACTCGGCGATCCGCGCCCCTTCGTTCCCCCGCGCGATCCGTAACTCCAGCTCCTCGCGGATAAGCTCCCCGGTCATCCAATAGCGGATGGCCCTGATGGGGTAAGCCCGCTTGGCGGCCCGCGCCGAAACGTGGTCGGCGAGCCGCGCGGCCGCCACCCGCTCCGGGACATTCTCCGCCGGCCAATGGAGCGGCGCGAAGCGGCGCCGCCAGCGCTCCCTTAACGTCATTGTCCCACTCATCGCGATTGTCCTCCGCCGCGCCCGGCGAACCCCGGAAAAGAGCCTCCGTCAACTCGCGCGAGAAAGTCTGGAAAAAAGCCAGGGAGAAGGCTTGGAAGCGGGTGGGAAAGAAGGGGAGAAAAAGCGCCCCCCGTCGCGGCGGGCTCTCTCCAAGCGATCCCGCGCGGGCGGCGCGGGGCGCGGGGCGGTCGCGCTGAGTTGATTCGCTCCATCATGTAAAGTCAGTCTATCCTCGGGCGGCGGCGCCGCGGGAAAAAATTATAAAAGACGCCCCGCGGGGTCGCCGCTGGGGGAAAAGCCCCCCGGGCGCCGCCCCAGGTTTCCCCCCACGAAGCGCGCGCGAGTTCCCGCGAAGGCGCTCCGTAGTCGCCAACGAAGGGGCTTAAGGCTCATGGGGCTTTGGCTCGCCTGGCTTTAGGATCGCCGGGCTTTGGCTCGCCAGGCTAAGGCTCCGCGAGCTAAGGCTGTGCCGGGCTAAGGCTGCGCCGGGCTAAGGCTTAACGGGTTAAAGGCTCCGCGGGCTTAGGCTCAAGGGGCTAAGGCTCAAGGGGCTAAGGCTCAACGGGCTAAGGCTCAAAAGGCCTAAAGCTCTACGGTTCTTGGGGGGACGCGAAAAAACTAAAAGGGTTTTGCCTTTTAAAGTTTTACCTTTTCCGCGCGCCCGCGTCAATAAAACCGTTTCTTTTTTCCTCTTCCCTTTCCCGTCGGAGGCCGTGGGAACTCTATTTTTCCCAAAAGGGCCTTCTAAGGAGTTCGCCAAACCCCTGGCGGGCGATAGTGCTATAATTTGAAAAATCCAGACCGGAAACGTTTCTGGAATTTCGCGCGCGCCGGCGGCCCTTTGGCCGCCGGGCGGCGCCCAAAGGGGATTATCATGGAAAAGCGTCTCGCCTGCCTCATTATCCGCGACGGGTGGGGTCACCGGGAAGAAACCCGCGGCAACGCCGTGGCCGCGGCCAATCCTCCCTATATCAATAGCCTTCTTCAAAAAAAGGAATTCTGGACCCTCCTCGACGCCTCGGGGGAGCCGGTGGGCCTCCCCGACGGCTATCAGGGCTCCAGCGAGGTGGGGCACCTCAACATGGGCGCGGGCCGAATCGTCATCCAGGAACTTAAGCGCATTGACGACGGCCTTCGGGACGGGACCTTTTTCCGGATCCCCCACTGGATTGAGCTCATGGAATATTGGCGGAAAAACCAAGGCGTTTTGCACCTCTTAGGCCTTTTGCAAAACGAGGGGGTCCACGCCCACCAGGAGCACCTTTTTAAGATCATGCGCCAGGCCCGCCGGGATAACCCCGCCGGGAAGATGACCGTTCACCCCTTCCTGGACGGACGCGACACGCCCCCCCGCTCCAGCCCCGAGTTTATAACGGCCCTGGAACAGGTCATGAAAGACGTGGGGAACGCCGCCATCGGGACCATGATGGGCCGCTACTTCGGGATGGACCGCGCCAAGGATTACCCCCTAACCGATCGGGCCTTCCGCGCCCTAGTGGACGCGGAGGCGACGCCCTTCGCCGGGTCCCCCATCGAGGCCATCGAAGCCGCGTGGAACTCGGAAAAGACCCCGGACGGGGGCGAGATGGTGGACGAGTATATTCCCCCCTTGAAAAAAGAGGGCTACCCGGGGATCCGGGACGGGGACGCCGTCTTCCATTTCAACTACCGCCAGGACCGAGCCATCCAGCTCACCCAGGCCTTCGTGGAAGACGGCTATCCCGGCCAAAGGAACCGGAGGCCGCGCGTGTCCTTCGTGGGCCTCACCCGTTACTACGATTCTTTCCGCCAGTACCTTTTAGCCCCCATGGGCGAGGGCGGGGGCATGGAGCGCCTCTTGGGGGAAGTCGTCGCGGATCATAATCTTAAGCAGCTCCGCATCGCCGAGACGCAAAAATTCCGGCACGTCACCAGCTTCTTTAACGGGAAATCCACCACCCCCTACCCGCTGGAGGAACAGGTGGAGGTCAAGGGCCGTTTTGACCCCGCCACCTTCGCCATCCACCCCGAGATGGAAGCCGAGATCGTGACCGATCTCCTCATCGAAAAATATATCCCGGAGAAATACCCGCTGATCGTCCTCAACTACGCCAACTGCGACATGGTGGGACACACGGGCAACATGGAGGCCGCCACCCAGGCCGTCAAAATCGTGGACGCCAACGTCGCCCGCCTCAACGCGGAGCTCCTCCGCCAAGGTTACGAGATCCTCGTCACGGCGGACCACGGGAACGCCGACGAGATGATCGATCTGGAGACCGGGCTCGTCAAAACGAGCCACACCTTAGCTCCCGTGGAATGCTTCTACGTGGCCAACAAGCCCCGCTTTAAGGTCCAACAAAGGCGCGGCAAGCTCGCCGACCTCGCCCCCTCCCTCCTCAATCTTTTGGAACTCCCCGTTCCCCCGGAGATGACCGCCACGAGCCTTTTGGATCCGATCAAATAGATTCGCGTCCGCGACTTTGAAGCGGGAAAGGGCGCGCGGGGAAGGGAGAAGCCGCCGCGAAAAGGACGCCGGGAAAAGGACGCCGGGAAAAGGACGCCGAGAGAAGGGCGTCGGAAGAAGGCCCCGGGGCGCGCTTGGGATCCGCGCGCCCCGGGGCGCGCCGGAGAGCGCCGCGGCTCGTTCTTTTCCCCCAGGGCCTTAGGCGTTTAACTCTTCAAGCCTTACTGGCCCCGAGGCGCCTGGCGCTCTTGGGGGCGCGGCGGCCCCAAAGTCGCGGGCGCCTCGGCCTTCGCGCCCGCGAGGGCGCGGATAATCTCCCGGGCCCGCGGCGCCTCGCTTGGGTACAGGCCTTCGCAGTGGATCCGCTTTCCCCTAAGCCTTGGGGCGAGGCGCTCCAGCCAATTTTCGATCTTTCCCTGGGGAATCACCCAACAGCTCTTCTCGGGACGCTCCCGCTGGGCTTGAAGAGCTCTAATGGGGTCCCGCGCCAAAAAAAGTTCCTGGGAAGCGCCGCCCAGGACAAAGGGCTCCCAGGAGGGGGAAAGGGCGGTAAAAAAGGCGGGGCTATCGCGGTTTTCCAGCCGAAAATAGTTTTTCTCCGCCGGAAAATCCAATTTGGGGGAAGAAAAGACGATGTTGCCGGAATTGTCGGCTCCCAGGGTTCCCGCCAGGCGCGCCGCGTCCACGTCCTTTTCCGCGAGACGGAAGACCTCTATGAGCCGCGCGCGGGCCGCCGGCCAGCGCGCGGGCGCGAAAGCGGGCCCGCCGTAAGGGCGCTCCAAGAGTTTTAAGGTCTCCGCGCCGGCCTCCTCGGCTTTATAGCGGGAAAGGGAGTTGGCCACCGCGCGGGGGGAGAAATCCTTGGAGAGATCCCGGACGGCTTGGCCCAAGGCCTCGGGCCCGTAGCCCTTCATAAACATTATAAGGCTTAAGGCCTCGGGCCCGGACTTCTCCTCTTCCCCCAAGCTTTCCCAGCCGCGCCGCCTGGAGCGGAGCGACAAACGCTCGCTTACGGGGAAAAGCTGAATTTCCTCCCAGTCGCGCTTTAAGGGATTGAGGGTCATTTGACTCAGATAGCGCTGAATGTTCGCGCCCCAAGTCTCTTTGGACAGCCGCTGATCGCTTTCGAGCCTTTCCGCGAGATCGCGCCCGGCGTTCAGAAGCGCCTCGCCGCTCGCCTCGGCCTCCCTGATCCCCGCCACGGCGCTTTCCCATTTACGCCGCAGCGCGAGCTCATTTTGCTCGAAAAGCGCGCCGACGGCCGCGACGAGATAAGCGCGCCAAGCGGCCCGCTTCCCCAAGCCCCGCTCCAGGCCCTCCGGCGGGGGCGGGACCTTGAACTCGGAAAAGTCCGGCGCGAGCCGCGGGTTGAAGGCCTGATTGACGTAAGGGTAATAATCCAAAAGCTTGTTGGCGCGACCGCTCTTGAGGCTCCCGCGCCGCGGCCTTTCCACGCCTAAGGGGGCGAGGGCGGCCGCGTAAGAGTCGTGGAGGAGCGCGAAGCCGCGCGGCCACGGCAAGAGGATCCCCGTGTCCAAGCGCCCGTCCGGGGTAAGAGGTTGCGCCAAGGCGTGGATATGGGGACTGATCTCGTCTAAGTGCGCGACCGCGCTTAAGAGGTTGGGCCCGAAAGCCTCGCGGAGCCAGCCGTCCGCCGCCTCTATCCAATTGTTCACCCTTTCCGGATCCCAAGGGGAGCCCCCGCCGAGCGCCTCCCCGCGGAAATAACCGGGGCTGACGCCCAGCGTGACGTCTATTAAAAGGTTTCCCCCTCTCCGCTTGGGCGGGACGCGGATTCTCGCGCGGCAGAGTTCCACGAGATTGTCCCGCGGCGATCCCACGAGGACGCGGTTGTCGGCGCGGAACCGTTCCGCGCTGTTGGGCGTCTCAATCAGGCGGTGGTTGTGCTTAAAAACGTTGGCGATTACGCGCCATGATTTATAGAAAGTGATATTGAGGATAGCGTAGTCGGCCATGGAAATAATTCTTTCTGGAGTCCGCGCCGAGAGAGCGCGTTAGGAAAATCGCGGAGGCGCGGGGAGAAGAAAGGCGACTCGTTTAAGCCGCCGAGACAGGAAAAGGCGACTCGTTTAAGCGCGGGGCGGCGCGCGCCGCCCCGCGCGCTCGCTCCGGGAAAAAAGTTCGCGCGCGGCGCCGACGGCGACTCACGGCGCGGCGAGAGGGTTATTTTGACGCGCGGAGGCTCAGATCCGCGCTATTCGGGGAGCGCCGGGAAAGGTCAGCCCACTGTCCTCGGTAAAGGGCGCGCCCCGGCTTTTAAGGTACGCGGATATTTTTATTTGTTTCTTGTCGCGTCCCGCGCGCTGGAGGCGAATGGCCTTAACGGCTAAATAAGGCTCCAGCGCCGTCTCGGGGGCGTGAAAACCCAAGGCCAAAACCCGCGCGGGCTCTCCTTTTTGAAATTTGAGGCGGAGCGCCTCCAAGGGGTTGACGGCGATAAGAAGCTCGTCCGCGGATCCCTCGAGAACGAAAGGCAGAGCCTGGGGACAGGGATGCTCCAAAGCGAAAACCTTGGGGTCCAAGGTGGCGCTGAACCGGAAGACGCCGCTTTCCCGCGCGCAAACCAAGAGAGCCGCTCCCCGCTTGTCGCTCCTTAAAAGCCCCAGCGCGCGGTTAGCCCGCGCCGCTTCTTGGGAGAGATATCCGGTCTCCGTCAGGAGAGCTTCGGCCGCGGGCCAGGTTTCCGCGGGCGTCTCCGGAAATTGATAAGGCTCGGCGAGGTATTTTTTGACCTCCGCGAGGGACTCTAAGGAACGGTCGCGCGCGAGGGCGCCTATCGCCTCGGGGAGCGGGAAGGCCGCGGCGAGCTCGTGAATGGCCGCGTCCGCGTTTTCCGGGCCGTGGCCCGCGAGATGAGCCGCGAGGGAGAGAGCGCCGGCCCCGCTAAGGCCGCTCTCCTCGTCGCGCCAGCGTTCCGCGGCGATAAAAATTCTCCGCCCTCCCGGAAGAAGGAAGGCCCTTTCCCCGTCCCCTTGGGGCCTGTCCTGGAGCGACTCCCGCGCCCCATGGAGCCACCTTAAGACGTTTTCGAGGCTGGGGCCCCGGATCAGATCCGCCTGCTCCCGCAAATCGTCGGCGGCGCGCCGCCGCTGACCCAAATTTTTCAAATAGCTCTCGCGCTCAAGTTTCACCCTCTCTTTTTCCAGTTCGGCGGTCGCGAGACTCCTTAAAAGCGTGGGATAATTTCTCTGGAAAATAGCGGCGGCGGCGTTCCGGATAAATTCCTCGCGCTCCACGCGTCCCGCGCCGCGGGGAAAACCTTTAAGTTCCGGGGCGTCCCGCGGGTCCCACTTAAGGGGAAAAGACTCTTCTATTCCCTCTTCCCATCCGTGGGTGCGCTCGTAATAGCTCCTGATTTTCCAGGCGGCGGGCTTGGACGCGGTTTGCTCGCTCACGAGTCCCCTGTCGCTTAAATGGCGGCGATAATCCAGGTCTAACGCGAGAAACAGCTCGGCCTTGACCCCAGCCGTCAAAGGCAAAGAGAGGAGCGGAAAAAAGGGAGGACCTTTAATGGCGAATTTGAGCGTGGGAATCGCCGTCCCGTCGTCAAAGAGAACGGCTCGGGCTATCCGCCCTCCGGTCGCCTTTTGGAGCCAAGCGAGGGATTCTTCCGCCCAGAGAGCCATCACCCGGGGAGACCGCGCGCCCACGGCCTCCGTGGTGGAGTCGTAAAGCCATCTCATGTCGGGAACGAAATAACCCGCCACGGCGATAATCTCTTTGGCGCGCGAGCCCAAGGCGATGGGACTATCCCCCGCGACGGGGAGCTCCACGCCTAAAGCCGCCAACGGCTCCTCCCCCGGCGCGCCTATTAAAAGGCGGTCGTCCGGGGAGAGCGCGCGGAGGGAGGGAAAGTTTACGCGGAAATAGGCGAGAATCGCCTCGCGGTCCGCGAAAGCGCGGAAAAAGGCGAGGCGATCGTTGGAATTGCGCATAAATAGCCTCCAAAAGGGGTTTCCTTAAAACAATGGCGTACAAAAGCCCCGCCGTTTTGAGGGCGACGCGAGGGAAAAGGAGGGAAAAAAGGCGAGAGGCCGGGCGCGAGAGCCTCGGAAAGGCGCGGGGAGAGAATTCCCGAAAAGCCCGGAGGGTTTGGGCGAAGTTTTCCCCTCTACATACACTTAAGGGGTGAATTTAAAATAATTAAACTCCGCGGACGGAAACCCCGTCCCCGCGCGGGGGAGCTGAGGGCGCCGCCGCGGCGGGGACTGGAACGGAGACGGGGACGGGGACGGGGACGGGGATTGGGACGGAGACGTGGACGTGGACGTGGACGTGGACGGAGACGGGGATTGGGACTGGGACGGAGACGGGGACTGGGACTGGGACGGGGACGGAGACGGGGATTGGGGATGGGGACTGGTGATGAGGATGGGGATGAGGACGGAGACGGGGATTGGGACTGGGACGGAGACGGGGGGGGCAGGCGCGGGTGGGGACGCGAGGACGGAGAGGCCTTAAAGTTTGGCGGGAAGAAACTTGCGGAAGAAAGAAATTAAAAGGGATAAACGCGAAGAAAATTTACAAATTATTAAGCGGCGGGACGCGACGGCGCGCCTTCCGCGACGAAGAGCCTCAAGCGCGCGCCTAGCGAAGCGACGCGCGTTTAACGAAACGTCACGCCCCTAACGCGATCCAAGACATCGGCGAAAAAGCGAGCGCCCAAGCCCTCCACGCGCCATGACGCGCGGAACTCTCCAAGAACGCCGGGGCCGCCGCGCGCGCGAGGCAAGCCGCCATTGTCCAGGTCGCGCCCTCTTCCGAGCTTGGGGAAGGCCGCCCGCGAACGGATATTTATCGCGATAAAACTTGTCCGCGATGATGGATATTTATAATATCAACGCTTGTCAAAGAGTTTTCCTTGCGGTAATATTCGTTAACGCTCCATAAATTATAGCTCCGTAATAATTTTGGCGTAGTTAGGTCGCGGTTAAAATTAGCCGCGAATCAATTCACGAAAGGAAATAATCATTACGCGACACGTTCGGCAAGGAACTTTACCACTGTCAGCTAAATGGAACTCTATCGAACGGAGTCTTTCACGATTTAGCGGCGACGAAATAGAAATACGAATAATCGCGAGTAAAACATTGCGCGCGATCAAGAATAGTTATATCAATTCGCCAAATGACGAATCAATTAAAAAAGCGTTTGCCTACTTAACTACCCTCGCTTTCTCCGCCAAACGCGATAATCAAATAGCTTATCTTAATTCCCATGGATTCGTGGTTGACGCTAATTTGTCAATATTGTCGCTTGTGGAAAGCGCGAAACGCTTAATAACCACTGAAAATGTCTCCCTTGAAATCAACAAAATCGCTAAAGATTCAGCTACGCGAGCGGTTATTGTTTATCATGAACATCATCATGGCGATAATAAATTGTTTGGACCTTTCGCGGGAAATCCTCTCCTTTCCATTGGAAATGGAGCCGCGTTTTGTGAATTGACGCGCTCCTTTTTCGCCGCCTATACCGAAAAAAGGATCCAATATTATACCGGGAGAGTAGCCGCGAGAGCGATAGGTAATTATGGCAAAACTGAAAGATTTACGTCTGGCTTGACAGCACTGTCCATTTCGAGCGCCGACCGCGTCTTTGAAACGTCTGACGTTACCGAATCTTTCGCGGCTGAATGGTTTAACGGACACGCTAAAAATTCTTTGCCTTCTAATGAAGAGGCGACAAAATTTTTACGCGTCTTTTTCAATAAAACGCTTGTGGAATTTCTTTTAGAAGATGATGAAAAATTTTAGCCGTAATCGCTACGAAAACAGTCGTGACGGCGGTCAAAATCTACGTTATCAATTAAGACCATCTCACCGTATGATTAGATCTTTGCGGATCGCCGAGTTTCCACGTTCTCAGCGGTCATCCTTTTGATTTCAGTTTTAGATTCTTCAACCCGCTACGTAAAGATTCGCGTTGCTTCCGCGAAGCTCGCTTAGTTACCGTCAAGCGGTAATTTTCCATAAATTTAAAAGCGCCAGGTGGCGGCACCTCAATACCCTCTTTCTGAGTCTTGTCTTCCGCCTCTTTCGCGGTTATTCCGTCAAACGGTGGATCGAGGTTAAAATTATCGCCCATGTTATCTATCCTATCTACTGTCCTTGAGAGACCTAAAATAATGCCTCATGAGTTCCATCGGAATAATCGCGTTAGCAAACTCGCCATACCATTCGGAGTTCGTGTCGGTGTCGCTATTCTCGAGAAAGTTAACCACCCGCTCCCAAGGCGATCCTTTTGAGTGGATAATAGACACTAGCTCCCACGCTTTTTTTTGGAATAGCTTTTCCAAACGGACCGCATGAATTCCCCGTCATCTCCATCCGGAAACTTCATCTCGGGTACGCCTATCGAATAAACGCCATCCTGAACGATATATCCTTTTATCGGTTCCGTTATGACTTCGTTCTTAACGCGGGAACTGAGCGCGAAATAAACTGAGCTGACTACAGGCCCGTACTTCCACGCCTCGATAGGATCCTCGAAAAGGGGAACGTCATGATACGCGAGATGCCATCCCTGTGCGAAGTAAAGCTCCTTCTGGAGCTTAAGAGGCGTGAGTTCACTCGGATCTGTCCGATTCCTAAAAATCAGCCAGTTGGACGCCGCGATAGCGGAGTTGATGATCCTTACGGGGCTTGGAGCTTCCGTCATACGCCACCTCCTGGACATACGGACTTAAAAGCGGGATCGGCGGGGCCTGGGTACTCTTCCAATTACTATTTTACCGATTTTACTCCAATTTGCCAGACTTTTTTTTAAACAATTGGCGTGTATATCACTTTTGCGCGACTTTGAAACAACAAGCTGGTTTTTTTTAAGTTCCCGAACCATTCAAAAGTTTCTAAAACCACCATTCAAGGTATAATCATCGGCGCCGTACCCGCTACATCCGGAAACCAGGAGAGGTTTTGATGACCTTTCCAGAAATCGTCGCCCGGCTTTTCAACCGGAATCGCGCCGAAGACATATCCCGGCTAGAGCCCGACTCCTTGGATATGGTCCTGGCGGACCCGCCGCGCGGGAAAACGACCATACGTTGGGACGCCAATTTCGCTAACTTAAGGAAGATGACGCGTTAAAATATAGCGTAAAATTAGAATATGGATACGGAGCGTCGCGCGTAGTCGCTAACTATTTTCGTTCACGCGAGAGATTCGTTCCTTTCGCGGAGCCTCGTCCATCACGGCGTGACTGCCTCATTTCGCCATTAGTTAACGAAACGCGTATAATTTTCCCTTTCATCAGTTTTTACCACAATCAGAGCGTAAGACACGTCAATTCGATTACTTTCTCCTTTCAATATTATTCTAGAGATGGACAGGTAAACGAAATATAGTTATCTTCATAGTTAACGCGTTCGTTCCGATTTTTTTCAAGAAAAATCTTTAGGCTCTCCAACTAGCGCCAGGCACTGGCCGCGATAAGAGACTCCAATTCCTATTTTTACTAATTTTTTCGCCTTTTTTTCAAAGGGCGCCCAATATTTTTTATCCCTGATGGCGATTAACGCGTTATTGGCTAATTTCCGCAAAAGCAAGTTATCAGCTGGAATACGCTCACTCTTTTCCTCAACTGCTTCTTTGGCGTTAGTTGAAGTGTCAGCGCGGATATCGCCAATTTTACCGACATTATATTTAAGCTCAATTACAGCGTACAAAGAGTTAGGAAAAACAACTATTAAATCAGGAGTTCCTATAGATTCAGGAATCTCCGGTAAAATCAAGCGTTTAATTTGATTGCAATATCCATATAATATTTTAAAGTAACAAGATTCATTATCGACATGATGTATCGCTGGAAGTCCAGAAAAAAGAGAATTAAAAATACGCGTAAGCTCAAGTTCGTCCATATCATTTATAGCTTTTTGAAAATTATCATCTTGTTGTTGTTTATCAAATTTTAAAAGCTCAAATAATCTATCTGAAAATAAATCGAAATTAACGGATTTAATTTCCCAATTTGGAATTTTTAACAAATAATTAGGTTCTGTAGTATCAGAGGTTAAACGCGTATCAACTGTCAAATACCCAGTTTGAAAAAGCGTCGGAATTGGCTTTAGAGTTCCCACTTCAGCGACGCCAAGCTCAGTTATTGTGCTTTTATCTAACTCTTCCCTAATTAAATTAAAAGGATCCTTATTCATAAGATCCATAAGTACGCTAAGAAATGACTTTGATGGATATGTGTTAACCCAATATCTTGAAAAGATATAATTATCAAACAAATTTAAAATTGAATGCGGGTTCAATACCCTTGTTTTCCCATCCCAACTATAACCATCGTACCATCTTAAGATCTGCTTACGCAGAAAATCTAAATCAGCCGTATCTCGAAGATCCCCACTCTTTTTCATCTTTTTCAGGGCTACTTTCATATGTTTTTTAAAACACGAATCTAATTCCCTGTAGGTAAAACCGCAAATACCGGCATATTCTGACTTAAAAGTAAGATCTACCAAATGATTGAGACCCGACGACAGCCCCATGAGCGCGTAACGAGTTACTCCAGTTACAAAAACAAAACGTAAATATTTATCCGTATTCTTAAAACCAGAGTAAAAATCCTTTAGAGTATCGCGATTGTTCATGGCGATATCAATGTTGCTAATATTGTCGCTAACCGCGGCGTCATATTCGTCTACAAGAACAACCACCTCTTTTTCATATTTTTCACTCATCCTCTGAATAATAGTGGATAAATCAGCTCCAGGAAGCGTAATTTTAAGGCCTAATCCCTCGCTACGATTAATTACCTCCAATTTCTTTAGAATCGACTCGCGAAAACCATCAACGGTTGAAGTGTCCCCAGACATATCCAATCTTATGATGGGATAAGTTTGATTAAAATCAAAAAGAGTCTTTTTGCCTTTAGCGTTTAACTCTTTAATTTTCTTTTCTAACCACAAACCTGAGAAAAGCCCAGTTTCCGGACCTTCAGATTCCAGAGGCGAGCTAAAAAGAGCTTCAAAGGTGCTTAAAAGAAGAGTTTTACCAAATCTTCTGGGTCTAGAAAGGAAATAAGCCCCTTGCGTTCTAGCCAGGTCATAGATAAATTTTGTTTTATCGGCGTACACATAATTTCCTTCAATGAGCTTCTGGAAAGTCTGAGCGCCTACAAGTAAGTCTTTCATCGCGCCTATTTTCTCGCCTCTATTATCAAAAATTATAGAACACTCGCTTGGATTTCATATTATAACTTTCTCTTTATTTACTCAATATTAAGGAGAATGAAAACAAAGCGCGCAATCAACTTCACACTTTTCAAAGACATATAGACTACTTTAGTTAAACAGAGTTTTTAGGAGAAATCGTTCAGTTTTTTGACTGGAAATTTACAAACGCCCCAACAAGTTATCGAAGTGGTAAAAATTCCGGCAAGAGCAAGGGGCGCCTCTAAATGAGATGGACTATTCGTTCCGTTTCGGCGAATAAAAATGATCCTCTTAACTTCTTGTGATTATATCTTAATTTTATTTCTTTTTTGAGCTTTAAACAACTCCTTACTAATTTATTTGATTATAATATTATATTTTATACACATTAGTGCTATTTTTAACTTTTTTCATTTATACGAGGCGAGATAGCCCTACGCGCGCTCTCCCTTTCGGTTTTCGGAATGACGACGCGAGGTATTCTATGAGCCTGAACCCAACCTTATCCACGCGGCGAGAGTTCACCCTGGTGACGGCGGCGTGGAGGCTTTCTTGGAGTTTTGAGCTAGCGCGCGACGCTATGGAGACTGGACTACGACACCTAGCGCGCGGATACAGAGGGGAAAGCGCTTCCCTTCGCCGCCCACTCAAGCCCCCTGAAGTTGGCCGGCCCTCTCTAGACGCCTGGAAAAACCGCTTCATTTCGCCTTTCCGGGGATCGCCCGTGAACGGATACAAGGTATTTATAAGGTAATAAGAGATAAAAGCAAGATATAGCCCTTATTTCATTATTTTAGTATTATTACTCCCTTATTCGCCTTTTTTATAGTCTCAGGGCCTGAATCCAGGCCTTTAATATGTTGGCGTTTGGCTTGGATAGCTATCCCGTGAACGGATACCGCGCTAGAGTCAATATTTTTCGATAATTATAGGAAATTTATCTACTTTCTCCGCCTCTTGTCTACAAGAGGGCTGAAATTACCTTCACCAACCCCAACCAGCCCCAGCCAGTCCATCAGCCCTCGTCCACCCCCTAGATGAACGGATACAAAATGATCACGACAGCCTGAGCGAAGGCTGGACTGATACCCAGCCCGTGAACGGATTCTATTGACGGACCATACGCGAACGCCGATTCTTATCACGCGACGTAAAGTGGAAAGGTTGATTTGCCAAGCGGGGAGACTTGATTTATAAGGACAACGCTCCTAAACTCTTAATTATCATGAAGGGGGCGCGCAATGCAAGATCCCAATAAACACATAACCATTCCATATAGCGACGACATTCTGGCCAGCGCCGGTCTGTCGGTCTCCGAACTGGCCTCGATAGCCCGCCTGGCCGTAGCCGCCAAGTTGTTCGCCGAGGGCCGCCTTAGCCTGGGCCAGGCCGCCAAGCTTCGTGGCGTGGGCAAAGTCGAGTTCATGGAACAACTCAGCCGGGAAGGCTATTCCGTCGTCAACCTCCGAGTTGACGACGCCGAGGACGAATTACGCTTCGCCCATGACTGACAACCGCATTGTCATTGATACCGGGCCGCTAATTTTGCTGGCCAAGGTCGAAGCCTAGCAAATCGCGAGCCAGCTTCCCTACCAGTTCATCGCCCCGCAAAATGTGATGGATGAGTTGGTCGCCGGTTTGACTTTGGGCTATCAGGCTGTTGACGCGCCCTGGCTGCAAGTGGGCGATCTAAAATTACCTGTCCCGGCCATTATACGGGCCACTCTGGATGATGGCGAAGCGGCGGTCATTCAACTGGCTTTGGAACGGAACATTAGCGAGGTTTGCCTCGATGACCTGCGGGGTCGCCGACTCGCCAAAGCAGTCGGGCTTTCAGTGGTCGGCGTTCTGGGCCTTTTGGGCAAAGCCAAGACATTAGGGCTGATTCCTGCCTTGCGGCCCTACGCCGACAAGTTACTGGCGGTAGGCGCCCACTATTCCCCTGAACTGGTCAACCACGTGATTGCCGGGGTCGATGGTTGAGCCAGCGTCACGGACGCGGCCCACGGCTTCGCGGATTTTGACGGCCTCCACGTTGACCGAGCGCTTGATGAGGCGAAGCGCCTCCAAGGGATCCGTGGCGATTGGAAGCTCTTCC
This sequence comes from Deltaproteobacteria bacterium, assembly GCA_031265205.1. Taxonomy (GTDB): domain Bacteria; phylum Desulfobacterota; class Desulfarculia; order Adiutricales; family Adiutricaceae; genus JAISCZ01. The sequence goes on from JAISCZ010000162.1 coordinate 30,510, forward strand.
GGGGATCCGGCGAGAACGAAAGGCAGGGCCTGGGAACAGAGACGCTTCAAGGCGTAAACCTTTGAATCCGAGGTGGCGCTAAACCGAAAGACATAGCTTTCCCGCTCGCAAACTAAGAGAGTCGCGCCCCGTTTAACCCTCTTTAAAAGCCCCAGCGCGCGGTTGGCCCGCGCGGTGTCCCGAGGAGAGATAGCCGTTCTCCGCCAGGAGAGCTTCGGTCGCAGGACACGTCTCTGGAAATTGGCGCTCAGAGTTACCGGGCGACCACTCCAGCGCCGTTCGGCGCTACTATTTGATGAATCCGCATGTGCGCTGGCCATGCTCGGAAACGGAACGCGGCGATGAGACCGCTCCACCAAGGGACTACCGGCCATTTACCTGACTATTTTATATTAATCGTGGGCGCGGGGAAACGCGCGAGGAATTAGTGATGGCGGGAGAAGTGATAGCGGTATATGTCAGTGTTCGCTGAAAATTTCGGTCTTACGGAAGCATGTGGACCACCACATGCAGTGCCGATCGGAAGAAAGAAGACCTTTCCTCTTCCCCTTGGGGCACGCCTTGAGCGCTTCTTTAGCCCCGTAGAGGCGCCTTAAGACGTTTTCGAGGCTATGGCTATAGTCGGCGACGCTCCGCCGGCGGTCCATATTTTTCAAATAACTCTCGGGCTCGTGTTTCGCCCTCTTTTTTCCAGCTCGGCGGTCTCGGCGCTCCTTAAAGCGTGGGGTAACTTCTCTGGAAAATGGCGGCGGCGGCGTTCCGGATAAATTTCTCACGCTCCTCGCGTCCCACGCGGCGGGAAAAATTATTGAGCCGCGATAGAGCGTAACCGCCTGGTCCCCAGACGCCGCAAGCGTCAAAAAGCGCGCTAGCTCACAAGCGCGAAAATATTCTCGTCATCGCTTTAAATTTCTTTGACCGAGTACGCGTTAATATTTTCATCCCACTCCAATTTCCAATTACGCGCTTCTTGGAAATCGATAAGTATTTCAGAGCGACCGCCAAAAATCAAAGCCGTTTTGTAGATTCTATTGCCGCCTCCCTGAAAACAGAAGTAATATCTCTTTCGTTCGATTTGCTCAAAAGCTTTGTCTCGCGCGGCTTCCATAAATTCCTGTTTTTTGGATTCGTAGCTACTGTCTTCAGTGGGCGGTAAAGGAACATATTTAATTTCAATAACAAAATCATCGCCATAACGCGATCTAAAATGTAAGTCCATTACTCCCCCCTCAACTTCTTTTTGGAGTTCGTAAAGTTGACCGGAAAACGCTATAGCCAAAGTTAACATCATAGAATAGAAACTTTCATTATATGTAAAAACGCGGTGTGACAAATTACTGATAAAGCTTTCGAAAGCGAGCTGAAACCCAGTTGAGTCCCTATTGATCAACGTTTCTAGTATGGCCTTTCCCTGTGTCACTAAAAGTAAAGGTTTCTTAATTGGATTTTTGAGAGACAAAGATAATTGGGCTATAGAAGCTTTAACCTCTAAGTTAGGAAAATTAAGGAAATAACTTTCGCCATCGCTAGTGGACTCGATCCGATCGACCGTAAGATATCCAGTCTGAAATAGCAAGGCTTTAAGGTTTAATTTATCGCCAATATCTATGACGTTCATGCTTTCAGTGAAAAAATTATTGTTAAACATATCGGCAATTGTTATTTTGCCTTTCTTAATCATATTCTCGAGAAAACCAGGGTGACCGGTATCAAGCCAGAAGTTACCAAATTTTTTTTTGCGAAAAAATGTTAATACCGCCCAGGGGTTTAGTACGGAGCTTTCGCCGTCCCAAGAGTAGCCATCGTACCACCCCATAATTCGACTTTTTAAATCGGCGATGGTTTTGATATTTTCAAATCCTTTTTTGGACATAAATTCTTTTAAAATTGTTTCCATATGCTCTTTAAATAAATGGTCAAATTCTTCAATAGTAAATCCTAAAATATTAGCGAATTTTTTTTCGAGCGTAATATCCGTCAGGTTGTTGACGCCAGAAAATAGAGAAGTTTTGGCGAATTTGCTCACGCCAGTGATGAAGACAAAACCGCGCTCATCCTCACAGTCTTTAAGCGCGCCATAGAAGTCTCTGAGTTCCCCGCGAGTAGCTTCGGCGAGTTTCTTTTTTTCGATATTTTTAAGGATTGGAGCGTCATACTCGTCTATGAGAATAACCACTCGTTTGTCATATTTAACATTTAATTCCTGAATGAGAGCCAGAAAACGATCCGATGGCGCGCCCGCTTCGAGTTCTATTTTTTCTTTTTTAGCGATTAAATTCAGCCTAAAATTAAGGCTATCCACTAATATTTCCGGACTTTGGCATTTAACCGAGGATAAACTCAAATGAATAACCGGACTGGGCTCCCAGTCATAATCTGTCCGCTCGTAAATCCAAAGCCCCTGAAATAACTCTTTCCGACCTTCGAAGATCGCCTTTAAAACGCTTACTAAAAGAGTTTTACCGAAACGGCGCGGTCTAGAAAGGAAAAAAGGAGTTTCATCCGTAATTAGTTCATATATAAGGCGTGTCTTATCGGCGAAAATTCTATTTTGTTCGCGAATTTTCGCGAAATTTGCGTGTCCCAGAGAGAGTTTTTGTGGGGCGTCCATGAAAATAGCCTCGCTTGAGATAGGGGCCTGAGAAAAGCGCGTCAAAGCGCGAAATAGCGTTAAAAAAACGAATGTAACGCTAAAAGTAATTATACGTCAAATCAAGACGGAATTGAAAATATATCCGCTAAACGTTACGAAAAACATGAGGATAGCGGTCGTTTAAAGCTTGCGCGCGCAAGTTAAAATAGTAGTTATAAAACCGTAGTCACGCTTATAATGGTCCGTAAAAGCAAGACGCGACTTGGCGAGGGAACGCCGTGACCGCGCTTTGGTCAAGAGCCTAAATTTTTTGAGGAACTCTGGCGGCGCTATAGCGCTTTTTCTCCGTTCGGAGCGAATGTCCTATTGAAACGACGGCGGCGCGCGAATCGTCGCCTGACGCGAGAAACGCCTCCACGCGCGGAAGAGGGCGCGCCTCATCGCTTTCCGGACATCCGCCGTAAATGTCGAGCCCCCGCGAGATGTCGGAAGGGGTTGAGCGCGTTCCCGCGCCCGCGATCCGGGCGCGGCGCCCTCGCGAGGAGGATTTCGCGGTTAAGCCCTTTCTTTAAAGAGAGCGCGTTCCCCCAAGCTAAAGACGTCGCGGGCGCGGTGAGCGCGACAACCCGCGGTGAGCGTGACAATCTTCAGAAGAGAGGGCCATTTAACGCTCTCATGACCCGCGGCGACTCAGACAGGCTAGCTGGTTTCATATGGCGAAGGTTAGTAGGCGCGCGAGAGCCCGCCCCGCCTTGATAAGCGCCTCTTAGGAGCGGCGCGGCGCGGAGAATTAGGCGCGATCTAACTTTTTTTCTCCATTAAACGAGGGTCGAAAAACTTCTGAGAGCTTCTCATGAGGCGCGCCCGTGGAGTTAGCCACGGGAAAACTCTTGGGCTTGAGTCTCTACCTTATGTCCCGGCTCCGCCTGTTCCGGGTATGTTGACGTTTCTCTCGCGCCTACGAGAGGCGCGCTGGAGGGACTTAGGGGCAAGGGTCGGGTTGAGAGCGCTTTTCCGGCGCTTAAAGCGGTTTGGCTGTGGCGGAGGATAAATCGCCCGAAAAGGACGGCCCCGAAGCGTGGCGAGGCCCATTAAGCCCCAAAGGGAAGCGCGGCGCTTGGGAGCCGGTGGCGCGTGGCTCCGCTTTCGCTCTGTCTAAACAACGAGAAGGCGCCTTGTGTCGCCGGAATTTGAAGGCCATGAAAACGTTCAGTCCGGGAGCCCAGTTTAAGAAGCCTGGGACAGATCCGCCGTAGCCGTTGGGCAGGGCCAAAGACTCCGCGCTAAAAAGAAAAGCGAGGGGACTTTCTGCGCGAAATTAACTCTCTCGGGCGTGGCGAGGCGGGTCGACTCGCGACGATTCTTCCAGAGCCCTCGCTTGGAAGCGAATGGACCAACTCGCCGGGCTCTCTTGGCTCTCTTAAGGAGCTTTTTCCGACGCGCGATTCTTTTCCGCCGGCGCTATCAAAGCCCGGCGGCTATTTTTCCAAAGATCCCGGCTCTCGCGGGGCGATCTAAAAAACTCTAGAATCCTGGGCCAATCCGCCCGCATGGCCTTGGCGGCTTCGGCCCGGTGGCTCACCCTGTTTTTAGCCGCGTCGTCCATCTCCCCAAAGGTGAGCTTAAAGGGGGGATAATAAAAAATGGGGTCATAGCCGAAGCCATTGTGACCCTGGGCTTGGTCGTGGATTAAGCCTTTGACGACCCCTTGCCAGGAGAGGGCCTCCAGCCGGTGGGGCATGGC
>JAISCZ010000185.1 GCA_031265205.1 Deltaproteobacteria bacterium
TTAACTCACCTCGCCCTCGCCGCGGGAAGCCTCCTTTTGGGGGATCTGATATTGGGGGCGGCGCTGGTTGGAGTGGCCATGTCGCTCGTGGGCTTTGTCGGCGCCTTTAAGCTCTTTAAACTCCTGACGCGCGACTGGGCCTTCGCCCTCTTGGGGGCCTTTCTCTTTGTCGCGGGGCTTCCTTATCTGCAGACCTCGCGCTTTTACATCGGGGGAACGGGGGCCCATTTCGCCATTCTCGAGACTCCCCTCTGTCTTTATTTTCTTCTGCGGGCCACGCGCCGGGCGAGCCTTAAAACTTTTGTCCCCGCCGTCCTCGCCCTCCTCTGGCAGTGGCAAACGCACGCCATTACGGCCTTTTGCGTCAATTTTTTTTACGGATCTTTTTTGGCGCTTCAGCTCGCCTGGGTCGCTATCGCGGAAAAGGGAAAATGGGCCCCGCTCCGTAAATATCTAAAAAGGATCCTCTCCCTCGCGCTCCTCGAGGCCTTAGTCATTGCCCTCGGGGCCTATTATTTCTTTCCGATCTTCCTTGAGACGGATCTCCTCGTCAAGTGGCAGCAAAATATCCCCTCGCTCCTCCTTTTTGACCGCTGCGTCTCCTTTCTCTCGCTGTGGAGCGCGACCTCTCTCCCCTATCTCCTGCCCGTCCGCGATCTGACCATGCCTTTCCAGATAGGGCTTGTCCCCATAGCCGGCGCGGCGGCCTTCGCCTTTCTCGCCAGGCGCGATGGAAGAGCGCGCGTCTCTCGCCCCGCGCTCCTTTTAGGCGCGCTGATCGTCCTTTTCATCGCTAACTCCTCTCTTCTGGCGCGTTTGCCCTTCTTCCGCGATATCCAGTTTTCCTACCGCCTGATCCCTTGCGCGGAAATTTTGGGCCTGATTCTTTTCATGTTGGCCCTTTCCCGCCTGGCCGCGCGGGAGCGCTGGGGGGAAAAGACGCGCCGGCTAGCGCCCCTCGGGCTCGCCTTGGCGGGGCTCGGGCTCGCGGCGCCCTATTATTACGAGGAGGCCGACCTGTGGGAGGATTACCCTCGCTACCTGACGGCGAGCCAAATCGCCGCCGCGCCTTTCAGCCGCCAGTCCGTGATGACCTATTACCGGATCTTCCCGCCGGGCGAGCGCGTTCTCTTGACGGGCGACGTCTTTTGGGTTTACGAGGACCCCGGGGGCGACTCGGAGAAGAAGAGCTTTCGGGCGGATTTAACGGCTTGGAGCCAAACGCCGGGCTACCAGGGGGAACTGGCTTTTCGTTTCCTCTATTACCCGCGCCTTATGGACGTGATCGTGGAGCTCGACGGCGAGCCCTTAAACGTTCCCCGGGAGACCGTCTGGCACCGGGAAAGGGAGGTCGCGCGCGCGGGGAATTTGGAAAGGCCCGCCCCTTTCGCGCTGAAACTGACTAATCTCCCCGCGCGCGGCCTTTTGACCGTTAAAACGCGCTTTCGGGGCTCGAAGGCGGGCAATATACTTTCGGCGGTCGCGTTTTTGGGCCTCGCGCTCGCCGCCGTTTTCGAAGCGGCCTTCCGGCGGCGCGCCCGGTCCGCTTGGAGGGCCAAAGCGGCTAACCAGGGAAAAGCGGCTAATCCGGAAAAAGCGGAACAACCGGAACAATAGGAAGGGGCGGAAAAATGGCGACATTAAGCGACGCGGCGGCGAAAGGCTCTTGGCGGGCCGCGCTCCCCGCTGGCGTTGGCCCTCTTGGGCGCTATCGTTTTAGGCGGCGCGGAGGTGACCGACGAGGGGATCCGCCCTGTCCGCGACGCTCGCGAACTCAATCATTTTAAGCTCGCGAGCGCGTGGCGGGCCTCCCTGGAGGCGGGAGATTTCCCGGCGAGCCTTTTTGGGCCCCCGGGGAGCTTCCCCTCAACCCTTATTCGCGATTCGCCTCCCCCTGGCTTTAGCGACTCGGTCAAACCGTGAAAATAACGGCGCCCTCGCCCGCGGGCGCGCGCGTAAGAAAGGTAGCCGTCACATTGATTTTAGTCAAGATAGAACGTTTAATGGGCCGGGGTGTCTATGAATCCAAATGAACGTATAATCCCGGTCATCTTTGCGTCGGACATTTTAGTCAAGCGCGCCCAAAATATCCCAAGCCTCCTTCTTTTCAGCCGCCTCGTTCCCTTTCTCTCGCTTTTTTCCACGGGAGAGCGGCCCTCGCTCTTTCCCGTAAACGGGATCGTCGCCCCTTTCCAGGCGGGCCTCATCCCGATCGCGGGTTTGGCCGCCCACGCGGCCCTCCTGAGGCGCGCCCTGTTAGCCACGCTCTTAAGCCCATCCCTGACGGCGACTATCCTCTTCTGGCGGAACGCGCGGTTTGCCTATCGGCCGCTCCCTTTTCTGGAGACGGTCGGCCTCAGCGCGCTTATGGGGTCGGTCTCGCGGTTGGCCGCGCTCTATCGCCTCGGGCGCGGGGAGCGGCGGGTCCCCGCCCTGGCCCGCGCGCTCTTGACCGGCGCGCCTTATCCGCGGAGCGAGCCCTGTGTCTGGAAGGGCTATCCCCAATTCGTCTCGGTGGAAACGGTCCGCGCGATTCCCTTTAGCCGCTCGACGCTTGTCGCTGACTACCGGATTTTCCCCCCAGGGCGAAAGGTCGTCTTAAGCGGGGAGGCTATCTGGATTGAGCCGCTCCCCGGGAGCGACTCCCCAAACAAGGCCTTCCGGGCGGATCTCGCCCGGGTCAGCCAAAACGCCGCCTGGCGGGGAAAATTGGCCTTCCGCGTTCTCTATTACCCGCGCTGGCGGTCCGTCTCCGTGACCTTGGACGGCGCGAGCTTCGCGGCCCAGGTCGGCGCTTTGGGGCGCCGAGAGCGCGCCTTCGCGCCGACGGCCTCCGGGGGCCTGGAACGGCCCGCCCTTTTCGCCTTAGAGCTTTCGGGCCTTCCCGCGCGCGGCCTTCTGGAGGTCAAAACTCGCTTTCGGGGTTCCCCGGTCGGAAACGCCCTTTCCCTCGCGACGGCGGTGGGCCTGGCGATCTGGGGCTTTGGCGCGCTTCTT
>JAISCZ010000011.1 GCA_031265205.1 Deltaproteobacteria bacterium
CACATCCGCCCTGCTTCCTCGTCTCCCAGGCCACCTCAGCCTCTTGCCCCACATCCGCCCTGCTTCCTCGTCTCCCAGGCCTCCCAGGCCTCTTGCCACACCCAGCCCTCCTTGGCCCAATGGCCCGGCTGTTCTCTATTTAAGGGTATCATAACAAAGGCAATATCGCCATGTCAAGGCTTTTTTATAAAAAATGTTATGGGTACAATATTTTATAAAAAACTAGCAATTACAGGTACTTAGCCTCAAAACTGAGGTAAGTTCAGGCTAAACATTCGCGCGAGAATTCCCTCATACTCGTGAGCGAAGTCGTGAATTGTCCAAACGAGAGCCCAATTGCTGGAAATCGGCGCGATGGGTTCGATGAGGGCTGGCTGGAAACGGACCTGAAAGGGCACCGCGCCAGTCGGCTACTCTACTGGAGCTAAAGAGGGTCGTTTGGACCTCAAGCGGAACAAATTATTGAGACTAAATCTCAATAAGCTCGAAACAAGTCAAATTTTTCTATGAACCGGCCATCTCCTTCAGTGGGGAACCATCCTCTTGCCGGGATTTTTGCACTCCCATCATACCTTGTTAAATTCGCAATTATTTCACCCTTCTGCCGATAGCGACGTAATCAACATTTTTGTTCTTAACAATTAAATTATCTCCTTAATCGAAAAGTTTACAGCCTTGTGCTTTGAAATCTTCGACCTTGGCGAGTAAGTCTTCAACGGAGATTTCAAGGTAGTTCGACAGGCAAGTAAGGCAGTAGAAACGAGTAATGTTTCTACCGAGGAATTTCTTATTTAGACCAACCGCTATCTTGTCGAGATTTGTTTCACACTGATGGCATTTTCCGCTTTTACTCATCACTCACTCTTCCCTTAATTTGTAAGTGGACATACTGCGTGTCCCAAATTGTGCGGGATCGATTATTTGCATCTGCATGAGAACGACTTCTCGCATTCGTTTTGCGGGTTGTAGGCAGTATTTTTGGAAATCTTGTCTAAACTGAAAATCCTTGATTAAGTCGTTGTCAACGTGTGGGAGAAACAGTTTCATATACGCTGTGCAAAGCCGTAAGACCGCCTCTTTTTCTCGCTTATCAACGCCGCATTTTGTCTGAACCAACTGTTCAACAATCCCACGGTAGCGAAGAGTTTCGGCAGGAGTACGCATTAAATGCATAATCTCTGTGAAATACTCTGTATTCAAAGCCCAATCGTTTATAATCATTGCATCTGTAAGCGATGGAATTTTTCGACCGAGAATAAAGCCGTGAACACGCTCAATAAGAGCGGCATCGCGGAACACAGATGGCAATTCGCGGAACATATCACGATCGGCTTCCATATCATTCACATCAATATTACCGAGTAGGACTATTCCGGCATCGCCCTCAACCTTAACGCCAGCCACATTAACAAAGCCGTCCTCCATGTATCCTTTGAGAATTCCTTGCATTTCGGCATGGTCCTTGAAGTTTATAGATTTTACCTCATCGACAGCAACAAAATCGCTCGATGTAACTGTTCCGAAACGTCTCGAAGCAATATCATAGAACAATTTCGCACGGCTAAGGCTACCACCACCTGCAAGCCAGCCATATTTGCCAATCTTGCCGAAGATGTATGATTTGCCCGTCTGTTGCGGCGCAAGTTCAATAAGATTTACTCGAGCCTCAATGAACGGAAGCAAACGGGTAAGTATTGAGTGTTTTGCCTCCCAAATTTCATCTTCCATAAGTCTGTGACCGTTGATTTTCGCTTTGGAGTAGCCATCGGGATTGTAATCAATCGCACCAAGAATGATGTCCATCCATTCTTCGGCAGTAAAAGCTTTGCGAGCTATACGGAAAGCGTCAACGTTAACTTCGTAAGGGCAAAAATTCCTATAATCAAGGAGCGTAAATCGTCCGTTACTCTTATTACCCTCTGGGGGCTTATAGCCGAGCTTAATCAAGCCCCATCCGCCAGCCTTTCCGATGAGTTGATCTTTTACTCGTTCCCAAACATAATCTTCAATGACTGTCTGATTGTGAGCAAAGCCGAGCGTGGGGATTTCAAAGGAATAATAATTTGCCTTTGAGTTGAAAAACACATCTATCCGAGCGAGGAATTGGCTAGTTTCGCCATTAGAGCGAGCCTCGTCTTCAAGCCGCCACTTTTCCTCACGTCTTGGAATAATTTTCCCAATATATGTGCTTAGGGTATCTATGTCTGCTATTTTCCCATCACTGCCCGCCTTACGTTTAAGTATCCAGTCACGCAAGAACGCAGGGATTTTTGCGTTTAAGAACATCGCCATAATAGACGGGTCTTTATAAACTGTTGTCGTGGGGAAGTGATGACGCAGTTTAGTAATATCATACATCTTGCTCACCGCCCTTAAATATCAAATCCTATTTTATCAACAAGCTGTTCTGTTTTCTGGTTGTCGATATGTTTGGAAGCATTTGTGGATTTCGCTTTTGTGAAAACAACTACCGGAACTAATCGCTCTTCAAGCGTTGCACCGCCGTGAACAGACAACTTGCCGCCTTGTTTCGGCAAGCGGTTATAACCGCGCACAATCCAATAAGTTATATTTTTTTTGGCATCATAGTACCTCTCGAATTCTGGTGGACGCTCCATATCATTTGGTGCTACGGAGTAACGCCAGTCATTCGGCGTATCTTTCCAAGGCAAGGTCATATCCATATTCTTTTCGTGAGCGATGACAGCAAGCCTTGACGAGCCGTGGTCAGCTGTAACAACAACTCTTTCAAAGGATGAAAAAGCCTCAGCCACACGATTGGTGATAGTCTCAAATACTGCGAGCGTTGCTACAATGTTGTGTGCAGGAGTGCAATTTTGATATTTAACTGCTCCGTTATGGGAAATATTATCTACTTCATGTATTTCCGGCTTAAGTATTCTGTCGTCATCCCAATCTATATGGTTAAACTGTGTTGAAGAGGGCAATCGTACAGTGGCAATGGTAGCGGATTCGACATTCATGCTCTTACGTTTCGCCATTTCACACAATAATGGATAGTATTCTGCTCCCATTCCGTCTACCACCAAAATAGCCGTTTTACTATCTGCTGATAAATCACGCAGCACAGAGTCACGAAAGGTGAATGAACTTGGTAATACCGTATCGTAGGCAAGTTTTACAAACTCGTCCGTTACTGTATCTTTGACTTTCAAGCGGCGGTAATCACGAAAATAATCATTGATTTTGCTGTTGCCGTAATCAAAGCCATCAGACAAGTATTCTGAAAGCAATGGATACAATCCATTCCAAACAGACGGCAATCCTACGGTTAAATCGCTCTGGGAGACGCGGCGGACAATCTCAATACGCTCATTCTCTGTATTGCAATTTAACCAACAAGCCGCAGTTTCGTTAGGATCGGATTTTATCTTGTCTATGAATTCGATTATCAGAAAAGTTGCCTCTCCGTCAAATGTTTTTATGGCTTCGGCTCGTTCGACGGCAAAATCACGAGCGTTATCATTTGACAATAATTGTATTGCGGTTTCGCACACATATTGGCGCAGGAGTTTGTCGGTCGTGGTAACAGAAGACAGCACAATTCCATAATATGAATCGTGGGAAATTACTGACTTCAACATCCAAAAGTACGCAGACGAAATACTTTCGTTACACAATTCCCACATACGCTTTACAGCAAGCCTCGTATTTAGGTTCGTTACACCAAACATTGTCTTTAACCATTCAATTGGCCTGGTGTTTTGCTCTTTGCACCCTACTACTACCGATTCTAGTGCCGCTTGTGTGAGATTCTCCTCTATATTGTAATATCGCTTGGCGACAGTACTAACATCTGCCGCTTGAATGACACTGTCGGCAAGACCTGATTGTATGCGGTCATAGCCCGACAGCACGAGAGTAAACTCACCTGTAGGCTCAAACTGACCGAGCACTTTCAACAAAGAATTCCAGTCAGTCGGATTATTGCTTTTCTGTACCCATTTATCTGACACGACAGATATGCTCGGCACGGTTAGATACTGGTTTTCATCACCAATGTAAGCGATATATAGGTCGTTTGTATATTTGGGATTCGAAAACTTCGAGCGGTCGAAATACGAGAAGCTAATCAAAAATGCGACATTAAATTTGCCAGTATCAATCCGAGTTTTCAAAGCCGTCATAAACGCCTTTTTATCATGTTCTCCGACTAGCGACAAATACGCTTCTATGCCCGTAACAATTACACGCTTACTTTCAGCGTAAATTTTGTTGTCAAGCTCTTGCATAAGTGTAGACGGCATCGGCAAAGAGACTGCTGCCGCACTAATACAATCGGATATGGATATCTCTACCACTCCTCGACTTTTGTGAAAGGTAAGAAGTTTAGCCGCAATCTCATTATTTGAATATACCTCCGCGCGAGTCGAGGTACTATCCGCAAGTGAACAATAATCATTAAGCGTATAAGCCATTACTCTCAATCCTCCCAAAAAAACAATCCTAAATCTGGATTTTTCTGCGCTAACTGCAAAAGGCGAATCTTCAATTCTTCTGCGGAAGTCTGTTTTAATTTTTCAATTACTTGCGGAGCTAAAGTCTCCTTATATTGCCTACGCATGAAATCGCTAATATCAAGCCGAGTTGGCCAGTTGTTCGCTTTTCCATATTCGCCTTCCAAGTATTCCAGTAAAGATGATAAGCTAATATTTAACTTTGCAAAGCGACGAGGAATTATCTCGGTTTCAAAGCGTCTTAGACAATCGTCAACTGACACGGCAGATATTCCATTCATTATATTCAACAAATCTCCAAGTCGGTCAGTGGAGAAACTGCTCGGGTTACTTATCGCCGTGAGTATATCGCTTGCCTCTGCAATATCGTTCACCATAAACTTTGCGGGGATGCCATTTGTGATAGCCCAGTCATCAGGCGTTTTCGTCCCCGATATGCGTTCCCACTCTTCCTTAATTTTAAAGGCAAGGGATTCTTTAGCTACTATTTCAATCTCTTTACGAACATCGTCCAAGAAAGCTAATTCGTCCTGCGAGAATGCATTTGGTAATCTGTCGTAAACAGCGAGCAAGTCAGTATCAGAAATATTTATGCTTGTCAAGCGCTGTTTCAGCAATTCGACAGTCTTTGCTTTAGAAAAATCGAAAAACAAAGCCTTGACGATGTCAGTATTCAACATCAAGCCATCTCTTATGTCGCTTGCTGCTCCGGTGTTTGCTATCGTCGATATGAATGCCGACAAAGACGGCACAGCGGTCGTTATCAGCGTTTTAGGGAGTTTGTTTTTTGACATCACGGCATCGCGGAGTGTCTCCAAGGCATCCTTGTAAGACACGAATGACGAAAAGCCCGCAACCGGTTTCAATAACTTTATAATCTCATATTCGTAGGTAGTTTCCTCAATCTCCGTGCTGATGTCTGCTTGTTTCCAAAGTAGACCGGCGGAATCAGCGGCTTTGGCGAGTATTGCTTCGCAGTATCCGTGTGAAGAATCGCCAATGCTTTCCGCAAGAGTAAGCAAATCAGGAGCGTTCCTATCAACATACATCTCAAACGCTGTCACAAAGTTTGGAGTCTTAACATATCCCGATACCGTACGAATGAGCGTGGGGTTATCAAGTAAAATCTGTCCCACTCGTTTTATAGCGGCGGTACGGTCTTCTGGCTTTCCGCTCTTAGAACTGGTGCTGCCCGCCGAGCAGATATTATTCAACACAGCCGAAATATCCGTTGCCGAATTATCACCAGTTGAATTGATATACTCTGGCAAGACCCACAATGGCACTTTGCAAGATATTTGTTCTACTCGGTTCTGAATTTGCAACAACACGTCCTCAACACGAGCGTCAGAGATGGTGTTTGTAATGCCGAACATAAGCGGAGCATTTTCTACAAACGATTTCTCTTCACGAGACAGGCGGCAAATAAACTTCTCGTTCTTGATTTTACCTTGCCCGTCATCTTTGACTACCGACTCTATTATTTCTGCAAGAACAACAGTGTCAAGCGAGCCAGTCTTCTGTAAGTTATCCCATTGATAGCCTTTGTCAAGAATATAACGAAGGGCAACACCAAGCCCAAACGCCGAGAGACCATTACATTTCAAACCATAAGGGGCGCGCTGAAGTGTAATATACACCTTACGGATAGACAGATTTGTTCCTTTGCCAACGGTGTTTGCAATTTTTTTGTCGAATAGCTCACGAATTTTCGCTATTGGATGCGAGGCGTTTTGAGCAAACCAATCTAGGTCAGCAGTAATTCCATCGGTTTTGAATGCTGTCAGCAACTGTTTATACGGATTCGTAGTACTCTCAAACAGTATGCCCGCAGTAGCCCATGCTGCTAACCCGATATGACCAAATGCTGTGGTTTGCTGAGTTAAATAATCCAATGATTGTTCAAGAGTTCTACAAACATAGTCGTGTAGCATATCATAAAACTTAGCCCAGGACAAGTCATTGACAAGAATCTGCTTATTTATATTAGTATAGTATTGAAGCTTTACGTTGGTTTCTTTGAATTTTGCAAACCACGTTTGCTCTATACGTTCAAAGGCAGATTTACTCTGCTTTTTAGCGGCATCATCATTTTCTAGGTTATATTTAGCAAATTGCTCAATATAATCATCCCACAACGCTTGGTTAGTATCACAGAAAGTCAAATTTGGAAATGTAAACATTATGATACGGTGATCATGGAGTTGATTAAGAATAGATCTAATTTTATCTGGAATTTGTAGTTGCTCTTCCTTGTTTTTAGCAACAACAAACCAAAGGCACACCGCTCCTGTGTCTTTATTCAATCCATTAGTGAACTTATCTCGTGTTAAAGGCTGAATGTATTGCAATGTGGTGTGTTTTACATCTGAAACGCGCAATTCAAATCGTCCCGTAGAAAACTTTGAGAAGTCGCTCTTCCTGTAGGCTTTCAACGATTCAGCAGTTTTATCAGACAACAACTGGTGGAACTGTGACTGATATTCCGTAATTTTATTTTGCAGGTCGTTGTTATGAACAGACGATGCGAACAGTTCAATATTACCGTTCACCACGCTAAAACAATGCTTATCTACAAGCCCCTTTAAAATGCTCTTAACATTAGCTATCACACCATCGCCTTTAAAAGTTAGTTCTATGTTCTCCACGGTCGGTTTCAATCTGTCGTGCGAGCCCTCGGTCAAAAGGCGAGATAATAGGCAGAACAACAGCACCGCTTTGAGGACGCGAATATCTTCATCGTCTTCGTCTCGATTGGAAAACTCACGGCTCTTAATCCGTTCGTATTCAGCACGTATAGCTACGATTTCCTTGCTCAACCCTAAGTCTTCACGCTCGATGAAATACTTCCAAAGGTAGTCCGCAGTCAAAAACTGCTTGCTATGTATCGACGGACCGCCATTCTGAATAAAGCGTTGGAACTCGCTACCGTTAGCATCGCCTTTAAGGTACTCAAAGATACTGCGCTGATTGGAGCGGGCGTGTTCCGACAGAGATTTCAACAAGAACGCCGCCATCGGGTGAATAGGGAGTATTCTGCGAAACGACTCATTGCGAACGTCCTCTTCCTTGAAGTGAAACTCTGCAATCCCGCGAACAGAGTCCCACAGTAATTTCTTTTCTTTCTCCCATTCGGTGGCGGTCGCTTCTATCGGTTTCATTGCGTGGCAAGCCAATTCAAATGCCGTATCGTTAGGCATTTGAAGATTGCGAAAATTAAAACGGTCATTTGCTTTTTTCGCACTTGTACTACCCTCTGACCAATATGCCTGTATGCTCAAATGGGTGACAGGTACGAGGTAAAACTTGTTAATGCTCGGATTCTCTGCAACATCCTCAAAGTATTTCAGCTGTTCTTTGTTTGCATCAATAAATTCGGAAAACTCGTCAAAGATGTAAACTATCCGCTTACAGTTGTTTGCCGACAGAATGTTCTGTATCCACTCGCGGAAAGACGTAACGCTAATGTCAAGAAAGATATTGTCCCTATGCAGAACCTTTTGCACATCGCCAAGCAAACCAGTTGGTGTAGCACCGTGCTGATTAACTTTGTGGAGTTCGGTCACGAGTTGGTCGATTGTGTAGATGTTCTCAGTGAGGTAAGTTAACTCACTTTGCATAGCTTCACGGGTTTTAAAGAAATTCTTGTCCTCACGCTTCAAACGGAAAATAATCTTATCAAGGTTTGCCTTTGCAGGTACTACTAAACTGCGCTCGCCAAGAGCCGACACAATGCCACGCTCCAAACGGACAAGGAAATCCTCTGTGGGGCCTACGCCGGACGCATCGTAATCATACACAACAAGTGTCCCCTCGCTACGGCGTTCAAGCAGACTTTTGAGGATTGCTGCTCCGTCTTTGAGAGGTTGCTCGTAACGTTCAAACCAAGTTCTGACTCTATCTTCATCATCCATAAACAACTTTTGCGTGACGAGTGCGGCGTTAGACTTACCCGTGCCATAGTTACCCGTAAGCCATAAAGACTTCGAGTCACCGTTGATTGCCGTTATGAGCGCGTTTAGGAAATCCATATACTTGACGTGCGGATAGAAGTCAAGCCAAGTTTCGGGCGTTTCGTTAATCGCCTCACGAGTCATATTCGCTTTGTAGTCCTGCGGAACTGTAAAGAAATCCGCATAGTGTCTCTTTTCCATTTTTATTCCCCCAATGCAAGCCTTATTATATCTTCTGCCGTGTGCTTTTTCGGGAAGATTGTCACCTCATCGTTGCCATGCGTAAACGTGGTTTCAATATAATCTCCGTATTTCGTCTTCAAGCCCTCGCATTGTTTCTTAAATCTGTCTGGACTGATACCAAACACCACGATTGGCGAGATATACGCCGATTCTTCATCTACTTTCATTAACTCGCGGACGGTAAAACCGCCACGCTCCGTCTTGGCGGCGATTAGATACAGTCCGTAGAGTATCGTCAGCGGATTTACTTCTTTTGCCTTGCGGGTTATGCTCTTGACTTGCTTGCCTTTCATTTCGATAGACGTAACCGCGCCGTCACCACCGAGCGGGGATTTGGTGAGCATATCCCTCAAAGCGGCAAGCCCACCGTCAATCGTAGACTTACCAAGATTGGGATTGCTGAGTTTCAAAAAATCAGCCAACTCGTCAGAGGTATATGGTTTGTTAAAATCGGTAGCAGTCACGAACCATTTCAGTAATATCGCATTGTTGACGAGAGCAATCCAAATAAAGTCCCAACCAATGGAACACTCCCCACCAAGTTTGCGGAAAACTTCAACAAGTGGCGTGGGCTTTTTATTGCTTTCGTATATTAAGCCCGATTGAATAAACCAAATACGAGCCGATGGCACCATATTTTTACCGAGCGGGTGATTGTAGTGCCAAGGGAAAAATTCTTCGCCTAAGTCGACAAGAGCAGACACCCACTGATACCTGTCGTTTTCCCTTAATCCAAAATTTTGATAGTTTGCAATACCTCTGATTAGGTTATTGCTTTCCGTGTCTGGCTTGTACATTGATTTAAACCTCAAACAATAATTATCAATATCGTAGCATTTACGGCAATGTGTGCATTTAGCACCGTTTATTTTCAATTTGCCGTTTTCGATTGTTATTGCACCTCCTGAACATTCTGCCTCGCAATTTCTGCAAGCAATGCACCCCGTAACTTTTCGGAAAAACGCTCTCACAGGCTGGATTTGTGCCAGTTTCTCTTCATCGCTACGAAACTCAAATGTCGCTTTACCTCCACCTGTGTATGGAGCATAATAACTGAAAGGAATGCCATCGTCTAATGTGTTGGGCAGTTTCAATCGTTGCTGTTCTGTTTCTCTCACTCTTACTACTGTGCCAAGTGTTTTTATCCACTCATAAAACATTTCGGAAGTGAAGTGAGGGCTTTGAAAAATAACCGTTAATCCATTATGTTCCTCGAGAGGGTTTGTTAACGCATCTTTCAGTATAAGACCATTTTTTCTCGCTTGCCAGTTTAAACTGCCTATAAATTCCGTGCGTTCAGTAGGCGTTTCAAAACCTTTACTACTCGTTTCAATAATAATGTCGTTATACGGTTTCAGTTCACGAGGGTACGCTTTATCCACAAACCAGACATATTTTTCAGACGATTCGGGACACATCATACATCCGACACGGGTAAGTCCCTTTTTATACGCACAGTTTATCAGGAGGTCGTTGGCGAAAATATAAAGCCATAATTCGTGCGCTCCCCAATCCAGTATCGGCATTAGGTTTAGTTGCGAGGCATTTTTCGCGCCATCCGTTGCGTCATCGTAAAAGGAACGGCTTATGCTCTCATCGCCTCTTACGCCGACAAACGCCATAGCCTTGATTGCCGACTTGTGGAGTTTGTCTTTTAGGAGCATTATCGCAGGCGTACTCTTGTGAACTGAGCAACACCAGCGTATAGTTCTTGACGGTGGAGCGAAACGCCGCCAGTTTTCGAGAGCTGAAGACTCCGCTTTTGCCGCAATAAACTCTCTGTCGGGGTAGCAGTCTTGAATCTCCTCCCAAACTTTATAGGTATCGGGCAACTCCATATCCGTATCGCTGAATATAACGGGAACGGAGAGTGGCAACACTTTATGGCAGATGTCGAGCAAGACCACGCTGTCTTTGCCACCTGAAAATGCGATATAGGCGATGTCACAACGCTTTATATCTTCGTCATACAGCTCCTTTGCTCTTCGCTTTGCGTCAGCCACAATAATATCCATCATTGAGGCATTTGCCGCAAGCATTCCCTCTATGTCTACGGGTTCAAGTCTCAGTTGACCTGTGAAAAAGAACTCGGGCGATAGAGGCTTTCCGTATTGAGTGCAATTGAGTTGCGCGACCTTTCTACCGATAGGATTTCCTTTTTCGTCTTCATCGTTAACGATGTAGGTGTTCTTTTGCGCCCACAGCAAAGGGCGAGTTTCACATTTGTTATATTCAAATCGCAAACCTAACTTTGTTACAGTCAATTCTTGTGCGAATACCGGTCTTATTTCATTAGCAACATAACGTCCCGTTTGATTGGTCAGTTTGTAGCCGCAAGTTTTCTTATCCCATATAAAAGAGTACATTTAATCTGGCACCTCCGCGAATATGCCCTTTAGCCATTTTCGTTTAGGTGCATTTTTGTAATACGTTTTTATCAGCCGACGATAGGTCTTGTCATCGGGTATGTTATATTCGGTTTTGAAGTTCACGCCGAGGTGAATACTCAAAGCGGTATGCAATACATCCTCTGACGGAGTTAATCCAAGGTCTTCGATCTGCTCTATCACATCGGCGAGCGTTTCAGTAAACTCATCAGATAATCCCAGAGCATCGAGCGTTTGATAGCAGACGATGCCGTTGATTTCCGTTTTGACGAGTTCAACGGCGTGTTCTTTTATAATGCTAGCGAGCAGGTCTGCTGAGAACGCAGAGAAACGATCTCGCAGAGTATGCTCGTCAATCGTTCCACTGTATTCATTGTGGATTATCGAAATAATCTGCTTTGCTATGTCGGCAGATAAATCCTTAACGCTACGGTTAATGCGAGCAATTCTTGTGCAGTAGCATTCGACACAGCGAACACTGCGTTTGTTTATAAACTCATAGAACGCAATGAAATTTTCTAAGCCGTCAATGCAACGATTGTTTAGGCTCCCTGCAAATAGGTCATACAACTCCGAAATCTCAAAGCAACCATAATCGTCAAGCCAATAGTTAGCAAAGTCGGTTATATCTTTCCGAGTGTTTGTGTCGCAAACCATATCAGGCAGGAAGAAGACATCGTCAGTGCTGCAAAACATAATGCGTTTTAGCGTTGTTTGCAGTTTGCCGTCAATATCGACACCCGATTTATCTGAAAGCAAACGGACGGCAGTTGCTTCAAATCGAAAGCCGTTTGCATAGTTCTCATTCAAAACTTCAAGAATGGGTTCAAGTATTTGTTCGCCCGAAGACACAACGCCTCCTTTCAGAAATTCGGGATACTGCTCTGCAAAAAACGCTTTCATCAATTGCAGAGAACGTAAATAACCACCCGTAGATACTGACGACTTATTTGTTATCGTTGGGTTGTCGGTGAAATAAGGAGTTCGGAGTCCGAACTCGAAAGGCATGGAGTTGAGAAAATAAGGAGTTCGGAGTCCGAACTCGAAAGGCATGGAGTTGAGAAAATAAGGAGTTCGGAGTCCGAACTCGAAAGGCATGGAGGAGACAACGCTTGACAAGCAACTCTTCCCAAATATCATTGACGATAGCATAGAAAACGTGTCACTTAACGCCAAGGAAGATAATTATGATGAGTGTGCAAAAAGTCCAGGAACTTAAAATTACTTGATTTCCAATGCTATATAAACGCAATGTTGCATTATTATATACTATATACAGTATAATGTTCCATCATGCATTTGTAATGAAGGGTTTTTGCGCTTTCATCAATTATAATAAAGCTAGAATATAATACGGCATAGAGGGCAAAGTCAATCAAAAACGCGCCGTTTTCCAGAGATCTAAAGAAAATATTAATCTTAAGTCGAAAAACGCATGTTGAAGCGCATTTTAAGCAATTTTCATGCCATATTTATATTCAAGATTGATGGAAGTGCAAAAACCCTTCATCGAAGTAGTCAGATGGACAACGATACCTTATATGGTATATTTACCTAATTAGTAGTCTTTATTTTGCATTAAGATATGACCGCTTGTCAGTTCCGGGACTTTTTGCATTCTCATCAAACTTGAATCGAGCGCTCTTTTTTGGAATTCGCGTAAGAACCGTTATTAAAGTTGGAATTGGAATTGTTATCTGAATTGTCATTGTAATTGAGATTGGAACCGCTACCCGAGTAACGCTTAGGGAAGCGTCGCGCGCGCCCTGGTTTGGGAAAGCTCAAGGGGCTCGCTTGGACGCTTTCCGGCGCGCCCTTGAGGCTGGGGGGCCGCGTTCTTGGCGGGCCCCGCGGGGCCCCCTCGAAATATAAAGGAAATTAAACGAAGAAAATTTAGACGAAGATTTTGGGGCGCGCCCTCCGCGCAAATAATAATTACCATTATTTTGATGAGAGTGCAAAAAGTCCCGGAACTGACAAGCGGTCATCTCTTAATGCCAAATAAAGACTACTAACTAGGTTAATATGCCGTATATGGTATCATTGTCCGTCTGGCTACTTCGGCGAAGGGTTTTTGCACTTTCATCATTATTTTATATAGCTTGATTTCGTGATGACGGAAATGAGGCTTTGGGGCGTTTGACGCGAGCGGGACGGTCTTAAACTATCCCTTCGCAGCGCCTTTCGCGCTCGCCATTTTTGTTATGAAACCAGCGTGAGCTTGCCGTGGGTTGTTTCCGGTTTGTTTGCCTCCGGAAACTTTGGCCTTTCCGGTCGGATATTGGAGAGTCTGAGCGGGTAAGCGCCGAGCCGCGCCTTAAGGGATTTCGCCCCAGCGTTTATCGCCCAGCGGCGTGAATCTCTTGGCGTTGGCGTTCGCGACGCCCCGTTCTTCTTTTTTTAAGCTCCCGCGCTCGCCTCGGGAGGGTCAGCCGGCCTCGCTTGGGCTCCCCGCGGGCGGCGGGGTTTAGCGATGTCGCGCGCTCCAAGCTTGGACGCCAAGGCGACCGCGCGGGAGGCGCCGCTCGAGGGAACTAGGGGAATTTCTCAAGGCGTAACTCTTTTCGCGCGCGGTTTTTTTCGCGGCGGCCCCGGGGGGCCTCGCGCCAAAGGGCGGAAATTTTCACCAGCGCGCCCCTCGCCCAGGGCCTAATGGCTTCCTCGCCATAGGGCGCGCGCGTCGCCATCGTCGCGGCGACGCGCGCTCTATTATGTGGGGAGACCCGCGAGGCGAGTCCCCACGGATCATTTCCGGCTTTGGCGCGCTCCCGCGCGTTCCCGCGCGAGGGCCCGCGCGCTTTAAGGGTCCCTCGCGCGGCTTGGGTCCCAACGGGCTTCTGTCGGCGGGCCGCGCGCTCTAACTGGCCTGGGGACTCGCGGCGCGAGGCTTGGGGAGCGCGACGCTTCCGCTCTTAAGGGACGGAGTCCCCGGCGCGGCGCGCTCGCGCGGGCGCTATTTGACAAGCGGAGATTTTCTCCCCCATAATCTTTGGAAAAATGAAGGAGGCTCGCGCTTTTCCGTGGACGTCACGCAACCCGGCATCATGTTTTTTACGCTCAGCCGCAAGGAAACCAGGATTCTCGGCCGTCGCCTGGCCAATCTTTTGCGGAAGGAGTTCCCCCCCGATGAACCCCTGACCATCGCCCTTTCCGGCCCCTTGGGCGCGGGCAAAACAACCTTCGTCAAGGGTTTTGGGAAAGCTTTGGGGATTGCGCCCAAAGATATAGTCTCGCCCACCTTTGGTCTCGCCACCGTCTACGAGGAAGCGGAGATTCCTTTTGTCCACCTCGACCTTTACCGTTTAGGCGCCGAGGGACAGGGCCGGGAAGCCGCCGCGCGGGAATTCCGCGAGGCCGGCTTGGAAGACGCGTTGCGGGGCTGGGCCCTGGTCGAGTGGCCCGAAAAGCTGCCGGACAGTTTCTGGAGAGAACGCGTTTTAAAGATCGAGTTCAACGATATCCAGGATTTCGCGCGGAAATTTAAGGCCTTGGAAGGGTTTTCCCAAAGCCTGGGCGCCTTGGGCAAAAAATTGGAGATCCTGGTCGCCTCCCATTCCATTCGCTATCTTTTCCTCAGCGGCTTTCGCGTCAAGAAAATCGCCAAGCTCATCGAGAAAAGCGAGCACAAGCTCGATTCCTTTGCCCACGTGGTTACGCCAGTTGATTGATCCGCCGATCCGCGAGGGCCGAGGTGAGGCTTGTCCTCTCCCCCTCGCTTCCCTCCGGCGCTCTACCCAGCGGGCGTGGGCGGCCTTGTGGAGAGACCTTTGGGAGATCCATAGAACCGCCTCTTCCCCTTGGGGAGCGCCCCCAAACTAGGGTTCGCTCCGCGCGAGAAGGCGCCGAGCGCGAAAAATCGCGAGGGCCCTCCAGAATCCGCGGGGCCATTTGAGCGGGGAGGGAAGACTCATGACTCGCGCGCGAGACGCTACCACGAAATTGAGGTTTTTGACGGCGTCAAGGTCTTTCCGACGGAGCGCGCCAAGAGCGACTTCGAGGCGCCCTTTCTTGGCGAGCTCCGCGGGGCGCGGGAAGCCAAAGGGACGACCGGCGCGGGTTCGCCCGGAAACCGAAAAAGCCCTCGCCGGGGATTGCCCCCTTCGCGAGGCGTTGGCGCCTTTGGGCGATAAGCTCAAACGCGAAGGCGCGCCGACCGCGCTTTGGCGAGCCAAGAGGACTTGGAAGCGCGCGAAAGAAATTCGCTTATCCGTTGATGGACCCGCGGTTGGACGCGAAAAGGATCGGGCCATTCGCGAAACCGATCAATTTGTCCGCGGCTTTCGCGCCGCGCGCGGGGTTGAGAACGCCAAAGCCCTGGTTGTCGTGGAATTGATGGGGGAAGGGGGCGCGGCCATCAAGCTTCGCGGGGCTTTCGGCCCGAAACTGGCCCGCGAAATTATCGAAGCCACCCAAGGGAAAGTGGCCGTGGGCTACGTGATTCACGATCCCGATCAGGACGACGGTTTCGCGAGATTTTTCGCCCGCCGATCGCCCTCCAAGCGGACGACAAGCGTAAGTCCTTGTTTATTCCGAGGGCTTTCGCCTTTCGAAGGGCGCGTTTAGCGTCTAGCCCTGAAAACTATCTCGCAAAAAACGCGCGTTCGCGATGGGGCGCCGCCAGAGCGGGCCCGCGTGGCTCAATATCCTCGCGATTTCCTCGCGATTTCCTCCAGCGCCCAACTGACCCTACCGCGAGCCCACCGCGGCCATGGGCTTGGGGAGCGAGCCAATGGGGGAGACAGGGCGAAAGGCCCAGGTGGCGAGAGGTAGGCCGCGCCGCGGCGAGGCGCCGGCCGCCCTTCCCCTTCTTCCGCGAGGAGAAGCGCCCCGCGCGGGCGCGAGCGCGGCGCGGGATCCTCTTTGGCGCCCCCGCGCGCTTTTTTGGTATATTCCCGCGTGTCTTTTGTTTTTTTTAATGCCGCCACGCGCGGCGCCGCGAGTCTCCGGCGGCGCCGCGCCCCTTTCTTTTAGGCTTTCGCCAAGAACTTTCGCCAAGAAGCAAAGCGCCGTTATGTCCCCCCCGTCGCCCTCAAGCCCCTCCCCGCCGGGCCAGATCAGTCTCCAAAAGCTCTTGCGGAGGATGGTTTGGTCCTTCGCCCTTTCCATAGCGGGGAGCTGGGGCTTAATCCTACCCCGTCTCCACGTCCTTGAGCTCGCGCCCGCGCGCCAGGCGTCGTCCCTGTGGCTCTATCTCGATCTGGCGTCCTTAAGCCTGGCGATTTTAGGAATACTTTTGGCTCTCTACCACAATTCGCTCCTCTCCCCACGGCTGGCGCGCCTCCACGACTTGGGGGAATCGCGCTGGGGCTTCTCTTAGGGAACGCGAGGCCTCGCCTCGCGGCGGGGGGAGATAGTGTCATTATCCGGGAGAAAGTACTATAATACTCTCCGGGATTCCCTCCGCTCCGGGAGTCCGCTGGGTCATTTTGGGGAAAGCGCCCTTTTTTCGCTTCCCCGCGCGGTGGCTCGCTGGGTTTGGGGGAGACGCGAGGGAATGCTTATTTTAGGCAACGTGGATTTTGGGGCCGCTTTTCTCGCGGGCCTGGCCCTTTTTTTCACGCCCTGCTCCCTTCCGCTCATTCCGGCCTGGCTCGCGACCCTCACGGGCCGGGGTCCCGCGGAAATCCTGGGCTCGAGCGCCCCGTCCGGCCGCGTCCGCCGCGAATTCCTTTTTTCCACGCTTTTTTTCGTTTTGGGTTTCAGCCTCGTTTTTACCCTGATGGGGGCGGCGGCCAGTTATTTGGGGGATTTTCTCTTTCGGCAAAAGGATTTCCTGCGCTACCTGGGCGCCCTGACGCTCTTCTTTTTCTCCCTGATCCTCTTGGGCGTCATTTCCCCCCAGAAATATCTCGGCGCGAGAGGCCTTAAAATCGCCTGGCGCCGGGCGGGCTTCGCGGGGGCTTTCGTGGTGGGCGTGGCCTTCGCCGCCGGCTGGACTCCCTGCGGGGGCCCTATTTTAGCCTCCCTTCTGGCCTTGGCCGCGACCCGGGAAAGCGTAGCCCGCGGCGCGGAACTCCTCTTTATCTTTTCCCTGGGGCTCGCCCTCCCCTTTTTGGTCTTTTCGCTTTTTTTAGGGAGGATCCTACCCTATCTAAAGAAAATAGGGCGTTACGGCGTTTGGCTGAACCGGGCTTTGGGCCTTTTGGTCTTGGCCCTCGCCGCGCTGCTTTTTTTGGATAAAATTCGCCTCATTACCCCCGACGCTTAAAATCGCGCCCCGCCGCGCGCGCTCGCGCGCGGCGGGGCGCGGGGCAGGTTCCCATGAAAAAAAGCATTATCCTCGCGACCGCCGCGCTGTGCGCGCTGATTCTCGTCGCGGGTTTTACCCTCCTCCCCGACGGCGGCGGGAACTTCGCCCAGGGCTCGCCGGAAAGCGTTCCCGCTTTCGGCCCCGACGCCGCGCGTAACGCGAGCGCCCGGATCCAAGAGGCCAAAGCCACGACCACGGTACCCCTCCCGGAGGCCTTAAGCCTTTTTTCGGTGGAGGAGGCCTTCGACGCGGCCAAGGCCGAGGGCAAATACGTCGTTTTTTATTTCTGGGCCTCCTGGTGCCACAACTGCGCCGATTTTAACCAAGAGGTGCTGCCGAATCCCGCCATTTTGGAGGAACTCAACAAGTCTTTCACTTTAGTGCCGGTGGATTACGACAACGATCCCGACCAACTCGTCCGCGTCTTTCGGGTGCGGGCCGTTCCCTATTTTATTTTTATCGACGGCGCGGGCGAGCCGGCCACGGTCCTCCCGGGGGCGGTGGACGCCCCCATCTTTTTAACGGTTTTAAAATACGTGTCCTCGGGCTCCTACAAAGACATGGAATTTGACGAGTTCGCCACGAGCCTGTAGTTCTCGCCTTTCCGGCCCTCGCCCCCTGGGGCCGGAAAGCGACCTTGGGCGAGACGAGGGGGAACTAATTTTTAAATTTTTAGGAGGCGACCCTCTCGCGCCCGCGCGCTTTGGGGGCCCCGCTTTTTCGCCTTAAGTCTCCTTATTTTTCGCGAGGGAACACACATGAAAGCCCTTTTCGCCAAAGCCGCCGCGCGCCTCTTTCTGGCTTGCGCGATTCTGCCCCTGGCCGCGGCCTGCATGACGGTCCCCGGGACCGGTCGCTCCCAACTAAATTTCGTGAACCAGGCCGCCCTCAACCAAGAGGCCGCCGCGGCTTACCGGGAGATCACGGCCCCGGGCAAACTTTCCACCAACCGCCGCGACGCGGAGTTGATCAAAAAGGTGGGGGCGCGGATCGCCCGGGCCTCGGAGCTGCTCTTGGCCGAATACGGCCAGGCGGACGAAATCGCGGGCTTTAACTGGGAATTCAATCTTATTGAGTCCGACGACGTCAACGCCTTCTGTCTTCCGGGCGGCAAAGTGGCTTTCTACACCGGCATTATGGGAATCTGCCACGACGAGGAGGGAATCGCCACGGTCATGGGGCACGAGGTGGCCCACGTCATCGCCCAGCATGGGGCGGAACGGGCCAGCCAGGGGCAGATGGCCCAGATCGGGGGCTTCATTTTGGGAACGGCCTTGGGCGGGGGCGGCATGTCCTCGACCACGGCGGATCTGGTCATGCAGGCCTACGGCCTGGGGGCCCAGATCGGCGTTTTGCTGCCCTTCTCCCGCGCCCACGAGTCGGAGGCCGACCGCATCGGCTTAAGCCTCATGGCCCTGGCCGGCTACGACCCCGACAAGGCCATTCAGTTTTGGGACCGCATGAGCGCGGACTCCGGCGGCTCTAACGACGCTTTGAACTTTTTGAGCACCCATCCCACGGACAGCCAGAGGATTAAAAACATCACGGCCTATATCCCCGAGGCCAAGACCCGGGCCGAGACGAACCATATCGCGCCCGTCAAGGAGAATCAGCTGGTCACGACTCCCGCCAAGGCGGACCCCGCCAAGGGGGCGCGCGACGGAAGCTCCAGCTAAAGGCCTTTTTTTGACGCGTCGCTCCGGGGCCTAAGCGGGAAAGCCGCCTTGAGCCCCGGGGCGCCGCGTTTGCGCGAGGGGCGGGCGCCTCCGGAAAAGCCCCTTCCCCCTTTTCCCCTTCCAAGTCCCTCCCCTGGCCTCCCGCGCCTCGCGGCGCCGCTTTTTCCCCCGCGTTTCCCCCGACATTTTTAAATAGCCCATCCTCAAAGAGCCTTTAAAGCGCCATTTTTTTTCTCGCCTCCCGCCCCGCCGCGCGGAAAAGAGGAGGCGAAAACTGAAGGACCATAATATATTTGGAAAGGTTTTCGCAGTCATTATGTCCCACGCCCTTAGCCTTTCGCGTCTTCTTTCCCCGGGAAAGGGCCTCTTAATCTGGCCCTTTCTCCTCCTGTTGGCGCTCTCCCTCGGCTGCGCCGACCCCTACCGCCACGTTGTCGCCAAGCCTTACCTCGCCGAGCCGCCGACCCCGGAGACGATCTTCGGGGAGGCCACTTTCGGGAAAGGCGCCTCCCCGGGAGGCGTCGGGGCCATCCAGGCGCCGGTCTTGCCCAGCGGGGGAACCCTTTCTTTGGACGACTGTCTCGTTTTGGCCCAAAGGGTGAGCCCCGCTTTGGACAGCGCCCAGTTGGGGCAGTTGAGCGCCCAGTGGTCCCAGTGGCAGGCGGTGACTCAGTTTTTGCCCACGGGCGGACTCGGCTACGGGGTCACCCATTACGACAATTCCCCCTCCTACGGGGTCTCCAATTACAATAACGCCTCGGCGCCCTTAACGGGCATGGGCCGCGATCAGTTCTCCTGGCAGATCGGCTTCAACCAGCCGCTCTTCACGGGCGGGCGCCTCAGCGCCAATTATTTCCTCTCGCGCCTGGGGGTGGAGGCCTCGGCCATTCAAACCACCCAGTCCCGGGAAGACCTTCTTTTGAGCGTGAAGGAAGCCTATTTCGCCATTCTGGCCACGGAAAAGGCCCTCGCCGTGGCCAAGACCAGCGTGGTGAATCTCTCCAGTCACCTCAATTCCGCGCGGAACTTTTTTGACGTGGGGATGGTGCCTCGCAACCAGGTCCTGGCCGCGGAAGTGGAGCTGGCCCAGGCGCAGCAAGAGGAGACCACCCAGGAGCGCAATCTCGTCGTCAATACCGCGCGCCTCAATATCCTTCTGCGCCAAGCCCCCGACGGGCCCTTAAAGATCGCGGACGCTTTGCGCTATTACCCCTTCCCCCTGACGCTGGAACGCTGTCTGGAGCTGGGCCTCCAGAACAACCCGGAAATCCTTCTGGGCAAGAACCAGGTGGAGGCCGGGGCCAAGGGCGTGGATTTGGCCCGCGCGGATCTCTACCCCCAGTTCTCTTTGGCCTATACCCACTCCTCCACGGGCAACACGCCCCGGGCGCACGGCGGGTGGTCCGCGGACAGCTCCTCCTGGAATATCGCGGCCGTCATGTCCTTTAATTTTTGGGAGTGGGGCAGGGTCAGGGCCGAAGTGGAAAAGAGCAAAGTCGCCCTCAACCAGGCCATCGATCAGCTCACCTCCTTGGAGGACCTCGCCAAACTGGAAATCACCACCAATTACCAGGGGCTCCTGTCCGCGGGCCGCAACATTGACACCTCGGCCAAGGCCGTGGTCTCCGCCGCCGAGGATTTGCGGATGGTAACCGAGCGTTACCAGGAGCAGGTCGCGACCAATACCGAGGTCCTCGACGCCCAGACCCGCTACAGCCAAGCCCAGTACGAGCATTTCGCGGCTCTCTACAACTATAACCTGGCTTGGGCCGCTTTGGAGCGCTCTTTGGGGCAAAGGGTCCTCCCCCAGGGGACAATCGGCTAGAAAGCCCTGAAGCGCCCGCGGCGAGGGGGCCCCAAGCGCGCGCTTGGGGCCCCCGTGGGCGCGCGGCGCCTGTGTGGGACGCGCGCTATTGGGGGAATATGATCCAGAAAGTCTTTTTAGTCGACGCGCTGGCGGACGGCCCGTTTTCCGGGGCGCCCACCCGCGTCATTTTTCTGACGAGCCCCATCGAAAGATTTAAGATGGCCTCCCTGGCGGCCGAATTGGGCGCCCAGGAGACCGTTTACGTCCTTCCCCACTCCCAGGCCTATATTTTGCGTTTTTTTACCCCCCAGGCGGAAATCAAGCTGGGGGTACAGGGCGCCATGGCGGCCGCCCACCTGATTTACGACATTGGGATTCGCCCCCCGGACGAGCCTTTGCCTTTTCTCACCCAAGAGGGCGAGGCGCGCGCCGCTTTTATTCCCCCGGACGCCTGCTCGCTAACGCTGGACGCCGAGCCCGCCTCCCCATTGCGGGACGAGGACATCCGCCTGGCCGCGCCCCTCTTGGACCTGTCGCCGCGCCAGATCGCCTGGGGCCTGGGGCTTCCCGGCAAAACGCTCATTTTGGCCGTCGACGACTATCAGCTCCTCAAGCGCCTGGAACCCAATTTGGCCAATATCACCCGGGAGGGGCTTGGGCTCGGCGGCGTGGCCGTGACGGCCCTCGCCAAGCGGGGGGACTGCGACTATTATCTGCGCTCCTTTAGGCCCAAGCTTGGCCTTGGCGAGGAGAGCGTCTCCGGGGGCGTCAACCGCTCCTTGGCGCCCCATTGGGGCAAACTTTTAGGCAAAACGAGGCTTACCGCCCGCCAGCTCTCCCGCCGGGGGGGGCTGATGACCGTCGAGATCCAAAGCCCGGACCGCGTCGTCCTCCAAGGGCGCTCCACCACCGTTTTGAGGGCGGATATCCTCTTGGAGGATTTGGAGGCCCGGATTTTTTAAGGACGCGCGCGCCGCGCGGGGGGCGCCGCTACAGGGCGCCCCTCCGAACCGGGCTTAAGTCCATCGGCTCGCGCGCGGACGGGCCGCGCGCGCTCATGGGCTTGCCGCAGAGGACGCAGATAGGCGGCGCCCCGGGCCACTCTAGGAGCGGGTTCGGCAGGGAGAAGGCGGCGGTGGACTCGCAGCCGAGGCAGTCAAAGAAAAAGAGGGCGCGCGGCGCGCCGCGCGGGGAGCGCGTCCGGGCGAGTTCCTGGGAGCGCAGGTAGGCGACGGTGGGGAGGCGCGCCAAGCGATCCTTAAATTTGCGGTAAAGCCGGAGAAAGACGGGCGAGTCCGAGGGGTAGTTCACGTAGCCCCGGGTGACGCCCCGCGCGGTCAGGCCCAATTTCTCGGCCTCGGCGACAAAGGAGGCCCGGTGGTTTAAAAGGTCCACGTTTTCGCCGCGCGCGGCGAAATATTCCCCGTCCTCCTTGAGGTGGATGGCGTTGTGGAGCGTTTGGGCGAAAAAGAAGAGCCGGGTCTCTTCCTTTTCCCACCCTAAAAAGAGTTTGGGGGTAACGGTTATAAGGGGCGTGACTCCGTTGATCTCCGGGTCAAAGGAGCACAACTCCTCGGAGTTGCTAAGGTTAATGGTCTTCGCGCTGGAGGGGTAAATTCTGAGCTTAAACGGGCGGTGGGCGTATCCGAGTTCTTGGAGAACGTCTAAAAAAATGTCTTTGAGTAAATGACGCATATTAGAAATTTATAAAAAGGGGGAAAGTTTGAGGAAATTAAGGAAGTTTTATTTAGACGCGTAAAGGGCGCGAAAAAAGCGAAGGGCCACGGTTTGAGGGGCCGAGCTTTTTTCCTGAGGCCTTAAGGCGGATCTTTTGGCCTTAAGGCGAGCGCGGCGCGCCGAGGCGCGCGTTGAGCCTTCCAAGGTGAGTTGCGGGGGATGGCGACTCGGTTTGCAAGTTAATTTAGAGGCCAAAGGCGTTCCGGGGGAAAAAGCTCCCCCATGGCGAACGCGCTTTTTTACGGAAGAATAAGGCCATAATACAAAATTTAATGGGAAAAGCAAGCCTTTTCGCGCGCCTCTTGGGCGCCTTGAGGCGCGCGCCGTAAGCTAGCGCGCCCCTCAAGGAGCGCTCGCGGCGGCGAAAAAAAGATTGGCTATTTTCAAGCGATTACGTTAAATTTATAATAAAACGCTTTAATTTATCCTTAAATATTCGCGTTAGTTTTCTGGGGACGCCTGAGAGTAAACGCGCTGGCGAGCGCGGCGAGCGGCGCCGCGGTTATCCCTCGCCGCGGGCCTTTCGGCCCAAATTCTCTTAAAACTCCAGCTTAACCGCGAGATTTCCGCTTGAGGGATGGCGCCTGGAAGGGTTGGCCGCTCGCGGCGCCCTTGCCTTTCGGCGCGAAAACTTCCAAAATACCCAAAAGATCAAGCTTTTCCCGCGCGTCGCGGGAGAGCGGCCATATTTCTTAGGAAAGCGCGGGGGAGGCGCGCCGCCGCGCCGCGAGGCCTGACGGAATGGAATTCCTCGACTCTTTTAGCGCGCGCTTGGACGCCGCGGTTCCCCCAGGCGGGGAAGAGGCTCAATCGGGCCCGCGCGTGGCCTCTTTTCTGGAATATTTTATCCAAGAGCGCGGAGAGCTCGCGCGTTATCTGTGGGAGCTGGCGCGCGCCCTCAAAACGGTGGACCTTGAGCTTTCCCTTACAATCAGCAAATTCTTAAGGCGCGCGAACAGCAAAATTATCGCGCTCTATGGCCAATATCCCTGGTTTTACTTAGTCGAGCGCAAAATTCCGCCGGAGGCGGCGGACGCGCTTCTGCGGACTATAAGGGAAGGACAAGGGATCTCCGCGGAAAAAAAGGCTCTGTCGCGCTCCTGGGGTTATCCCGCGCGGGAGCGCGTCCTGGAAGTTTACGGCGCCCTTTACGCGCCCGCGCTGAAAATAGGCCAGGAGGCGTGGGGCCTCGCGCTCCAAGCGCGCGCCGCGCTCTCGGGCCAAGACGGCCCAAGCTTTCCGTCGGAGGCGGATGGCGGGGCGCCCGTCCGCTACCGCGGGGCGGTGGAAGAGCTATTGGGGGAGATCGAGGCGCTGTGGCGCGCGGGGGCGGGCGCCTAAAGCCCCGAGCGCCTTCCGGGGGCGCCCGCTTAAGGCCGTGGCCGGGGAGCGCGGGGGGCTTGGGGCGCGTCGCCGCGCGCTTAAGATCCCGCCAGTTTGAAGTCGCGGCGTCGCTTTAAAGGGAAATATTCCCTCTTCCGCGAGAAAGGCGGCCTATGTCGCTCGTCCCAAGGCGGCGCGCCTGGCGCGCGCCGCTCTCCATAGTCTTGGCGTCCCTCGCCCTCGCTTTGACGGGCCGCTCGGCCAAATACGGAAGGCTCCCCGCGGGCGAGAGGCTCGCGCGCGTTGAGCTATCGCCCAATTATCGGGACGGCGAATTCCGTAACCAAGCCCTGGCCCCTCCCCGGGTCGGGGACAGGGGGCGCTTCGCTAGTCTCTGGCGTTTCCTCCGCGACGACGCGGAACGCCTCAAGCCCGCCGCGCCTTTGCCCATGGCCCATACCGATTCGCGCTCGCTCGCGCGGGAGCGGGATTGGGTCGTCTGGCTGGGGCGCTCCTCCGTCTACGCCCAGCTCGGCGGGAAAAGAATCTTAATCGATCCGGTTTTCAGCGACCACGCGGCCCCTTTCTTTTTCCTGAACCGGGCTTTTGTCGGCGAGCGCCCCTTTCGGCCACGGGACGCGCCGGACATAGATTACCTGTTGATTTCCCACGATCGCTGGGATCATCTGGACTACCCGACGCCGCTGGCCCTGAAGCCCAAAATCGGGACCGTTGTCCGCGGCTTGGGCGTGGGCGCCCATTTGGAGCGCTGGGGCTTTTCCCCGAGCGGATCCGGGAGGCCGACTGGGGCGAGTCCTTGGAGCTAGAACGGGTTTCGCGATCCACGTTCTCCCGGCGCGCCATTTTTCCGGCCGCTTTTTGACGCGGAACAAGACATTGTGGGTCAGTTTTGTCGTCGATACCCCGGAAAGGCGGGTCTTTTTCAGCGGCGAAACGCGGCTACGGGCCGCGTTTCGCGGAAATCGGCCAAAAATACGGCCCCTTTGCTTAGGCTTTAATCGAAAACGGCCAATACGACCCCGAATGGCCCAACAGCCACATGACCCCGGAGGAAGTCGCGGAGGCCGCGGCGGACGCGCGGGCGAAGGCGGCGCCGCCCATTCATTCCGGCCGTTTCGCCATCGCGCGACACGCTTGGGACGATCCCTCTATCCGCTTGGAACGCGCCAGCTTGGGGCGGGAGCGCGAGCTTTGGACCCCCATCATCGGGGAACCGGTGGACTTGGGCGCCCCGGGCCATTCTTTTACGCGCTGGTGGGTCGGGAGATGAGCCACGCGCCTTGGCGGCCTCTTCCCCTTGAGATCCCCAAGGAAGGCGCGCGGCGGCCGGGCCGGGCGACGCCGTCGCGCGAGCTTTAAAAGGGTATAGCCCGCTCGGAGCGAGGCCACCTTTATCCGCGCTAGGCGGGCCGCGCGCTTTGGCCAAAGAGACCGGCCCCGCGCGACGGCGCTAGCGGCTACCGCGCGGGGCCCGCGCCGGCCCCCGCCGTTTCTTCCATGGCCAGGGATTGGAAGAAAGGGGCCAGGGCGCCGCGAAAGCGCGTGGCGCCAAACCCGCTCAGGTGGTTGTCGTCGGTGTAATAATTGTATTGGTCGTCGCCGGGCAGGCACCAGCCGTCAGGGCAGAGGCTCTCTTCCACGCTCAGAAGCTTGAAGCCCGGCCCCTGGAAGGAGCGTAAGAGTCGGCGCGGCTCGGCGTTGCGGTTTTGGTAGTAGCGGACCGGATAACCGCTGTCCGCTGGCGAATGGCCGCGCAGGGCCTCCCGGCTGACGCGATTGGTGACGTGAAAAGGATATTCGGGGACGTTTTCGATAAACCAGACTTCCGCGCCGGCCTGATTGAAGCTCGCGACCAGATCGGCGAGGCCCGTGACGAACGCGTCGGCGGCGACGCGCGGGTCGGCGTTTTCCGGGGCCGCGAAAGCGGGGCTTGTCTCGGTTAAGGGCGGCGACGGGAACATGACGCTGTAGCGGGTGGCCACCAGGACTTTTTTGATTCCCTTGAATTTGACCATTTCCAGGATCCCCCGCCTGACGCCCTCGCAGTTAACGCCGCGCAGCTTCCCGCGGAAGTGGTGTAAGACCGGGCAGGGCGTCGGGATTGTTTCCAGGCCCGGCGTCCCCGCCTCCATGGCCGACCGCTGGAGGCCGGTCCGCCACATTCCGACGTGACTGTCGCCCCAGACCACAAAGCGCGCTTCGCCCTCCGGGCCCAGCGGCCAGGCCAGAATTTCCACTTTCTCCCCGTCTTGGTCGCTTTCGAAAACGACTAACGGCTTCTCGTCGACTTGTTGGTTGCGGGCCGCTTCCTGGGCCCACAACTCTATTTTGGGGTTCAAAAGGGCCGGCAACCCGTTAGTGTGGCGGATTACCCTTCCCGCCAGGGTAAAGAGCGCTATCCCGATCAGCGCGGCCGCGAAAAGGGAGCGCCTTGTGGGGAAAAAGCGGCGCTCGCGCGTCGGTTTCTCAATATAGCGCCAGGAAAGCCAGGCCAGGGCGAAGGCCGCGGCCACCGCCGCCAGGCGGGAGGCGGGGCTCAGAGGCTCGTCTTGGATATAACGCGGCATAACTAAGAGCGGCCAATGCCAGAGATACAGGGAGTAGGAAATCTTGCCGATCCACCGCGACGGGGCCAAGGCCAAGGCGCGGCCGACCAGGCTGGCCTCAGGGCCGTCGCGGTGGATTAAAAGCAAAAGGGCGGCGCCCAGGCAGACGGGAAGCGCGGCCAGGCCCGGGAAAGGGGTCTGGGGGCCGTAAATAAAGACCGGCGCTAACATAAGGCCCGCGCTCGCCAGGGCCAAGCCCGCGGAGCGAAAGCGGGCCAGGAACGCCGGCGCGGACAGGGCGGTCAGGGCGCCGAGCAAGAGCTCCCAGGCCCGGGTATGCGTCCAGTAAAAGGCCATTTCCGGTCGGGTCCCGACCTGGGCTATGGAGGCGGCCAAAGAGGCGACGGCGACGAGGGCCAAGGCCGGGCGGAGAAATTTTCGGCCCAGCTTAGAGAGGAGCCACAAAAGAAGAGGGAAGAGAATATAGAACTGTTCCTCCACCGACAGGGACCAGCAGTGCAGGAGGGGCTTAGTGTATGTCTGGGCGTCAAAGTATCCGGTCTGGCGAAAGAAATGGATATTGACCCAAAAAGTGGAAGTGGCCGTTAGCGAGCGCCCGAAGCTCCTAGAGTCAAAGGGCATCAGCGCGCACCAGGAGACAACGGACGCCGCCAGCAAGACGAGGAAGAGGGGCGGCAGGATGCGGCGGCAGCGGCGCTCGTAAAAGCCGGCTAAACTGAAACGCCCGCTTTGAAGCTCGTCGGCCAGAAGGCGGGTAATGAGGTACCCGGAAATGACGAAAAAAACGTCCACCCCAATATAACCGCCGGAAAAGCCGGGCGCCCCGGCGTGATCCAACAAGACGGCCAAGACGGCCACCGCTCTTAAGCCGTCAATATCCGGCCGATACTTCATGGAAGCTCCCGTGGCGACGTTGGGCGGCGAGCGACGAAAAAGCCTGAAGGTTTTCGCTTGGGGCTCGGGATTTATTGATATTCCGGGGACGCGGCGAGGAATTAGGAGGCAAGCGCCGGCGCCCTTGATTGGCGGTCTCGCGCTTACGCGAACGCGCCTTTCTCGGCGCGATCTTAAAGACTTTTAGCAAAACGGGGGGGCTTCGTCAAGAGTTTCGCGCCCTTTCGCGTTTTAGCCCTTAAGGCGTAAATAAAAAGGCGCTCTGAAACGTAATTTGAGTCTCGCGTCGAAAATAGGGAAAATTTAAAAAAAATGAAGAATTGGCGCGTCTCGCGCGCGAGCGCGTGGATTTACGTAAAAGTTAGGGGCGGGTTTCCGGCGCGGAGAATCATTTTTTAGCGACGCGTTAATTTGAAAGGACGCGAAAGGGGAATCGCGCTCGCGTAAAGGCGACCAGTATTCAAACGCGCTTGGGTAAACTTCCGCGCGACGCGGGCGAGAGCGAGCCGATCGGTAAAAAAGAAAAAGCGGAGAAAATACGTTAAGCCGCGAAGACTGACAAACGTTAAGAAAAGACAGTGGTCGCTTTGAGCGAGAAATTCCCGTTTTTAAGATATCCTCCGCGTCCGGGGCTTTAAAAACATTCAAAAGGTCACTCGTGACGGATAAAATAATATCCGTCGCGAGCGTCGCGTTGTTTGTCTTCGCTATCGCGAGAGCGCCGCGCTTGACGAATATTTTAAAACGAATCGTTTAAGACGTCGCGTTTAAGGCAAAGTTTTAAAGGCTATGATTGATTTGAAGGCGACGCTTTGAAGGCGACGACAATAGGAGTCGCGCGTCAAGCGTCCTAGCGGCCGCCTGACGCGCGTTTCCGAAGAACGCCCAATATTTCCCGTCGCGCCTAAAATATGAGGATCCGCGCTTTATAGCCGATCCAATCCGTGGAACCATTCGTTAAAATTCGCCAATAACGTAAGGGTATAAACACTTAGCGTTTCGCGAAAATAAAATTATCCCCAAGAAAGCGCGGACGGAGTTTAAATGGGCTCTCTTTCGCCAAGGAGGCTCGCGGCGGGAGTCGCGCGCCGTTCTCCCCATCGAGGGATGACTCGGGCGACGGAAGGAGATAGCCGCCAAAAGTTTCGTCCAAGAGAGAAAAAGATAGAATCTTTCTAACGCCGGCGGCGCGCTTTCCGCCCCGCTCGCTCCCCTCTCTTAGCGCCTCGTCCCGTCGGCGGGCGCCCTCTCCCTCCGTCGCGCGCGCCGGGCGCCAACCCTACGCTTCCCAAAGGGAGAGGGCGCCGGAAGGAGTCCCCAAGGCGGGCGCGCGAACGCCAAAGGAGCCGTCCGCGCGCCGCGCCGCCCTCCCCCCCCTCTCTCTCGCGCTCGCTCCGTCGGCGCGGCTTTTTGAAAGCGACGCGCGGCCTCTCTTGAGCGGGGCGCGAGGAGTCCGCGCGACGCTCAAGCGAAAATACGCCGAGTCACGCGCGGCCCCCAGAATCCTGAGGGCGCCAAGCGCTTCGGCGAGACGCGTCCAGCGAGGCGCTTGGAAAAGCGCGCGGAATTAAACGCCGCGAAGATGGGGGGAGCGAGGCGGGGGCGTGGGGCGCGCGAAAATATTTTCGTCTCTTCATTTTGGTCTCTCGCGCGTTTTTTTAATATTGAGGCCACGCGCCGATTCGCGCTCTTTGGCGTTTACAACTGTGACGCTTTGTCGTTAATTGGGAAAGATACGTTAAAATTGTTCGTTCTAAAAACGCGACAATAATCGCTTTTTTGGCGTTTTTTTTCTTGTGGATTATTTTTTATCCATGCTATAAGCGAATAGTTTTTCGGCTCTTTTTTTCCGGGTTAACGCGGCTTTCAGTTCTTCGCGCTCCTCTTTTGTCTTTTTTGGCGAGCCATTCGCGCGCTTTGGCGCTCCGGAAAACTTTTCGCCTTTCGCGCGCGCGTCGCGGCTTACGCGCTCTCCCGTTTAAGCGGGCGCGCGAGCGAGCTGGCGGCGATGGCGCGCCTTTTCCCGCGCTTTCTCCCGTTTCGGGACGCGAGCTTTGGGGCGTTTGTTTTTTATGGATTTAAGGATTTATCAGAAAACCGCGTTAGAGGTAATTTTCCGCGATCTTCTAAACGAGACCGAAGTCCTCTTGGTGGCGGCCACCGGCGCCGGGAAGACGGTGATTTTTGACGAGCTTATCCGCCGTTTTATGACCCGCTACCCCAAGATGAATATTCTCTTTATGGCTCACCGCCAAGAATTGGTGTATCAGGCCTATTACAAGCTGATCTCGCTCTGGCCCGAGGGGGTCGAAAATATCGGGCTCGCCTGCGCGGGAACGGGACTGGTGGATCTTACCCGCCCCGTGACGATGGGGAGCGTGCAGACTTTGGCGCGACGGGAATTGAAGGCGAATTTCCGGCTCCTCGTGGTGGACGAGTGCCATCACGTCCCCAGCTTGGAAAAAGGCGGCCAGTACCATAAAGTTATCGGCCGCCTGCGCGCTCAAAACCCCGATTTGCGCGTTTTGGGGGTGACGGCCACGCCCTACCGTCTCGGCCATGGCTACGTCTACGGGAACGAATGCCGGGAAGGGAGAAGCAACTTTTTTCCCCGGCTCAATTTTCTCATCGGTTTAAACGATCTCATCAGGGACGGTTTTCTGGTCCCCATCCGCGCCAAAGAAGGCCTCTCCATGGAAAAGGCCTTGGCCAAAGTCAGCGTCAAGCAAGGCGAATACGACATCGACGAGCTTTCCCGGCTCTATCAGGAAGAGAGCCACATCGAGGCCGCGGTCAACGCCCTGGCCGTCCACGGCGAGGGACGGAAAAAGGCCTTAGTCTTCGCGGTGTCCGTCGCGCACGCCCAAAAACTCGCCGGCGCTTTTAACGCCAGAGGCTACCGCGCTTCCGCCGTTTACTCCTTGCTTTCGAGCGAGGAGCGTTTGCGGATCTTAAGGGATTTTGAAAACGATTCCTTAAATATCTTAATCAACGTGGGGATCTTAACCGAGGGCTGGGACAGCCCGCGGGTGAGCCTCATTCTAATGTGCCGGCCCACCAAAGCCCCGGCGCTGTTCGTGCAGATGCTGGGCCGGGGGACGCGCGTCTGTTCGGGTAAAAAAGATCTCCTGGTGTTGGATCTGGCCGACAATTTCAAAACCCACGGGGATCCCGCCTCCCCCGTCGTCACTTTTAGGAAAAAACGGGGCGCCGAGTCTCCCGCCTACCGCGATTGCCCGGCGTGCCGTTCCCTTGGCGCGCGGGAAGACGCCGTTTGCCGCCACTGTGGGCGCCGTTTCGGCGACGCGGAAGAGGCGTTGGAGCGTGGCGTCGCTCCCCTGGAACGCCCTTTGAGCTCTCCCTTGGATTTCCCGGGGGCCTTAAGCCTGCCGGAGGTAATGGAGCCCCCCGCGCCCCCGCCGCCCGCGGAGAAGCATAAGGTGGAAAGTTATCGGATCTACCGGACCCTGACCAGCTCCGGAAAAGCCATGGCCGTTTTGGCCCTCTACTGCCAAAAGGCCGGCTGCGTGAGGCACTGGATGGACATCGAGGGCGCGAGCTCGGTCAAAAGCCGTTTTTACGCCCGCGAACTCTGGCGCAAGCTTTCGGGAGGGCTAATCCCCCCCGTGACAATCGATGAGGCCATCGCCCGGGCGGCGGAGCTAAAAATTCCGGGGGAAGTCACCGTCATCATTGACGGCGATTTTCGGCGCGCGCGGGAAATTTGGGCGCCCTATCATTAGGGCGCGCCAGCCCCACGCCAGACCTTAGATCGGCGCGCCTTTCCCCAAAAGGGGCGGAAGGCCGGCGCGGCGGGCCCGCGCGCTTGAGCGGCCCCAGGGCTCGCGGACGGCGGCGGCGCGCCCTGGGGGGCCCGCGGGGATGAGGGGACGGATTAAATTTTCGTGGGGAGACGCGGGGCGGCAAGGGAAGCTGGAAGCCCCTGGGATTATCCTAAAGGGGCAATCCCAGGGGCGGAGAGCGTTCAGTCGCCGCCAAAACGGCGCGCCCGGCGGTCCCGGCGGTCGGAGGGCGGCGAGTCGGAGGAAGAGTTCCCGGCGATGACTTCGTTGTACCAGGCGCGATGGGACTGCTCGACGGTGATGATAAAATCGTGGAGGCGGGCCTCGGTGATCCCGCCGGCGAAATCCAGGTCCAGCTCGAGAACGGGATCGTTATCCTCGTCCATGTAGGAGCGGCTGAAGCGTTTGGTCTGGTTCCAGGCGTTGACTTCCTCGATGGTCGTCCCTTCGTTTTGAATGGCCGTGTAATATAAAATGGCCTCGTTTTTGGAGTCCACGGCGAAAGAGCCGCGGCGCCCATTGAGTTCCCAGATTACGCGGCTTTCGCCCGCCTCATGGTCAACGTCGTAATTCCAGCCCCGCATGAGCGAGGCCAGCTCGTCGCCGGTGATTTTTTTGTGGACGGTCCCGTCGGCGGCCAGGGCGTTCTGGCTCGCCATTCCCGCGACGAGGAGCGTGGTCAAAAGGCTTGCGAGGCCCAAAAATAAACGGATTCGCGGCATATCAAACTCCAAAAAAGCGCCTCTTGGGGAATTTTTCCTCAAAAGGGGCTTAATCTAAGGGGGGAGCCAGCAGTCCTGGCGCGGTTTGGGCTTTGACGCGGATGATTTTACCCACGCCTCTCCCGGTCATCTGATCGAAGCTTTCGGCTAAGGTTATTTGGGGCTCGCTCGCCAATCCTTGGAGAGCCGCGAGGAGATCCTGGACGGCCTTTCCCAGGTCGTAATTCGCGCTGATATCCCTCTTTACGCCAAGCGTCGGGATGGTCATGGTCCCCAGGGAGGTGTCGGCGTAGAGTTCCGCCTCCATGGTGGGGCGGGCCAAGGCCGCGCCCAGGGCGTTGGCGAAAGAGGCTTCCGGGGGCGCGAAGGCTTCCAGGCCCAGATATTCTTGGGCCAGCGAGACCAGGGAGGGGGCGGGGCCGCCTAAAAAGGCGAGGCGTCGGGGCGCGACTTTCCAGTCCACCAAAAAATCGCCGATCGTGTAGATCGGGGCGGAGTTAACTTCGTCGATAAAGGAATTTATAGCGCGTTTGAGCTTAAAAAACACGCTTTTTATCGCCGCGCGCGCGAGAGCGCGGGGGTCTTGGGGGGCCAGGGCGGCGAAAGCCTTGACGGAAAGGGAGCGATCGCCCACGTCGGAAAGACGCAAAACGTTGGTCGCGTCGGTCAGGGTGGGGAGCCGGCGCCCCGCGAGGCCCAGGGGGTCCAGGGCCAGGGCGGGCCCGCGGCGGACGGGAAGGGGCTCAAAAACCCCGTCCCGGTAAAGGAGGTCCGTGTCGCCCCCCAGGGCCAAGGAATGGCTTAAAAGGCCCCGGATGAGAGTCTTGTGGCGGTTGACGGTCAGGCCCTGGGGCGCGAGCAGGGGCTTGCCCCGGCTGATTAAGGCCAGATCCGCGCTGGTGCCCCCCATGTCCACCATGAGAAGGTCTTCCTGGGGCGCGTGGAGCCCCAAGGCCCAGAGACCCAACAGCGAGGCCGCGGGCCCCGCGGAGAGGGCCAGGGCCGGCGACTTGGCGGCGGCGGGGGCGGAGAGGACTCCGCCGTCGGATTGGAGGATAAAGAGTTCGGCCCGCAGGCCCAATTTTTGGGCCGTGGCGAGGAGGCGCGCGGCAAAATCGCGGTAGAGGCCGGCGACGGAGGCGTTTAAGAGGGCCGAGGCGATCCGGCGCGGAAAATTGAGCCCGCCGAAGAGGGCGGAGGCGCGGAAAACCTCGCCGGGATGGCGCTCTTGGGCCTCCGCCGCCATGGCGTCTTCCAAAGCCGGGTTTTTGGGCCCGAATTTAGCGGCGCAGACCAAGCTCGCGGCCCCTTCGGCCCGCAGTTCCGCCGCGGCCCGCGCGGCTTCCCCCGGCGCGAAAGATTTGAGGACGACCCCCAAATGGTCTTGGCTCCCGGAAAGCTTGCGCCGCCAGGGCGCGGAGGGGATATCGTCCCAGGGGAGCCCCGGGCCGGAGCAGTAGATAAGCCCTACCCTCTCGCTTTGACCGGTAAGGACGGCGTTGAGGCCTAGCGTGGTGGAAACCGTAAGCCTCCGGATCGCCTTCGGGTCTTCCGTCCCCGCGAGGATGGCGTTTAAGACGGTCTCCAAGGTCAGGCTCAGATCGGGTAAGGTCGGCGTTTTCGCGGTTTTAACGAGCTTTATGGAGTCGGATAAAAGGGCCGCGTCCGTGTGGGTTCCGCCGACGTCCACTCCCAGGTACATGTTCGCGCCTCAAGCTTTCCGCTCGCCCCAGGGAAAGAGCCTTAGCCCAGGGCCCGGAGATAGCCGAGGTTAAATTGCAGGGCCGGATTGTCGGGCCGGCCGTTGAAGACGGCCGGGAGCGGCGGGAACTTGGAGCGGACAATGGCCTGTTCCACCGAGAGGTCAAAATCCGAGTTGCCGCTGGAGATGCGCAGGGCCTTGCCAGTCACCCTCCCCGAGGGGTCGATGACAATCACGAAGGTGCTGGAAATATTGTTGTTGATGGGCGAGGACGGGGGCATCCAATTGGCCCGCACGATCTCCATCAGCTGACGGTAATAGTCCCGGACCACGGGGTCGTCGATGAGCTGGCCAGTGGTGTTGGCCGCCGCCGGCTCGCTGGAAAGGCCGTTGTCGCGGCCCCTTTCGGCCGCGAGATTGGCGATGGACTGGTTAATGAGGTCGTCGTCGTCCTGCCGGTCCTTTTTGCGCTGGAGTTCCTGGATCCTCGTGTTGATTTGAGTGTCCGTGGAGGGCGCGGCGGGTTTGGGCTTGGGTTTGGGCGTAGGGTCCGGGGGCTTTTCCGGAACGGGAACCTTGGGCGGCGGCTCGGGGGTTTTTTGGACTTGCGGGACGGGGATGGCCGGGGTTATCCCGATGGGGATCGCCTCCGGGGGCGTCTCGGGGATAATAATGCGGTCCAGGGGCGTGGGCTGGGGCAGCATGGGCTCGGCCTCGGGGAGGCGGACCACGTCGGGGACGTCAAGATCGGGGTTCACCGGGGCCTTGGGGGCCGCGGGGGCCGGAGGCTCCACCGCGCCCACCAGGCGGATAGTGATCACGTCAAAGGGTTTGTCCTTCTCGCCCCAGCTCAGAAAATCGGGCGCGAACGCCAATACCCCAAAAAGAAGGGCGTGAAGGGTGAGGGAAGCGGCGATTACGCCAAAAAGCGGGCCCTCGCCGGTCGCCTGTCGTTGGAAATTGGAGTCTCGGCGCATGCTAAAAGTCTCCGCGCGAAAAGAGAGAAAAAAATCAGTTGGGCGCGCTGGGCGCGGGAGGGGCGCTTCCCTGGGGATTGGGGGCCAGGGGAATCGGGGCCATCATGGGGAGCGGCAAATCGCCTTCCCCCCCGGGCTCGGTGACCAGGCCCACGTTGACGACGCCGGCCAGCCTCAGGGTTCCCATCACGGCGGCCACATGGCCGTAGGCCACCTCCCGGTCGGCCTTCAAAAAGACGCTTTCCGTCCCTTTGGTCCGCATGACCTGCTTAATCTGCGCGTCCAGGTTATTGACGTTGGCCAGAGGCGTGTCGTCCAAGAGGACTTGCCCGCTTTTGGTGATGGTCAGGATCACCATGTCCTGGTCCGTGCGCATGACGTTCGCGTCCACTTTGGGGAGGTCCACCTCGAGGCCCTGGGTCATCATCGGCGCCGCCACCATGAATATTATGAGAAGAACCAGCATCACGTCAACCATGGGAGTGACGTTGATTTCGCTCATCATGGAGTGGCGGTGGTTGTCGCCCTGGCTATGAAAGGAAAAGGCCATTTTAGGAATCCCCCCGACCGGTCCCGGGAGCGGGCTTTTTGAGGAGATCCCTTTCCAGGAAGTTGACGAAGTCGGCCATAAAGTTGCTCATGTCCGTTTCCAGGACGCGGATGCGGGAGTTAAAGTGGTTGAAGAAAATAACCGCCGGAATGGCCGTGGCCAGGCCCGCCGCGGTGGCGATCAAGGCTTCCGAGATGCCGGGGGCCACGGCCGCGAGGTTCGCGGAGCCCTTGACGCCGATTTCGTGGAAGGAGCCCATGATGCCCCAGACCGTCCCGAAAAGGCCCACGAAGGGGGTCGCGTTGCCGCAGGTGGCCAAAAAAGAGAGGTTTTTGTAGAGCCGGGAGCTTTCGGCGGAGGCGGCCCGCCGCAGAGCCCTCTCCACGTTTTCCATGGCCGTGCGCACGTCGAGGCGGGCCTTGTGGACTTTGCCCAATTCCAGGTAGCCCACCCGGAAGATTTGGGCTATAGGCGAGGCGTGGTAGTCGCCGATTTCGGCCGACAGGCTGGCCCAGGACCGCGATTTCCAAAAGCTGTGGAGGAATCTGGCGCTGTGGCCGCTGGCCCTGGAAAGCTGGATCAGCTTGAGAATGATGACGCTCCAGGAGATCACCGAGGCCAGCAACAATAGCCCCATGACCATTTTGACCACCGGGCCGGAGTTTAAAACCATCTGGAGGATGTTGGCTTCCACCCCACCCTCGCTGGCGGGCGCGACCGCCCCCGCCGCGAGTTGGCCCGTCATCGTCAAAAGCAAAGAAACCGACATGCGTTAATTCCTACCAATTTATCGGCCCATAAAGGGAAAGTCCCCAACCGCGGGGCTAAACAATATACTACTTTTGGGCTTGTCCGCGAAAGAATACGAGAAAACGCGCCAAAAGGCGGTCAAAAGGCGTATAGCCGCCAAATTTTGGGAAAAGCGTCTCCACCCCGAATTTTGGGGGCGCGCGAACGGAGGAAAAAAAGAGATAATGGCGCCCCAACCCTATCCCCGCGGCTAAACTGTGAAATTTTAGACATATTTATAACCATAGTCAACAAAAATTTAGTAATTTCGCTCAAATAAGGGTTGACGCGAGGGTCGTCGCGAGGCCGATTCGCGGTAATTAGGCCTCTAAAAATATGGTTAAAGTTAGTTAATATTAAGTTAAAATGTTATATTTAGTATAAATATAATCTATAAAACATTAAAAAGAATAATTAGACAATTTTATATCGCTTAAGGTATTTATAGTAAAAAAGAGGCTTTTTTTTAATATTTTATAAGTTTTTATTGTCAAATAAGCGCTAGCGTCAGGTTGGCGCGAGGGGCGGCCAAGGCCTCGGCGAACCCTACCGCGCGGAAGCGGGCGTCGCTTCGCCTGGCGAAAGCCGCTATAATAGGCGGCCAGTGGCGCTTGTCCGCCGCGCAAGGCGACGCGCCACTGGCCGATTCCGCCCTCGCCGCCCCGACGGAGCGGCGAGGGCGCCAATAACGCCAACGGCGATATTAATTTTCGCGATCGTAAATCTTCGGGAGACGAAAAGGAAAAAGCGCGTGAGCGAAATGGCGAAAAGTAAGGAAAATTCAACTGGGAAAGAGCTTAAGGGAACCGCTCAAGATCTTCGGGACCCGCTTCCCCAAAAGATATATTCGATGAGCGACCTTAAAAAGTGTCGCGTAAAGGAGTTCGGCGCTAAGCGCGTACTCGACCATGTTAGCGATTCTATTGGGTTAACCGCAGTTTTGGACGCGGTTTTTCCTTACGCGAGTGACGCAATATTAGATCTCGCGAAATTTTTTGTCGCGACTGGAGATTCGGCCATTCTTTTCGATACATGGCAAGAGAGTACTGATAACGTTAGATCCGCGCCGCTTTCGCCGAAAAAAATTAGCGAATTGTTTGACTCAATAACGGAATCCGACCATTTAGAATTTTACGCGAATTGGGCGGATAGAGTTGGCGCGCGCGA
Organism: Deltaproteobacteria bacterium; assembly: GCA_031265205.1. GTDB lineage: Bacteria > Desulfobacterota > Desulfarculia > Adiutricales > Adiutricaceae > JAISCZ01. The sequence continues at coordinate 37,047 of JAISCZ010000011.1, forward strand.
ATATTTCGCTTTAGATTGTTCTCCCGCGATGGCGTATTCAAAATTGATTCGAGACGTTGATTTAGATTTTATAAGGTATGACGATGGGAATCCCCCAATTCATATTCTCGCGCTTATCGATAAAAATACAAGAATTCCAGTTTTCCCATTGATCCGAGATTGTCCTATTCAACGAGAAAATTTTTATATTTCCACGCTCGTCAGAACGTCTCGGCTAAATTTTAAAGATCTGTCCGCCGTTATGGGCAAAGGAGCGGGCCAAAACGCGAAAATCGACAATTTGCTAAACAATCACCCGAAAGTCAATTTTTTAACGACTATTCCGCACGCTTCAGATTTCGCGAAATATCAAATTGAACAAGTTAAAAAAATTATTGACTTGCCGGATAGAAAAATTATCGATTTGCCAGAGAGATATATTGGAAGCGGATCCACGCGGGTTACTGGCGTAACGCGACAAGATAATTGGGATCAGGATCATAAAATTTATATTCATATTTTCCACAATAACGAGGTCGCCACTGACGCCCGGATTGGCATGTTCTGGAATCTATCGTATTTTCGCAAACATATAATTTTAAAAAATATAACTTGGGATAAAAGAAATTCATTATTTAAATGTTTGACCGTCAAAAAACCGAAATCCAAAAAGGAGCCCATTAAGGTCGATTACAATTTAGATTTGATAAACACCCGCCTTTTGCGGTATGGTTGGATGGTCGCCGTTAGCGATTATGTTGATAACGCGGATAAGGCGTTTGAAATTATTAGCGCCAATTACGTTATCGAAAAGGCGTTTAACTCTATAGTTAATTTGCTCGACTTAAAACGCGAGGGATACTTCAAAGAGATCAGTACGAGTAATAAAGTTTTTATCTCTTTCATATCTCTCATTTTGTTGTCGCGTATAAATAATGTGATGATTGACAATAATCTATATGAAATTATGGATATGAAAAAATTATTTCGTATCATGGAAAACCATAATTGTATTTATCTAAAAGGGGATAAGGCATTATCTAAGCCGAACGAGGCTCAACAAATTATTTATTCGGCGTTTGGCGCGCTGGTTCCATGGTCGCAAGGCGATTAACATTTCATTGTCTTTAAGTTTTAGGGATTTATGGAGCTTAAGTTTAGCCATTAAGCGACGCTCGCTATCTCCTTAAAATAATAATTATTTCAAGTTCAATCTTATAAATCAATTATTCGCTAACAGTCCGCGCCGGCGATAAATATTAAAACAACGTCTCTTTCTTTTTCTATATTCTTAATTTTTTTGTTGTCTTAAGCGTTCCGTTTCCGGATTTACCGTAATTTACCATCATGATCAGTTTCTCGCGTAATTTTGTCAAAGATTATTTTGAAGGCGCGCTTAATTTGAAAATTGGAAATTACCGTTATTTCCGGTAATATTCCACTTTTCCGCTTTAACGCTAAATATTCGCGCCAAACGCGAATTACTCGTTTTTAGGAGGACCAAAATGAATATCCGTCAGCGTGAGTCATGGAATATTCTGGATTTTTCCGCGTTTATTAAACGCGTTCAATTAGTTCGGCAATTGATGAATATCGCGAAATTGATTACCGTTCCGACGGTTATTTTAGTTGTTTTTTTCGCGATTTTATTGGCCCCGGCAAATAGTTTCGCGCAAAAATGGATTACTTACAACTCAAAGGGAAACGTTCGCGCGAAAGGATTAAATATAAACGTGTCTTACCCAAGCGATTTTAAAATCAGCGACATCAATTACAGGGAAGGCAATGTGGCTTTCCACGAGGACGTTGTCCTAAGGACGTTTAAATTTGACCCGATAAACAATATTCCGGAATCGTTGGAATTTTGGGTTGGCGATATGAAAATGTTTTTTCAAGGCCCACTTGAGCGAGATTTGACGATTGATGGCGATTTTTGTTCAGTATCGCCTTCTTATCTTGAATTGTTCAAGCAAAATAATACCTTTTCAGTTCCCAAAACAATCTGGGCTGACAAAATGGAACAAAGAGTTGAATCAATTTCTCTTCAAAATTATAATGGGTTATGTGGTATTTTCATATCAAGGAGCGGCGAAGCTACAATCAATAATATTCGTCTGTACACCCCAGGACAACAGATTGACGTAGCCACGCTAGATAAAAAGACTGGCGAAACAAAATTAATTTTTTTAAATTGTTTTCTCCAAGGCGATTTCGCGAATAAACGCTCCATTGAGCGTAAGTTTAAGACATTTTCCAATAACGTCTGCGCGCCTTTTTTTAATAGCTTAACCGTTCTTGAATGACTAAAAAACGTCATTTTTTATAAAGGCGCCACCTTTCGGCGTGTCGAAATCGCGAGATTCTTTGATTGTGGAGGAAATGAAAAATATGAACGGCTAAGGGGCGGCGCCAGGGCCAAACGCGCCTTCCTTTCCAGCGCCCCTTGAAAGAACCGCGTAACCTGTCTGAGGATGATTCTGCCCTGGTCTCCAAGGCTCGCGACTTTTGGCGCGCGGCGGATTCCAAAAAGGCGCGATCCAGGAGAAAGCGCGCGAAAAGACGCCGCTTAAGGCGTTTGGGGAGCGCGAAGCGGTCAAAAAGACCCATACTTTTGCCTGAAAACCGCGCGCCGGATTTAAGAAAGCCTGGCGGGAACGCGGCGACGCCGCCTTCGCGGCCGTGGCCGACAAGATTCCCAATTATGTCCTAAAAACTTTCCCAAGCCGCTCGCGTGGCGCGGCCAGCGGTTACGCGGCTTGGCGAGGGAATTTAAGGGAGACGGTTATAAAGATGGACCGAAACAAATCAGTTAGAATCAGGAAGATAAGCGTTCGCGACTACAAAGGCGTCGACGAGCTGGAGATGGAATTTCCGGAACCCAGAATGCCAGGCGACCCCGATATCCTTGTCATGGGATCTGGAAACGGCGTGGGTAAGACAGTGGTTATCGAATGCCTCTCTTTGCTGTCGTTCGCGTTTGACTTGAGGGAAAAGAGTTCCAATTCGCGAAACGGATACTCGACCGTTGACGCGCCTGATTTGCTCATTAAGGCGGGGTCGCGTTTTGCGGAGATTAGCGGCGAAATAGCCATTGGCGATGAAGCGGTCTCCGTTCAAGTCAGGATAGAGCGTGACGGAACCGTGAAAATAACCGGCGCGTCGCCACGCGAAAAGTGGCTCGAAGAGGATCCGTTCGATCCTGAAAGCGAAGTAGACGACTTTATCAAGGCGATTTGTGGTTTTACGCCAAACCCAGTTATTGGAAATAAGTTTCTGCTTTTCCACGGCTATCGGAAGGTTCAAGAAGGAAATCTCGATCTTGGAATGATGGTCAAGCGCGGCCGTTTACCGAGGCGGCAAGCGTTCCAACGCGATGAATTTCCGGTGAGCGCTTTCAAACTTGAGGTATTGCGTTCCCTGACGCGCGAGTCCAATATGTTCGAGTCCGTGGAGGGCCATGAGCCAGGCGAGGCCATCGAAAAGCTCAACGAACTTACGCGGTTTTACGCTGGAGGAGCGTTAGGCAAACCGCGGCTTTCGTCTGATAACGCCGTTGATATCCGAGTTAAGCCCATAAATGGCGATGAGTCATTTTCTTTCGACGCTTTAAGTTCCGGCCAGAAGGAGATCGTCTCAACCCTTTTTCTCATTTGGCTTCACACAAAAAATAAGCCATCCATAGCGCTCATTGACGAACCTGAGCTCCATCTCAACGCGCAATGGCGTCGCGGTTTCGTTAATAATCTCGTGAGTTTGGCGCCACGTAACCAATATATCATGGCGACTCATTCCGAAGACATTATGGATTCAGTCGGCAAGGATCGCCGCATTCTCCTTCTGAGTATTAATGATGGGGGAAAATGAGCTACGTTAAAACGGGGATTCGCGGCGAAGAAACTCAGCCGCGAAGCCAGCGTGAATTTTCGTCACCCGCCACTCGCGGAAGATTGCCAACTCCGGCGGATAATCCATAAGCGCGGAAAAATAAGCGACGCTAAAGCCAAATAACGCTTGCGCGTCATTTACCCGTATATTAAAATTGCCTATTAATCAAGGAATTTTGAGGATCGCGACCACGCCTTCACGTTGTCTTCGGATTGACGGACGCGACTGCCGCGAATGGCGAGTCCTGGCAAGACGCGCGCGCCAACTAATTTTTCGCGAACGGTCCTTTCCGTTTGGGACATGCCGCTTCCGCCATGGGCGCAGAAGGGCGCGACGGTCTTCTGGGAGAAGTCGTACTCTTCCATAAAACTATACAGCGCCATCGGCAAATCGCCCCACCAGTTGGGGTATCCTAAAAAAATAAGATCGCTCGCCTGGAAATTTTCCGCGCGGGAAGAAAGCTGGGGCCGAAAACCGCGGCTTTTTTCCGCCTGGGCTATACGCGTCGCCTCGCCGTAATCTTGGGGATAAGGAACCACGGTCGTTATCTCAAAGAGATCGCCGCCCACGAGAGAGTGGATTAACTCGGCGACCCTGCGGGTATTGCCGGAGAGCGAGAAATAGGCCACGAGGATTTGAGGGATGGGGGAATCGTTTCTGGCTCGCAAGTTTATCGCCTCATTGTCAAGAATTGAAGGCTATAGGTTGTTCCGGCGCTCTGGCGATATATCGCCCGCGGGGCGGGCGGGGGCGCTCGGGCGCCAATGGAAAGGGCGACGGGAAGAAAATTTTTCCGCGCGAGAGTGGCCGCTCGGGGCCGCTGGAATGGCCGACACGGCTAGCCTTAGACGCGACTGACGAAAAGCGAGGCTAAAATTGTTCCGCCGTCTTCCTGAAGCGCGCCGCGCGGGAGCTTTTTGAGGGGGCGGAAAGGTTTTGGGGGCCTTTCACGTTTTAAAGCGGGAAACGTTCGCTCCATTTCGCGCGCGATCGCGCGCCGTATTGCCTCGTTTGGGACGCTTTAGCGCGTGTTTGGCGACGCGAAAAGGACCTTACCACTTGGAGTCGACTCCAGGTCAAGAGGTTTTTTTTATCGCCCCGCGAAAAAGCCCCTCGTTCGCGTGGAAGCCGCGCGCGACGCCATAGGTTTTTCAATATTAAACCTTAAAATTATTGTCTATTTTAGATTTTAAGTATATTAAATTATTAATTTAGCTATACAATATTTATTTTTACGCTCTTTATAATTAAATAAAATAGCAATTTTTGGGCGCTCCCCTCCCCTCGCCGCTCTGACGCTCCCAGAGGGCCGTCTTCGCCGGGCGTCTGAGCGCCGAGTGGCTCCCGCTTTGCTCGTCAGCTTGGATTTGCTATATTTTCTTTGTTTTTGAGGCGCCGCTTCCCGTATCCCCGCGAAGGCTATCGCGCGCGCGGGCCTTTTCCGCTTTTTCGCCGGAGGCGAATTTTTGGCTTTTTTTTAGGTGTAATAATTGTTAATCGCCGCGGTATCCAAAAAATATGACATAACTATCGACACGCTCAGGTACTATGAGCGCGTGGGCTTAATTCCGAGGGTGCGCCGCGCGAGCGGCGGCGCTCGCGACTACGCCGAAGGCGACTTGGGTTGGGTGGAATTCGTGAAATGCATGCGCGGCGCGGGCGTGGAGATCGCGGCTTTGCGGGAGTACTTGAGACTCCATCTGGAGGGCGACGCGACCATCGGCGCGCGCAAACAGATTCTCATTGATCAGCGGGCTAAAATCGCCGCGAAGATAGCCGACGGCCAGGCCTTGCTCGACAAGTTGGACAATAAAATCAAAACCTACGAGCGGAGTTTGCTGCCCTTCGAAAATAGTCTCTCGGAGCGCTAGCGCCCTTTTAGGGCTCGGCGCTATCTCCCGCCACCCTCTTGTGGGGGACGCGCGACGCTCCCTTCCCGGGCGCCGACCGAGGTCTTGGGCCGTGGCGCCTCGCTCGCGACAGCTCGCGTCTTAAGTTGGCCGGCTATCCCGCGAAGGGGTTTTTTTCCGCTTGGCGCCCACGGCGGGCTGCCGCTATCCCACGGGATTCGCGCGAGGGAGCGCGGGGACCGCTCTTTATTGACCCCACCCGCGTTTCCTCGAAGAGCCGCGTTTTCGAGGGAGGCCACGACTGGGACTTAAGGCGAAAAAAGCGCGCGCGCGAAAAACGCTTAAGCGCGCTTGGGGGAGGTCGCTATTGGACATTTTTCGCTCCCAAATAAAACGGAAAGCGCGCCAAGCTCGCTAAAATTGAGGCTACGCCTTAGGGCGCGCGCTGGAGGCCGCGGTCCCGGCCCCAAGGGCGGCTCTGGAAATTTTTGTCTCGCGGTTGATTCGCTTGGGGATTTTAAGTCTCGCGCTTCTCCTCGGCCCAGCGTCGCCATTCGCTCTCGCCGGGGAGACGCGCGACAGTATCGGCGTGGAATTTGTCCGCGTTCCGGCGGGGTCTTTTTTCCAGGGGAGCGCGACCGGGCTGGAGGGGACAGCCGACGACGAAACTCCCCGGCGGCTGGCACGAAATTTTCCATATACAGGGCGAAGGCGCCCTTGATGCCCCGAGATATCGATTGTTTATCGGGTTAGTCTAAGCTTCAAGGCGCAATCCAACCAGCAGGGCGCAGGCGGCGCAGCCTCCCTGGCGAACCAGTAGTCCTTGACGTAGGGGTTAAAAAGTCAGGCGTGGAGCGTGATTAACTCGAAAAAAAACTGGCGCTCAGAGTTGCCGGGCGACCGTTTAGGCGCCGCCTAGCGCTACTATATGATGAATCCGCATGCGCGTTGACCATGCTGGTTTACGGAACGCGGGGATGAACCCGCGTCACCAAAGGGGTCTCGGTCCTTAAGCCTGACTGATTTTATTTGAGTAAATTAAGCGGGGAAAAGAAAGGGGAACTGGCCATGGCGCGAGACGAGATAACGGGATGTGGCAACAGTAACCAAAAAAATTTCAGTATTGAAGAAATATGCGGGCGCCGCATAAAGGATTGCTGGAAGGAAAGTTGAATCGCAGTGAGGAAACAGCTACAATAAGCGCCAGCCCCAAAGGAGACCCAGCATGACCGCAAACCTGCGCGCCAGCCAGTTCCTCATTTATCAGACCGAAGATGGCCAGACCAAGATAGATGTTCGCTTTGAGGATGAGTCGGTCTGGCTTACCCAGCGGATGATGGTGGAACTCTTTCAAACCACTCAACAAAACGTTAGTCTTCATATTTCAAATATTTATGAGGAAGGTGAATTGACCCCGGAGGCAACTCACAAGGAATACTTGTTAGTTCGCC
>JAISCZ010000051.1 GCA_031265205.1 Deltaproteobacteria bacterium
GCTATCGCGTCGAAAATTTTACGCGCGCGCGTTACGACGCGTCGCGTTAAGATATTTCGGCTGGTTTCGGCGCCGGCTATCAACCAGCTCCGAGTTAAGACGGGGTGAAGGCTTGTTCACGATTAGTCGCGCAATCTTCCGTGAGCTTGAACTTTGAAAAATATTGACGAACCAAGGACTCGATGTCTTCCCGCGTTTTAACGCCCAGCTTGTTTATCAAAAATCGGGTATCGATAAAATCATGGCTTAGTTGCCGGGAACTTTTGATCTTCATGGCCAACAGATAATCAGGAGCTACAACTTTTACCTTCAGACCCGGTAAATCCATGACGAAACCGCAAAAAGTCAACGAGGAGGTTCGCGGTGAAGAGCTGGGTAAGGGCATTGCCTAAAGAAACAGACGCGCTGAACAGTCATGGCACTATATATAGCATATTATATCTCCCTCCCAGCCTATCTAAGGCTAACAACCGAAAGACGTAAACAACTCGGGGCGGGCGAGCCGACTTATTGCGGCTTCGTCATATATTCCGCTTAAGTTGAACCCGAAGCCAAAATTATTGTTTTAAGTCTCGTGGGAAATATTCTTTTTAAAGAGTAGGTTCTTGTATCCTGAAAACCATAAGAAAATTTTATCGAGGGGGTCTTTCAATCCAAATTTGTTGGAATTCCGCTGAAAGTACTTATCTATAAGGACTTCACAAAAATGCTCTTCAACTTTTAGGACGGATGTGATTCCATATTAAGGCCGATTCTTATATCCGACTTCCCAAGCGCCGATAGTTCGCTTCGATTCGTTAATGGCTATTCCCAAAAGAATCGGATTGTCGTATGGTCCAGCGTAATCTTTGTCCCGTATCTGTTTAAGAGCGTTTTTGGCTACCGTTTCGTCATTGTCGTTTCTGACCATCTTAAGCTCTATAACCCATATTTTTCCCGCGTGGATCGCCACCAAGTCGGACTGTCCAAGACTCGTATGTTTTTCCGCGCGCGCGGTTACGCCCGCCCCAATAAGAAAGGATAAAATATTGGAGTGATACAGCCATTCGTCAAAATTAATTTTAATACCGTCAATTTTTACCGTTTTACGATTTGCTTTGGAATAAAAGTCATATGGTATCTCCGCCAAAAATTCATTAAATACCTCAATTAAAGCGCTCGCCTCGCCGCTTTTCAGCGCATCTCGCAATTTGTCGCGCTCCTCTTCAGCTATCGGCGCGGCGTCAAAATAATTATCAACCAGGAGCCGCGACATAGATTCGTAAACTTCGCGGTTTGGGTAATCAAGGGTATATTTGTTTGTTAGCTCATCAAGCCGAACGCTCAGGTAGCCAGACTGGTATAAAAAACTCGCTGGTCCCGAGGAGTCTATCTCTCCGGGGTTACTGATGAAATACCTGGGAACTAGCATTCCGCGAAACTCTTCCACGGTCAGACGCTTATCTTTGAGATAATGAGCTATTATTTGCGGGGTTCCGCTAATAAACCAAAAATTGTCAAAGACTCTTTTTTTGAAGAAAAGCAGCGCGCTAAAAGGATTGTAGACGCGCGTCTTTCCGTCAAAAGAAAATCCATCGTAATAATCCTTAAGCTTTTCAAGCAGATCTTCGCGGCTACTCCCAAGAATTATGGCTGTCTCTTCCAAATGCGCGGCAAATTTTTCGGTAAACTCATTGTGGGTAAAACCGCATATTGCCGAATATTTTTCGTCAATTGAGATATCATCAAGATTATTCATTGCGGAAAATACGCTCATACGCGAAAATTTACTGATACCGGAAATAAAAATAAATGAAATATATTTATCGTTTGATTTCAGGCGCGCGTAATAATTGCGCATAGTTTCGCGAATCATTTCAGCCTCGTCTGGCTTTTTGATAAAATCCAGAATTGGCTTGTCGTACTCGTCGATAAGCACCGCTACCCGCTGTCCAGAGCGCTTAGAGAGAGTTTGGATAAGATCCCCCAAAATTTCAGCGGCTGAAAGAGTGGCGTCCGGCGGAAAAATAAAGGCCGCCGCCGGGGAGGAAGCGGAACTCGCGAGAGAGCGCTCGTCTTCCCGCCAAATGGCCGAAGAGGATGTCAAACGGGCTAGAGACCGTCGAAACTCGTCCACTCCCAAGTCAGTGACAGCGTCGCTCATGTCCAACGAGATAACCGGACGAGGCGCGAAGATCTCCTCTCCAAGCCTTTTTTCGATGGCGAGGCTCTTAAAAAGCTCCCTTGGGCCTGTGAATAAAGACTCAAGCGTGGAGACAATGAGGGATTTGCCAAAACGCCTGGGCCTGGCCAAAAACCAAGCCTTTGTTCCGTAGCTGGAAACCATCTCGGCGATATAGGCGGTTTTGTCCACGTAAAGAAGTCCGTTATTGATAATTTGCGCGAAAGTCTGAACTCCGACTGGTAGCTCTTGGCGCGGTCCAGACATACTCACCTCCCTTTTAAATACTTGAACCATATCATATTAACCTATTAAGCGATCGAATGAAAAGGGTATGAGGGTATGGTGTCGCGGGTTCCCAGCGCCAGCGTGGCGCGAGACTCTTTTGACTGAAAAGCCATAGGAGCTGTTTCGCGTCCGCCCGTGGGGAAGATCTTGGCGACGCGTTCGCCTTTTATTTTCAGCGCGTCGCCTTTTTTGAGTCTGACCCGCGAACTGGGCGGAAACTCCACCGCCAAAAAGAGCCAATTCGATCGAGGCGAGCCCTATCCGCGAAGTTCCCTCGCGCCTGGCTGGAAGAGCGTTTCGCGTGGAGCCTTTTAAATTTCGAGGCGGATATTTGGCTTTGGAAAGCGAGCGTTTCCCCGCGGCCCTTTCTCCTTTGGGGCGCTTTCGCCGCGGCTGGAAGGCGCCCCCGGCTTGAAGTGGAGATTTGGCGGAAAAAGGGCGGGAAAGGCTATTTTTTGGAGGCCTTTTCGTAATCGGCCAGGAAAGAGGCCAAACCTTTGTCCGTCAAAGGGTGTTTGGCGAGTTGTTCTATGACTTTAAAGGGGATTGTCGCGATATCGGCGCCCATTAAAGCGGCGCGGAGAACGTGTTGGGGGTGGCGTATGGAAGCCACGATGACTTCCGTCTCGTAGGCGTAATTGTTATAGATCCCGATAATCTGTTCCACAAGGTCCATGCCGTCCTGGCCGATATCGTCTAAGCGTCCCACGAAGGGGCTCGTGAAATGGGCGCCCGCTTTCGCCGCCAGGAGGGCTTGGAGCGGCGAGAAGATCAGCGTGAGATTGATTTTGATTCCTTCGGCGGACAGGGATTTGGTCGCCTCCAGGCCAGCCATGGTCAGAGGGAGTTTCACGGCCACGTTGGGGGCCAGGCCCGCCAGCCGCCTGGCCTCGGCGAGCATGCCGGGGACATCGGTCGAGAGCGCTTCGGCGGAGACCGGACCATCGGTGAGTTTGCAGATTTCCTTGATCCGCTCTTCCTGGCTCGCGATCCCTTCTTTGGCCATGAGGGAGGGGTTGGTGGTGACCCCATCCAAAAATCCGTAACTGGCGGCTTTGGCGATTTCGTCAAGATTGGCGGTGTCGAGAAAAAATTTCATGTCTGAATCCTTGGAGGGGTATCGAGCGAAACGAGAGGGAGCGCCGTCTCTAAGCTCCAGAGGCGCTTGGGGTTGGAAACGGAGGGGCCCGCCTATCGTGGAGGGGAAAGGCGGCGCGCGGCTGTCGGCGCGAAGCCTCGCGAGGCCCCGCGCGTGGGCCGCGATATCCTTATAGAACTTTACTTTTGATAGCACCCGACCGCCTTTTTTGTCAATCGTGGGGAAAGGCGCCGCCCGTCGGGGCGCGGAAGCGCGGAAAGAACCGTGGTGGCCTGGGGAAAAATAGCTCTCCTTGACCCTAAGCCTCGGGGCGCCAGTTCCCACGCTTCCCCATGGGGCCAAAAGTCCTTGGCGGCGAAAGCGCTTTATGGGCAGTCGCCGACGGGGACGCTTTTAAGGTCGCGCTTGGGGGGAGAGGCCGACCGCGGCGGAGCCTGAGGCCCAGCCCCGTCACGCCTCGGAAGCCGGCGCTTCCATCGGCGCGATCCATGACATAGGGGCGCGCCAGAGGAAGCCTGTTGGGGAACGGAAAAAAGCGCTCGGGCGCGAGTGTCGCCGCGAATCGCGGCGCCAGGCGGAGGAGAACCGGGGCCACGGAGGAAATGACGCTATTAAGGCCCGCGAGGATAATTTATTTCGCGGGGCTGAGGCGCGAGCCGGCGCGAGAGCGCCGGGGAGACGAAATGGGAGGCGCCCTATTGGCCGCGCGGGAAGAGACAAGCCTGAAGGGTCCAATAGGACAGGCTTGGCGAAGGTCAAATCGACGGTGGCGGAGGTCAAGGAGATGGCCTGGGAAAAGAGCCAGCGGAGAGGGAAGAGCGCCAGTCGCGCGGCCCAGGGGGGAGAGCGAAAAATCGTTCCAGATGGCCCCTACTTGGGAGCGAAACATGGCGCGCGCGTAAACTTTGATGAAAGCGCAAAAACTTTTAAGCGCAGCAACCGGAAGCAAGACAATGCCGTATATAGCTATTTATCTAATTAATTGTCCTCATTTAGCATTAGCGGCTGACCGAATTTAAATTTCGGGACTTTTTGCACTCTCATCAAACTTTGGGAACCTACGTTCCAGAGGCGGGGAAAATGGCCGCGAACTCGCTTTTCAAAAGGTGGGGACGGGACTTTCGATAGGGAAGCCCCTCGCGCGAGAGTCTAGTTTAGGAGCGGAGCGCCGCCCCGGCCCAAGGTTCGGCCTTTTGGCGCCCGGGTCCGGGCGCTTCGCGAGAAACCCAGGAAGGCGAGGCTGGCCGCGAGCGCCATGGGGGCGACGACGAGCCCCTGGGCTGGCTCATGGCCCGGCGCGGGAGCGCGGGCCGCGCCCCAAAGGTGGGTTCCGCCAGCGCGGGAACGCGGCCCGCCTCGCGGAGAGGAAAGATGGCGACGCTGGCTTCCGCCTTCGGTCCCCTCAAGGCGTCTCCCGTGGAGCCGCCGGAGCGTGGAGGGGCGCTCTTGGGTCTTGGCGCGGGCGCCCCCCCTCCCCCATAGCCGGAAGGAAGACCTGGGGAAGGCCTTTAAGGCCTCGTAAGCTTATCCAGAGGACGCGCCAAAGGGACCTAGCTAGGCCGCTTTTGGTCCCCGCCGGCGCTTTCCAGAATGTTGGAAACCTCGGACGGAGAAATATTCAATAACTCGCTTATCTCCACCACGCTCTTGTTCTCGGCGCTCATGGCCAGGATGGCGCGCTGGGCAATGACAGCGAGGGTCTCTTTCTCCGCGGACAGGGTCTCTTTCTCCGCGGACAGGGTCTCTTTCTCCTTCATAAGGCGCGAAAATTGCCCGTCCGTCAACATGTCCACGACTTTTACGTCGGTTCCGTTCATCATAGCGAATTCCTCCTTAAATTTTTTCGCTATCGCGGCGAGGGGGGCTCCCCGCGCCATATAACCATTGAAGGCCATTCTCATTATATCCGAGTCTCCGGTATTCGCGAGAGCTTGAACGCCAGGAGAGAGAAATTTGTAGGCTAGCGGGCCAGGGTTTTTGTCGTCAATTTTACCCATGGGGGCGAAATAAAACATGGCGAGATCGAGTTCCGACAAGGCGGGGACGGGCGCTCCCGCCTCCAAGTCCGCGATTATGAGCCAGAATTTCTCGACGAACTCGGCCATGTAGCTCCTGGCGACTAATAGAATTTGCTCGAATACGCGCCACAAGTATTGCGCGTTCTTGTTGAGTTCGCGGGGGACGCTTCCAGCTGGGAGTTTCTTAACGTCGGTCGAGTAGACGATTATAGTCCTGACCTCCGCGTCACCGCCAGCTGGCGAGAGATCTCTAATCGCTAACGCGGCGTAAACCAATGAACCTATGGAGATCGGACTGTTTCGCGTGGACTGAAACTGTATATTTAGAAAACTGCCATCGCTCAACTTGATCAGGCTGTCAAGCGTCATGGTCCTCATGGGAAAGGCGGGGTAAAGGCCGGGAAACGACCGAGTCACGGTGGCGTGGCGTTCGGGGGTAGCGCGGCGGGTTTGCCCGCGCGGGTAGCGGGGAAGAAGGCGGCGCCCGCGGATGAGGGGGGAGGGCTTCGGGCTGGCGCGGCGCCGCGCGGAAAAGCCGTTTTGCCCCTTCGAGCGCGGCTTGGCGGGGCCGGGGGCCCCGCCGCTGGGTTAGGGCCGTTGGCGTATTAACGGTCAGCGCGCGCGGCCGCGCGGGAGAATAATTGACAAAAAAATGACGATATTTGACGGAAAGCGAGCTAAAATTCGCGCGTTTGGGCCCTTTCGCGCGGGAAAGGCTCGGAAGGACGATTATGGCAAAGATTTAATTGGCGAATTGGCGGCGCGCTCAATGTTTTAAGGATGGCGGGATGGCAATGCCGCTTTACAAAAGGGCGCCGCGAGTCTAATATTTTAAGCTTAAGGGGAGCGAGGCTGATTCGGGTAAAAAATAGCCAAAGCGTGGGGGAATTATTACCCATCTTTTTGGCTCTCGCGTCCGCGCCTTTTTCTTTTTTAACCACTTTTTGACGCTTCTTGGCGGAATTTAGCGGGCGTGGCGCGGGTTTTGCTTGGACGCTTAACATAGGGTTAGTTCGCGCGCGGCGCGCTTGGGGCCTTTCGCGGCCAGAGTTCCGCGATCAAGGAATCAGGGCGCCTTTCCGCGCCTGTTAGCAACGAGATTCGCGAGGGCGGGTTTTTGGATGTTTAATAAATTAAACGCGTTTTCCCGCGGCCACAAAAAGCTTTGCCTGATCGTGGCTCTTTTCGTGGGTTTTACCGCCTTCCGACTGATAAGCTCCGCGGCTTCCCCCTTCGCCAGCGTCCCGCCAGGCCAAGAGGCGGTTTACGTGCAATTGGGGGAGGCGAAATACGGGACCATGCGGGAACTGAGTTTCTACCACGGAACCCTTTCCGCGCCCAACCGTTTTTTCCTGGCGCCTAAGGTCGGGGGGGAACTCAAAGAAATTCTGGTGGATATCGGCGATAGGCTCCAGAACGGGGACTTGGTGGCCCTTTTGGACGACGAGGAATACGTCTTGGCCCGGGATAGGGCCAAACTCAGCGTCACCTTGGCCGAGGCCCAGCTCTCCGAGGCGCGGGCCAATTTGGAATTGGCCCAGAGCGACATGAGCCGTCAGCTCAACCTTTCCCAAAAGAGCATCGTCACCCAGTCCGACTACGAGAACGCCGTAAATAGGCTCCTCCAGGCCGAGGCTCGGCTCAACGTGGCGACAAGCCAGCTGAACGGCGCTTTAAACCAGTTGGCGGACGCGGAGCTGAAGCTCTCCTACACCCGGGTGAGCGCCGCCTGGCCGCCGGTGGAGGAGAGGGCGGAAGGCGACTATCGCTACGTGGGCTCGCGGCTCGCGGACGGTGGGACGCTACTGACCGCCAACTCTCCCATTTTGGACGTGGTGTCGCTGGATCCGCTCCTCGTGGTGGTGGACGTTATCGAAAAGGATTATCCCAAGATTCAGGTGGGGATGGAGGCCACCATTAGGACCGAGGCCTATCCCGACCGCGCCTTCCCCGGGAAGATTTTGCGGATCGCCCCGGTCCTTTCCACGGATTCCCGGCAGGCCCGGGTGGAACTGGAGGTCGCGAACCCCGCCCTGGCTCTCAAGCCCGGAATGTTCGCGGAGGTGGTTTTCGTGTTCAGCCAGCGCGAGGGAGTCTGGTCCGTGGAAGCGGACGTGCCCTTCCGCCGTCACGACGGATACGTCCTGTTCGTGGCCGATCCGGTCACCTCCACGGTCTCGGAAAGGCGCGTGAGTTTGGGGATCAGGGAAGGAAGCCGCGTGGAAGTGAGCGGCGGCGGCCCCATTGACGGGCCCGTGGTGACCTTGGGCCAACACCTCTTGCGCGACGGTCAAGTCTACCGCCTCCCGGAAGCCAGTCTCGCGCCCGCCGAAGGCGGGGGCGAGAACCGTCGGCCCGGCGAGCTGCCCTCCTAAAATTCCTATGAAAATCATCGCCTTCGCCGTCGATCGGCCCATTTTCACCACCATGACGATTTTAATCGTCTCGGTTCTGGGGCTCTTCGCTTTGACGCGCATTCCCCTGGATTTGATGCCCGAGCTCACCTACCCGGTTATCTCGGTGCGCACCAACTACGAGAACGCGGCCCCCGGCGACATTGAAGAGCAGATCACCAAACCCCTGGAGAGGGCTATCGTGGCCACGCCGGGGACGGAAAACATTTCGTCCCTCTCTTCCGAGGGTTCCAGCAATATCTTCGTGGAATTCGGGTGGGGAACGAACCTCGACGAGGCGACCAACGATATCCGCGATCGCATCGACCGGGTTATCTCGCGCCTTCCCGACGAGATCGATCGGCCCTTCCTGCAAAAATTCGACACCTCCGCGCGGCCCATCATGGCTTTGGGGGTCTCTTCCAATTTCCACCCGGTGGACTTGAAGCGCTACATCGAGGACGAGATCGGCTACCTTTTGGAGAGGGCCCCGGGCGTGGCCTCGGCTTCCCCCTTCGGGGGCTTGGACCGGGAATTTAGGGTGGAGATAGACCCCTTTAAGGTCAAGGCCCAGGGTCTGGATCTTAATAATATCGTCAACCTGATCCGCGCCGAAAACGTCACCGAGGCCGGGGGCGACCTGGACCGGGGGCGGGTGGCCGTGGCCGTCCGCACCAAGGGCGAGTTCGCCTCCCTCGATGACTTGGGGAGCGTCATGGTCGCCAGGGCGGCGAACGGGCGGGCCCCGGTTTATCTGAGGGATATCGCGGACGTTTTTGACGGCTGGGAGAAGATTACCCGCATTACCCGGGTCAATAGCCTGGAAGGCCAGTTCATGGGGGTCTTCAAGCAGTCCGGGGCCAACACCGTGGTGGTCTCCAACGCCGCCAACCAGGTGATCGAGGAGATCAACCGGACCTTCGCCAACGTCCATATCGATCACCTCTTCGACAGCGCGATCTATATCAAAAGGTCCATCCAAACGGTCACCACCTCCGCCGTTTTGGGGGGACTCTTGGCCGTGGTCGTCATTCTCTTTTTCCTCCAGCACATTAAAAGCACTCTTGTCTTAAGCGTCGCCATTCCCATCTCGGTCATCGCCACTTTTATGGCCATGTACTTCTGCGGGCTCACCTTAAATATCGTGACCTTAGGCTCCTTGGCCCTGGGGGTGGGCATGCTGGTGGACAATTCCATCGTGGTGCTGGACAATATTTTTAGGCTCCGCTCCACGGGGCTCCCCCCCAAACAGGCGGCGGTGGAGGGCGCGGGGGAAGTCGCCTCGGCCATTTTAGCCTCCACCCTCACCACCCTTTCGGTTTTTCTCCCCCTAGTCTTTTTGACGGGTCTCGCGGGGGTGATGTTCCGGCCCTTCGCCCTCACCATCTGTTTTGCCCTCGCCTCGTCCCTCTTTGTCGCCCTGACTTTGGTCCCCATGCTCGCGGGCTTTTTGCTTAAAGACAAAAAGACGGGGGCAGGCGCTACGGGGGACGCCTCGGCCGCTCCCCAGCCCTTCGGGGAGCCGAAATACTTCAAGTCCTTCTTTAAGGGCGTGGAAAATCTCTATCTCTCCTGGCTCCGCAGGGCCCTGGCGCGGCCTTGGACCGTGGTTATTCTGGCCTTCGTCATCACCGCCGCCTCCCTGGGGGTGGCTTACCGGGTGGGGACGGAGTTTATCCCGCGGACGGACGAGAGCCTCTTTCGGGTAATACTGACCCTGGAACCTGGGTCCCGGGTGGAGACCACTTCGGCGGTTCTAAAGGGCATTGAGGACATCGTGGTCCGGGAAGTCCCGGAGATTATCGCCACTTCCTCGGATATTGGGGGATCGGGCGGCTTTAACGGTCGGGGCAGCCACAAGGGCGAGTTCCAGGTGCGGATTCTTCCCGTGGCCGAGAGGGAGCGTTCCGTCTTTGAGATTATTGATAGTTTAAGGCCCCTGATAACCAACATCCCCGGGGCCACGGTGCGCCTGAGGGCCGAGCAATCCTTTTTAGTGGGCGGCGGCGGCATGGGCGGGGATAGACTCCAAATTGAGCTGCGCGGCAACGACATGGAAGAGGCCACGCGCCTTTCCCTGGCCATGAAAGCGATCGTGGAAAGGGTGCCGGGGATCACGGACGTGTATCTCTCCAACGAGGAAGCGACCTTGGAAGAGCTCATCGTCGTGGACCGCGACCGCGCGGCGGACGCGGGGCTCAGCGTCAACGCCATTTCCTCCCTGATTAAGACGGCGGTGGGCGGCAGCGTGGCCGGCTATTTCCGGGAGAACGGCAAAGAATACGATATCCGCGTGCGCCTCAAAGACTCCGAGACCTTGAGCGTGGACGAGATCATGACGCTCCCTCTGACCAACAGCAAAGGGGAGACGACCATGCTCGCGAGCGTCGCGCGCGCCGTCCCCGGTTCCGGGCCCCTGTCCATTTCCCGGAAAAATCAGGCGCGGATTGTCACCCTAAACGCCGATTTGACGGACAGGCCCCTGGGAGACGTGGTCGCCGACATCGATAGGGAACTCAAAAACCTCCCCATGGGCCTGGATTTCAGCTATTCCTTCACCGGCGAGGCCGAGGAACTCAAGGAGACCTTTGACGGGCTCTTGACCGTTCTGACCATGGGCGTTTTTTTGGTCTACATGGTCATGGCCTGTCAGTTCGAGCAGCTGAAAGGTCCCCTGGTCGTCATGTTTTCGCTACCCTTCGCGGCCATCGGGGTGGTCTGGGCGCACTTCTTAACGAATATTTCTTTCAATATCAATTCTTTTATCGGAGTCATCATGCTCGCCGGGATTGTGGTGAACAACGCCATTATCCTGGTGGACCACGCCAACCTACTGAGGCGCCGGGACCGCTACGATTTGATTCCCGCTCTGGTGGAGACCGGCAAAAGGCGCCTGCGGCCCATCCTGATGACGACTTTGACGACCATTTTGGGGCTCGTCCCCATGGCCATGGGCATGGGAGAGGGCGGAGAGTCCCAGATCCCCCTGGGCAGGGCGGTTATCGGGGGACTCGCCAGTTCCACCTTTATCACGCTTTTTGTGGTGCCTTCCATCTATTACCTCTTTTTCGCCAAAGAGGCCAAAGAGCCCCTCAAGGCGACCTATGGCGCGACAGAGGAGATTTGGGGGAAGTAGCGAGGCCTCGGGCGCGCTCGGGCGCGCCCTCAGGGGCGGACCTTAAGCGATTCCAGGCGGGATTCCGGTTGGAAATCCACTGTCTTGAGGAGCGAGCGCGCGCCTTCCCGCATTCCGCTTTTCTTCCCACTCGGGGGCTGGCCAACGTGGGCCGCGAGGCGAATCGCGAAAAACTTCGAAGAGGGCTTTTCCGTTGGGGCCGCCGCGCGTTATTAGTGACTCGTTAACGCTCCCAAGATACAAAAAGAGCCTTGGCCCCTTGCCCAGTTGAAAGCGTCGAGACTCGCGCGAAAATTGGCGAGCGCTCTCGTTTAAGGGCCTCGCGGAGACGCGTGAGGTCGCCGTTTGGCTTGAGGGCCTGGGACGAGCGTTCGCGTAATCGTCAAACTCATAAGTCTCGACGAGGCAAAAAAACGTTCGCGGCGCTTGAAAAAAAATGGAAATACGCTTTAGAGCGCCAACAAAATTAGATCGCGGAAAGCGTAAGCGTTTGGCCTCGCGGAGCTTAAGCCAAAACGCGCGAAAAGGGCGTGGGATTTCCCTATTCGCGGGGTCGCTTCGCTTCTTTGGGGTTAGCCGGTCGTTTTCCGTTTTTCAATAACGCTTGGCTGCGTCCTCTGCCATAAATACCTAATCCCATTTTTAATATTTTTTTGGCGTCTACAATGTAAGGGGTCGCGTAGTTAATGTCTTCGATGGCTTTTAATCCTTTTTCCGCTAAACGCTTAGTAATATCCTTAATTTTGTCTTCCGATAGCGAGTCCGTTTCTTTTTCGGCTTGTCGGTATTTCAGTTCGATTATTACGTATAGGCCGTCATTGAATTTAACGACGAGGTCAGGGGTTCCTTGGGAACCGGCAGGCTCGCAGAGGACTTCAACGTTTGGCAATCCAAGAAAATAAAAAAACAGTAACCCATGGTAACGGGATTCCGTGGGCTGGTGATGTTGAGCGGGGAGCTTGCTAAAATTCGCGGTTATTAGGTCGGAAATTGTTTCGGCGTTCTCGCTTAAAATAGCCTCTCTGAAGATTTGTATTTCATCTTCAGGTTTTATATTAAGAGTTTCAAATATAAAATCCGTAAAATCTGATTTAAATTTTAATCTGATTTCCTCGTTTGGAATTCTGAGGTAATATTCAGGGACTTCCATTTCGCCTTTGACAATTTTATCCACGGTCATATAACCGGTTTGGAATAGGATAGTTGCCGGAGCCATGGAATTCGTATCAGTAATCTTGATCGATTCAGACGGAAGCTTAGATAGCGTATCCTTCGCGAAATGGAAAGGATTACTGAGAACAAAGGCGGTTAAAAATTTTGACGAAGATTCCTGTTCCGCCCAGTATGTTTTAAAAATATTGTTATTGTCGAAATAATTAAGAAGCGAATATGGGTTTAGGACTCTGGTTGTTCCATCCCAGCTATAACCATCATACATGTCAAGGATTTTTTGTCGCTCAAGGATATTTGGCCGCGTTTCCGCGACGATATCGTTCGGGCCATTCGTGTTAATAATATTTAAATTATCTAAGGCGAATGGGTAATAATCACTGAAACAGTAGTCCATTTCTTCATGCGTGAATCCACATATGGTCGAAAACCGCTCACGCATGGTCAGATCTATTAAGTGATTGAGAACGCCAGTATGCCATAATAAGGCGTAACTTGTTACCCCGGTGAGAAAAACAAAGCGGAGATCCTTTATCAGAGGTTTTAGCGCGGAATAAAATTCTTTGAGGACTTGAAGGTTTTTAATGGCCAATTCTAAATCGTCAATGTTATAGCTTATGGGCGCGTCATATTCATCAATAAGCAATACCACGTTTTTTTGGTATTTTCGCTTGAGATTTCGAATGAGGTCGTAAAACAGCAATGAAATCGAAGGGGCGGAAATATTTAGATCGTGTGATCGCGCGATTGACTGTATTATATGCGTAAACCCACCTTCGAGATTCTGGGGAGATTTACTATTGAGCATGGCAAAATTGAGGTGGATGATAGGGAATGATTCCTCTAAATTATATGTATTGTTGGAGTTGCCTTGAGCTTTGGCGTTGTCGCCAATCCATAAACCATCAAAAAGTTCTTTACGCCCACTAAAAAGGGCTTCAAAAGAGCTTAAAAGGAGGGATTTTCCGAATCTCCTGGGTCTCGCCAGAAAAAAAGCTTTGCCTGGGGAGTTGGCAATTTCGTGGATAAATCTGGTCTTGTCAGCGTAAACGCAATTATTTTCGATGATTTCTTGAAAAGTTTCGACACCAAGTGGGAGTTTTTTCATTAGCTATCCTTGGGATTACCTTTAAATAACGCCAATCAAAGATTACCTTTTGACGTTATCGCAATGTTAGCGCTTTTACCTTACTTAAGTCAACGGCCTTAATCGCGCAATCGCGCGATAGCGTGAACTCCAAGCGAGCGCGCGGTTGGTCAAGAAGCCGTATTTGAGAGCTTTCGCGTTTGAGATCGGTTTGGCGACGCGCCCGATACCTCTAATTTTGGACGCTATTTAAAACAGTGAGATTAATATTGTTAAATAGCAATATAATAATGCTATATATGATAGTTAAATAAATAGCCATTAAATTTGAAGGTTTTTCGGCTCCGGCGAGTTTGAAAATGTTTCCTCCTTCGCGTATTTTAGCGTTTTAGCCCGAAAATTCCTAATTTTCGTGGTTCAGGATGGTCTCTCTCTCTCAATTTTAGGCGAGAGAGCGCTTCGAAGGTCTCGCGGAGCAGCGAGAGGTCGCCGTCTGGATTGAGGTCATGGCGACAAGCGCTCGCTATATAGACAAATTCGAAAGGCTCGACGAAGGAAAGAAACGTTCGCTGCGCTTGAAAAAACAAAATGCGCTTTAAATGGCAAAAAATTGGCATGCGGAAAGCGAATTTTTTAACTTCGCGGAGTTTAAGAACAAGCGCGCGAAAAGGCTTAGGGATTACCTTACGCGCGGGGAGCCTTTATTTTCTGCCTTTAAGCCGTTCGCTTTTCGGTTTTTAACAACGCGAGGCAATGTCCTTCGCCGTAAATCCCTAACCCCAATTTATGGATTTTTGTGGCTCCAACCATATAAGGGGCGCCGTAGTTAATATCTTCAATATCCTTCAAACCTTGTCGCGCTAAAGGTCGAGTAATTTCTTTAATTTTGCGTTTTGTTAGCGAGTCCTTTTTAGCGTATTGGAATTTCAGTTCGATTATGACGTATAGGCCGTCATCAAATTTAACGACGAGGTCAGGAGGGGTGTCGGCGCCGGCTGGCTCGAAAAGGACTTCAACGTCTGGCAATCCATAAAAATAAAAAAACAGCGCCCCATGTAAAACGCGCTCCACTTTCGCGCTACTTTGAGAGATGATCTTGCGTAAATTAGCGGTGATTTGGGCGGAAATTTTCTCGGCGTCCTCGCAGAAAAGCGCCGCTGTGAAGATTTCTTTTTCGTCGTCAGGGCGCGTATTAAGAGTCTCAAATAAAAATTGCGTAAATTCCGATTTGAATTTAAAATCAATTTCCGCGTTAGGAATTCTGAGGCGATATTCATGGAAATGATTTGGTATTTGGACAATTTTATCCAAGGTCAGATACCCTTTCTGAAACAGAAGCGGCTCTGGAGCCCAATAATTCGGATCGGCCATCTCAAGCTTTTCCGAACCGAATGTTGATAGAGTTTCCCGCGCGAAATAGAGAGGATTTTGTAAAACAAAGTCGGTTATGAGTTTTGATGGCGAGTCCATGTCCGCCCAGTATCTTTGAAATTGATTGTTATAGAAAAAATAAAGTAGCGAATGTGGGTTAAGAACTTTCTTTATTCCATCCCAGCTGTAACCATCGTACATGTCAAGGATTTTTTGCCGCGCTTCCGCGATGGCGTCGTTGGGGCCCAAACTATTTGAATTTTTAAATTTTTCTAACGCGATGGGGTAATAATCCTTGAAACAGCTGTCCATTTCTTCATGGGTGAATCCGCAGACGGTCGAAAACCGCTTATCCATGGTCAGGTTAATTACGTGATTGAGCGCGGGGATTCGCCATAGCATGGCGTAACTGGTTATGCCGGTGATAAAAACAAAGCGGAGATCCTTTATCAGAGGTTTTAACGAAGCGTAAAAATTTTTAAGGACGCGCGCGTTTTTTTGGGCTAATTCTAAATCGTCAATGTTGCCGCTGACGGGCGCGTCATATTCGTCGATAAGCAATACCACGTTTTTTTGATATTTCCGCTTGAGATTTCGAATGAATTCGGCGAACAGCGCTGGAAGCGTGGGCGCGTCAATATTTAGATCGTATGAGCGCGCTATTGACTTTAGTCTATGCGTAATCCCCGCTTCGAGAATCTGGGGAGAATCGAAATCGAATGAGGCAAAATTGAGATTTATGATAGGGAAGGATTCCTCTAAATTATACGCGTTGTTGGAGCTGCCTTGAGTTTTGGCGTTTTCGCCAATCCATAAACCGTCAAACAGGTCTTTGCGCCCGCTAAAAAGGGCCTCAAAAGCGCTTAAGAGAAGGGTTTTCCCGAATCTACTGGGTCTCGCCAGAAAAAAAGTTTTGCCCGCGAAGCTGAGAATTTCGTGGATAAATCTGGTTTTGTCCGCGTATACGTAATTCTGTTCAATGATTTCTGGAAAACTCTGGACGCCAAGGGGGAGCCGTTTCATTTTTGTACCCGCTATAGCCTTTAAATATGGCCGGGCGAAGATTTCCCGTGGAGATTTTCAAAAAACGAAGCCCGCGCGCCCAACTTTAAAAGACATTGGAACAATCGAGCCGCGTATGGCGGTCAATTCGGTTTTGCCTTGAAGCGCCTTCGCGCCGAAGGATGGGCTGAAAAATCTTCTCTTCCGTCAGCGATTATAGTCTCTTTTTCGCGCTTTGCGAAGGGCGCCTAAAAGAATCCTAAATGTTCTTGTTTTATCGTTTGAACGGCGCGATTGAGAAAACAAGAAAACTTATTCCTCGTCGCGCGCCAGCGCGCGCGTTATCCGCAAGGTTAAACGCCTTCTACGCCGTCGTGTCGGCGGGGCGCGCTTCGTCGAGGATTTTTAAGAGCGTCTCCAAATCGTTTTTGATAACCGCGATATCCGCGGCTTTCCAATCGGCTTTTTTCACTTTAGCGAGGTATTTTTTCCAGGCTTCCACGCGCTGGCGCGCTTGGGCGAGAGACACGCCGCCGTGGGCGGGTTTGCGGATGGTCCCAGCGCCTCCCCCTCCGTTAGGCGTGGGAGGGGAGGGGGAGTTGGCTCTCGCTTTCTCCATTTTTTTGTCGACAACCGCTTTTAACTCTAAAAATTTTTCCGTTCTGGACTTAATATTTTTGATTTTAGCGAGCCTTAAAAGCTTTTTAGATGACCATTCTTGGGATTTTTCCGCCTCATTTTTAATCACGGGGTCCAGGGAGCTGATTTTCAGAAATTCGGATATGGACGTTTCTTTAAGGTTAACAATTTTGGTCAACGCTTTTTGTTTGAATTTATTGTTCTCGCCCTTCATTTTTGCCAAGAGAGCGGCGAGAGCGTTGGCCTTTTCGATTGGCAAAAGGTCTTCGCGTTGCATATTTTGCGTCAGCGCCAGTATTTGGTACCCGCGCTCGTCGCTTTTGACTACGCGGCATTGAATAGTCTTAAGTTTGAGTTCCGCGCAAGCTTGCCAGCGCCTTTGACCGTCAATAATGACAAAAGAGTCCGTTCGGCGCTCGCTCGCGCGGACTAAAATAGGGTTTAGCACCGAATTGGCGGCTATAGAGTCTTTGAGGTTGCTTAAGGCGTCGCTGTCGAAGAATTTGCGGGGTTGCCCGAGATCTGGCTCAATTCGGTCAATTTCGATAAACGATATCTCGGGGGAAACGTCAATTTGGTCCGTTGGGTCGCCAGGCTCAAGAGTGGCCATTTCTGGTGGCGTTCCGTCGCTCGCGACTGAGATTGGGCCTGACGCGGCGTTGGGGGCGTTTTCGTCTATTTTGAGGTCTTGTTTTGTAGTCATTACTTTTCTATACGACCGAGGCGGGGGAAAACTTCGGCGCGCCGAAGTTTTAGCGAAAGAAGCCGTTAAGTGGGAGGCCCCTCGCTCTGAACGCTAAGGGAGGAGCTGACATTGGGCGCGAGAGGAGCGCGGCCTACGCGGGCCGCTGGGTTAAGGCTCAATTCGCCAATTTCGCGAAAATTGGCGGCGGGGAGGACGAGGGGAGAAGGGAGCGCGTTAAAGGCCAAAGAGGCGGAAAGGCGCTATATTTTATAAAAAATTATTACTCTCTTTTAATTTGGGCGTCAAGAAGCTAATTTCTTTATTTTAGGCTCAATTCGCCCCCCCGTCAGTGGCGCTTCTATCCTCGGGCGCGCGGAGCTTTGGGGGCTTTTTAGGGCCTGGCTAAGTCCCCCTCAATCGCCCCTCAATCGCGACGCGCGCTCCTCTTAGAGTCCCCAATCCCGGGCGCCGGCCTTGACGCCCCTGGCGGACCCATCCCCATGAAGGCCTTCAATCCCTTTCCTCGCGCGCGACCAAACCCCAGCGCGGCCCCAAACGGGGTTTGGGGGGACAATGGCGCTCCCTTTCGGGGGAGGCGCCGCGAGCGAGGCGACGCGCGTCTCGGGCGTCCGGGATAAACCCCAGCGCGCGTCTTGGGAGGCGAAGCGCCTCGCGCGAGAAAGAAGGGCCAAGGCCCAAAGTTCGGCGGCCCGCCCAGAGCGCGCCGTCAAAGCTCACTTCATGGGCGGCCAAGCCAAGGATCGCGCGCGCCAAAAATTTTTAGAGAGGCGACCCGAGGGCCCTTATTTAGGGCGCTTGGGCCTCTAAACTGTGAGAGTCGGCGAGATTGACGCGAAAGGAAAATATGGCGCCACTGGACGCTATGGGGACAGAGCTTCCCGTCAAATTGCGGACAAAGATTGTCGGCAAATCTCGGACAGAGATTCCCGTCAAATTGCGGACAAAGATTGTCGGCAAATCTCGGACAGAGCTTCCCGTCAAATTGCGGACAAAGATTGTCGGCAAATCTCGGACAGAGTTTCCCGTCAGATTTCGGACAGAGCTTCCCGTCAGATTTCGGACAAAGATTGTCGGCAAATCTCGGACAAAGCTTCCCGTCAAATTTTGGACAAAGCTTCCCGTCAAATTTTGGACAAAGCTTCCCGGCAAATTTTGGACAAAGCTTCCCGGCAAATCTCGGACAAAGATTGTTGGCAAATCTCGGACAAAGCTTCCCGGCAAATCTTGGACAAAGCTTCCCGTCAGATTTCGGACAGAGCTTCCCGTCAGATTTCGGACAAAGATTGTCGGCAAATCTCGGACAGAGCTTCCCGGCCCTTTTTAGATAAAATTAACCCGCCACGCCACCGTGGCCATTAACATGGCGCGCGCGGAGCGAGCCCACGGCGACTAAAATTTGAAATCACGGCGCCCCACCGCGATTCTCCGCCACGACGCCTCAAGGCCCCGGACGGTCGCGCGCCCCATCAAGGTAAGTTGGGGGGCTGGCCAACGCGGCGGCTTATTTTTTGCGGGGATAGATAATCATGTTGCGGAGGGCCCCGGTCCCCTGGCTGCGGAGGGCCACGCCTTCCACCATCTCCAAGGTCAAGCGCACCAACTGTCGCTCCGTGGCCGTCAGTTGGGGAATGCCCTGGGGTTTGAGCGTTTCCGCGGCCCCGTTGGCGAGGACCAAGCTCTTCTGGAGGATTCCTAAATGGCGGCGGGCCCGGTATTCCTCGGAATCCACCATCAGGCGCTGCCGGTCTTTGTAGGCCTTGTCCCGGGTCTGGCGGAAAAAGATCTTGTTGACGACGAGTTCCATGGCGTCGAGGCCGACTCCCCGGCGACCGATCAGAAGGGCGCTCTCGGCGCTCTTAATATCCAGAATAGCCCTCTCCCCGAGGGTCTTGACGACAACCTCGACCTTAAAGCCCATATGGCCTAAGATGTTTAAGAGAATATCCTGGGCGAGCTTTTCGTAAGGGCCGTCGGCGCCGATTTGGACCTTTTCCCCAGGCAGGGGCAAGGTGAGGGGCCGGGGCAGAAAGATCCGCTCTTTCGCCAAGGTCAGGCGCTCGAGGGGCGCGAAATCGCCGGCCGCGAAACCCTCCTCGCTCCACTCTTGGAAAAGGGCGGGGATCACGAAGACGTGGCTCGCCGGCGCCAGGCCCACCATGATCCCGTTGGCCTCTTTGGCCAAGGCCTCCTGGACCGTGGGCAGAAAACCCGCTTCGCGATCGTCGGACACCCGCGGGAGCGTCGTGGGGATGGGCCAGAGGGGGTCCTTGAGGGAGGGGAGGGACAGCGTGGGAAAGGAGTCCGGGTCCCCGCCGTCCGCGAGGGGCGATGGCTCTTTGTCGTCGCTCGCTCCGGAACTCTCCGTGTCCACGACGATGCGCGCTTTTTTGCCGCCGAGCCCAAAAAGGCCCTTGCTGCCCGTGGACATAATCTGAAAAGAGAGACATTCGGGCGGAACGTTTAAAGCGCGAGCCGCTTTGTTAATGGCTTCCTCGGCGCTTTTTCCTTCAAATTCGACCAGAGGCATGGGCAGACCTCGAAAGTTGGATTTTCGCCAAAACGCCTAACTGGCGCGCGCCGCTTTGGCGCGGGGCGGCGCGGGCGGGCCTCCCGCCCTGTTTATCAGCTTTTGCTGAAAAATGGAGAGAATATTGTTGACCAGCCAATATAACACGAGACCCGAGGGCATATTCAAAAGGAAGAAGATGAAGACCAGGGGCAAGAGCATCATCATCTTGGCTTGGAGGGGGTCGCCCATGGCGGGCGTCATGCGCTGCTGCCAGAGCATGGTCGCGCCCATAATCAGGGTTAGAACGGGTATTCCCGTGGGAGGGCTCAAGAGGGGAACGGAAACGTCGAAATGGAAGAGGCGGTCCGGGGCGCTCAGATCGTGGATCCAGAGCATAAAGGGGGCCCCCCGGAGTTCCAAGGCGTAGTCCAGGACCCGGTAAAAGGCGATGAAAAAAGGAATCTGGAGGAGCATGGGCAAACAGCCGCCCATGGGGGAGACTTTTTCGGCCTTATAGAGGGCCATCATCTCCTTGTTCATTTCCTGGGGGGCGTCTTTGAACTTTTCGCGGATCTTTTGGACCTTCGGGCTGAGCTTCTGCATGTTCTTCATGGACTTGTAGCTCTTGGCGGTGAGCGGCCACAGAAGAATCTTGATGAGGACGGTGACCAGGATAATGGCCACCCCGTAGTTGCCCACGAAACCGTAGAAGAATCTGAGGAGCCAGCCCAGGGGCCTTCCCAAAAAGGAAAACCATCCCAAATCCACGCTGCGGACGAGATCGTGCCCCGCCTCCCGCAGAATGTCCATGTCCTTGGGGCCGTAATAGACGTCAAAGGAATAGCTCCGGGAGGCGCCCGGGGGAAGGTTTAAAGGCCAGAAGACCGAAAGGGCGACCCCTTGGCCCTTAAGCTCCCTTCCGCGCAGGCGGACCTTGCCGATTTCCTGCCACTCGGCCGTCGCTTCCCCCGCGTCGGGGAAGAGGAAGGCCGAGAGGAAATACTGGTCCATGTACCCCAGGTAGCCCGCGCGGGTGACGACGGCGAGGGAGGCGAGCTCGCTCTGGGCGTCGTCCACGGTCTCCGAGATGAAGGAGTTGTTGACATAGCCCGTCATCGCGTTGTAGCGGTTCTGCTGGGCGCCGTAGGGCCAGGAGGAGAGGCCCAAGCCCAGCTGACCCTCGTAGGAGACGGACCCGCCGTTTTCGAGGCGCGCCACCTGGCCGATGGCGTAGGTCCCGGCCCGGAAGGTTAAGACCTTGACGATGGTCAGGCCCGCCGGGGTGGTGGCGCTAAAGGAAAGGGTCCCGACTCCCCCGGCGCCGACGTTGACGCTATCCGCGTCCGCGGCGAACCTTAAATCCTTTAAATCCTCAATTTCGTTTTGGTTGTTGTAAAAAAGAAAATTGAGGGGGAATTCGCCGCTGTCCGCCGGGGGGTTGACGAGTTCCTGGGGCCGCGGGGGATCGTCCGGGGTCGGCCGGTACGCGAGGTAGTTCTTGAGCTCAAAATGAATGAGCCGCGCCCCGCTCTCGGAAAAGACCGCCCGGTATTCCGGGGTGTCCACGCTGACCATCCGCGGGGGAGCGACGGGGAGGGCCGGGGGCGCCGCTTCGGCGCCCTCGGGGAGGGAAGGCGCCTGGGCGCCCGTCTCCAAGGGAGCGACCGGGCCTTGGCCCGCGGCGGTTAAAAGGCTCGGGCCGCGCTGTTCCGAGGCGTTTGTCGCCGCGGTCCGCGCTGGCGGGGACGGGAAAATAAGGGGGTAGATATAGCTTACCGCCATAAAAAATCCCATCATGGCCAGCATGGTGATCACGACGCGCTTATCCATAAAATTAAATCCTTAGGGGAAGGCCCCAAAGGCCCCGCGGGCGGGCGCGAGGCTTCTTTAAGTGGGGGGGCCCGGGGCGGGGGGCTTTCCGGGGGGAGAGCCCGCGCGCGGCGGGACCGGGTCGGGCCCACCCCGGCAAAAGGGGTGGCACCGCGAAAGGCGGCGAAAGGCGAGATAGGAGCCCCGCCAAAACCCGTGGATTCTGAGGGCCTCGAGGGCGTATTGGGAGCACGTCGGGACGAAACGGCAGGTCGGGGGCGTGAGGGGCGAAATAAATCTTTGGTAAAAGCGGATGAGCGCGACGGCGAGCGAGCGCGGCGCGTTCGCCAGAAGGGCTGGAAATCGGCGGAATCCGGAAAATTTGGCCACGCGCGCGTCCCTTTGTCGCCCGCCCCTTCCCGCGCCTTTTGGCTCTTGGGCCAAAGGCCCGTCGCGGCGAGCGGAAGCCGCGGCCCAATTAGGTTAGGGGCGAGGGGGGAGAGACTCCCCTCGGGCCGCTTTTTCTTTTTCCGTCTGCCGTTTCAGCTTCAGCTTCCCGTCTTTGATTTTCCGGTTGACCGCCCTGGCCGTGGGCAAAAGATCGGCGCGGAATCCGAGGCCGTGGGCGTGACGCAGAAAGCCGAAAAAACTCCTCTCTTCCGGGCCCTCCGCGAGGCTCAGGAGGGTGCGGCGGCGCTTCTCCCAGCCGATGTCGCGGTGGGCGATAAAAATGACGTCCAAACCCTGGGGCCAAAAAGGCGAGCGGAGGCGGAAATATTCCCGGGCCTCCCTTTTGAGGCGGTTTCTTTCCACCGCGTCGCCGGTTTTTTTGGTGGCCGTGATTCCCAGGCGGTTGCGCGCTAAACCGTTATAGACGGCGAGGGCCGTAAAGTTGCCGAAATCCCTGCGGGACACGCGCGCGTATTTTAAGCGCGCGAAGAGCCATCTTTTGCGGAGGCGGCTGTCTTTGGGGTAAAAAAACCTTCGCTTTGTCGCCAAGTTAAAATCTCGCGCGCGACCGGGGCGCCGGCCCTCGGGAAGGGGCGTTACACGCCCAGGCGCTTACGGCCTTTGGCCCGGCGGGCGCGGATGACCGCCCGACCGGCCCGGGTCCGCATGCGGACCAAAAAGCCGTGGGTCCTTTTGCGCCGTAAGTTATGGGGCTGAAAAGTCATTTTCATAGTGGTCAATTAGCCAAAAGCCCGAAAGGAAAAAAACCTTAAAGGCCTTTCCCCTCAAAGGGGAGCGGCTATCCTCCTTGCCAGTCTGCCGTTAAAAAAAAGCCCTGAGGCGAAAAGGGCTTTTTTCCGAAAAATAAAGAGCGCGCGCGCTCCTTGGGGCGCCGAGGCGTATCGCTCGGCGGGGGCCGGGCCTCTTGGGGCCCAAAGACCTAAGCTAACGATAATAGAGGGCGGGGCTTTTTTTGTCAAACCCGCGACGGGGCCCAGGGTCTCGCCTGGGCCGCGAGGGGGCTTGTTCCCCGGGACGGGCTTTTTAGTTGCCCCGCAGTTTTTCCATGTCCTCTTGGGCGTTCTTGCAGCGGATGCAGAGGGTGGAGACGGGGCGGGCCTCCAGGCGGGCCTGGCTGATTTCCTCGCCGCAGCTCTCGCAGATTCCGAAGGACCCGTTGTTGACGCGCTCCAAGGCGCCGTCGATCTTGTTTAAAAGGTGCCTCTCCCGCTCGCGGAGCCTCAGGTTGAAGCTGCGGTCCGTTTCCAGGGAGGCCCGGTCCGTGGGGTCGGGAAAATTTTCCGCGGGGGCGAGCATGTCGTTGACCGTGTTGGCGGCGTTATTCATTATTTCCTGTTTCTGTTCCAGGAGGAGATTTCGATATTTGTCCAGTAAAGCGCTGTCCATGGAAAAATCCCTAAAGAAGAAATTAATATTTCCCCTCCGCGCGGGGGGAAGAAAGAAAGAAAAAAGGAACTATACTAACAAAACGCGAAAAAGAAAAGGCCCGAACGCGAAAAAGAAAAGGCCCGAAGGCGAAAAAGAAAAGGCCCTCGCCCGCGGCGGGGCGCGGCGGGGCGAAAGGCGCCGCCCGGCGCGGGGACGCGCGGGAAAAGGGGAAAGGCGTGGGCGAAATAACTCTTTATTTTAGCCGCGCGGGCGGGGATATTCAATAAGCCCGAAGGGGAGGGGAAAGGGAGAGCGGGGCCTTTAAGGGAGGGCGGCGGGGCCCTGGGGGAGGCGCGCCTGGGGCGCGAAAGGGGAAAAATCCCCGTTTCCGTGGTATAAGCTTTCTTTTTCCCCCGTTTTTGTGCCCAAACGCCACTAGCGCGGACGCGCCCCCGGGGGTCCGGAAAAAGGCCTAAACTCTCCGGGAGTCTCGATAAAACGCGCGTCCCGCGCCCCCCTGGGGCCGCGGGCGCGCTTGTTGCATAGGAAAGCGCGAATGAGCGGACGGAGATTTTCTTTCGCCGGCGAAGGAATGAGCCTCGCTCCCCTTCCCGGGCCTTCCGCCTTTTGGGTCACGCTTTTTCCGAAGAATTCCCCCTTAAGGGGATTTTTAAGGAAAGGCGCTCAATCCCCCCATCCCCCGTCGGCCCTCTTTAGGGGCCTTGCGCGCGCCAATTTCTCTCCACAAAGGAGCGACCATGACCAAAAGTAATCCCCGCGCCGCCGTCAAGGCGCTAAGCGCCCAGGCGCCCAACGGTTATCCCACCTCGGAAAGCTTGCCCCCCGCCGAGCTTTTCGGGCGGGACATCTTCAGCCTCAAGATTATGCGCGAGCGGCTGCCTAAAAGCGTTTACGAGCGTTTGCTCTCCACCATCGAGGACGACTCCCCCATTAGCCCCGCGGACGCCGACGTGATCGCGAGCGCCATGAAAGACTGGGCCATCGAGCGGGGCGCCACCCATTTCACCCACTGGTTTCAGCCCTTGACCGGGGTCACGGCGGAGAAGCACGACGCTTTTTTAACCCCCACCCCCAACGGCGAGATTATCAACGAGTTTTCCGGCAAACTCCTCATCAAGGGCGAGCCGGACGCCTCCTCCTTTCCCTCCGGCGGCATTCGCTCCACCTTCGAGGCGCGGGGCTACACCGCCTGGGATCCCACTTCCCCGGCCTTCCTCCTCAAGAACGCGGGGCGCCACACCCTCTACGTGCCCTCTATCTTCATCTCCCACACGGGGGAAGCCCTGGACGTGAAGACCCCCCTTCTGCGCTCCCAGGAGGCCGTCTCCCGGCAAGCTTTAAGGATCCTGCGCTTCTTCGGGGACGACACGGCCACCCGCGCGCTGGCCATGGTGGGTCCCGAGCAGGAGTACTTTCTGGTGGACCGGCGCTTCTACGGGCTGCGGCCCGACCTCGTGATGGCCGGGCGCACGGTCTTCGGGGCCCCGGCGGCCAAGGGCCAGGAGCTCGAGGACCACTATTTCGGGGCCATCAGCCCCCGCAACCTCGCTTTCATGGCCGAGGTGGAAAATAGGCTCTGGGCCCTGGGCGTGCCCGCCCGCACCCGCCACAACGAAGTCGCCCCGGCCCAGTTCGAGCTCGCGCCCCTCTACGAGCGGGTCAACCTGGCCGTGGACCATAACATGCTCGTCCTCAAGATCCTCCGGGACACCGCCTCGGAGTTCGGGCTCGCCTGCCTTCTCCACGAAAAGCCCTTCGCCGGCGTCAACGGCTCGGGGAAGCATAACAACTGGTCCCTCTGCGACAGCAACGGCCGCAACCTCATCGACCCCGGGCCCACCCCCTGGAACAACGGCCAGTTCATGGTCTTTCTGGCGGCGGTTTTACGGGCGGTGCATATCTACGCCATCCCCTTGCGCGTCGGCGTCACCGGGGCCGGCAACGATCACCGCCTGGGCGCCAACGAGGCCCCCCCGGCGATCCTGTCGGTCTTTTTGGGCGAGCAGCTCACCGACGTCATCAAGGCCTACTCCACTGGCCAAGACGACGCCGAGAGCTGGCGCGTGGCTTCCATGGCCCCGGGCGTGTCGGCCCTGGCCCCCCTGGCCCGCGACATTACGGACCGCAACCGCACGAGCCCCTTCGCCTTCACGGGCAACAAGTTCGAGTTTCGGGCCGTGGGCTCTTCCCAGTCCATCGCCCCGGCCAACATCGCCTTGAACGCGGCCGTGGCCTGCGCCCTGGAAGATATCGCCGCGGAACTGGAAAAAGCGGCGGCCGGGGGCCTTTCCCCCGCGGAAGCGGCGCGCGCCACGCTCCCCAAGTTTTTTGAAAAACATCTCCCCGTGGTCTTCAACGGCAACAACTACGACCCCGAGTGGGAAAAGGAAGCGGCGGAACGGGGCCTCTTGAACCTCAAGGACAGCGTCTCCGCCATCGCGCGCTACTCCGACCCCGAGGTCAAGGACGTTTTTTCGCGGCACGGGGTTTTAACCGAGCGCGAGCTCTTGGCCCGCCAGGAAGTTCTCCTGGAAAACTACGTGAAGACCTGCATGGTGGAGGTCAAGCTCGTCCGGAACCTGGGGCGCTCCGCCATCCTCCCGGTGGCCTTCGACTCCTTAAAGAAGGCCGCGGAGCTGGCCCTCGTCGCGCGCGAGCTCGGCTCCAATCTCGACGGCGCCCCGGCGCGCCAATACGGGATTTTAAAAGATCTGACGGAGGCCCTCTTCCGGGATCTGGGCGAGCTGGACCGCGAGAGCGAGAAAGTGGAGGCCATCGAGGAGTCCCTCGCCAAGGCCGAGGCGGTCCGCGACGTCCTGCTCCCGCTGACGCTGAAGGTCCGCGCCTCCGTCGACGCCTTGGAGACCGTCGTCGACGACAACCTTTGGCCTCTCCCCAAGTATAGCGAACTGCTCTGGCGATGACCGCGGGCCTGTGCTATAGTCCCCCTCAGCCACTCCCTTAATTAACCTTATCGGAACGAAGCGGCCGGCCGGCGCCCCTCCGGGAGATCTTTCCCCCTTGGGCGCCCGTCGGCCGCTTTGTTGACCGGAGGCCACGCGGGAGGTGGCTCGCGGCTCTCGCGGCCGTCCTCCCTCCGGCTAGAGGCGAGGGCGCTTTTCGCTTTTCCTTTTGGCGAGTTTTTTTTCTATGCGTAAAATAGGTCTCTACGATCCGGCTTACGAGCACGACTCCTGCGGAGTCGGCTGCGTCTGCCGCCTGGACGGGCGCTCCACCCACGAAGTGATCTCCCAGTCCCTTTCCCTGCTCGTGAATCTCACCCACCGGGGGGCCGCCGGGGCCGACGCCGCCTCGGGGGACGGCGCGGGCGTGATTTTAAGGACTCCCGACCGCTTTCTGCGCGCGGCCTTCGGGGATATGGGGGTAATTTTGCCCCCCGCCGGGGAATACGGCCTGGGCGTATTTTTTCTCCCCCTGGAACCCCAATTCCTCTCCCGGGCCCGGGAACTGGTGGACAACCAGGCCAAAATTTTGGGCTGGAGCGTTTTGGCCTGGCGGGAGGTCCCCACGGATCCCTCCAAGGTTGGCCCCTTCGCCGCGGAGAACCGTCCCGCGGTCTGGCACTGCGCCTTCCGCGCCCCGGAGGGCCGCTACCCCGACCGCGAGGCCTTGGAGCGGGGACTCTACGTTTTGCGCAAAACTTTGGAAACGGCGGCCCGCGCGGCCGAGTTTTCCCACGACCAGTTCTATATCCCGAGCCTTTCGGCCAACACCATCGTTTACAAGGGCATGATGCACGCGGCCCAGCTCGAGGGTTTCTACCCGGAGCTGGCCTCGCCCCTCATGGAGAGCCCCTTAACGGTCATCCACCAGCGTTACAGCACCAATACCTTTCCCTCCTGGCGCCTGGCCCAGCCCTTCCGGGCCCTGGCCCACAACGGGGAGATCAACACCATCAAGGGCAACCGCGCCTGGCTCACCGCCCGGGAACCCCGCCTCGCCTCGCCCCTCTTCGGGGAGGACATCGCGCGGCTCTTTCCCCTCATCGAGCCTGAGGCCTCGGACAGCGCGAGCCTGGACAACACCTTGGAGTTTTTGGTCCGGGGCGGGAGGGGCCTCGCCCATTCCCTGGCCATGCTCCTCCCCCAGGCCTGGGGGAAAAAATATCCCATGAGCTCTAACCTGCGGGGCTTTTTCGAGTACCACGCGGGCCTCATGGAGCCCTGGGACGGCCCCGCCGCGGTTTGCGTGACCGACGGCGACCGGGTCGCCGCGGCCCTTGACCGCAACGGCCTCCGGCCCGCCCGCTACGCGCTGACGGACGACGGCCTGCTCGTCTTCGCCTCCGAGTCCGGGGCCTTGGCCCTCGACCCCGCCCGCGTCGTGGAGACGGGTTCCCTGCGGCCCGGGCAGATGATCCTCGCGGAAGCGGGCTCGGGAAGGCTCCTCAAGAACACCGAAATCAAGAGCCGGCTCGCCCGCGCCAAGCCCTACCGCCGCTGGGTAAACGAAAACCGCTTGGACATTCCGGGCTTTTTCGCCTCCAGCGCGCGCTTCCGGGGGAGCCTCGAAGGCTTGCCCGGCCGGCAGGCGCTTTTCGGCTATACCCGCGAGGACGCGGAAATCATTTTAGCCCCCATGGCCTCCACGGGCCAGGAGCCCGTGGGCTCCATGGGGGCGGACGTTCCCCTCGCCGTTCTGGGGAGCGAGCCCGCGAGCCTCTTTTCTTTTTTCCGACAACAATTCGCCCAGATTACCAACCCGCCCATCGATCCCATCCGCGAGGAGCTGGTCATGTCCCTCATGACCTTTATCGGGTACAACCCCAATATCCTCGCCGAGGAGCCCTCCCAGGCCCGCCTGGTCAAACTCGCGCACCCCTTTCTTTCCAACGACGATCTCCTCCGCCTTGTCCAAGACCTAAAATTCGACGACTTTCACGCCGCGACCCTCTCGGCGACCTTCCCCAAACCTAAGGAGGGGGCGATTCCCGGGGCCGCCCTGGAGGCGGCCTTGGAGAGGCTGGC
Organism: Deltaproteobacteria bacterium; assembly: GCA_031265205.1. GTDB lineage: Bacteria > Desulfobacterota > Desulfarculia > Adiutricales > Adiutricaceae > JAISCZ01. The sequence continues at coordinate 28,237 of JAISCZ010000051.1, forward strand.
CCTGGAGGCCCGGGAGGCCGTCGCGGGAGGGGCCCGCATTGTCGTCATCTCGGATCGCGACTCCGGGCTCGCCGCTCCCGGCCCGGACGGGGACGTCCTTCTGCCGATCCCTTCGCTCTTGGCCGTGGCCGCGGTCAACCAAAAGCTCATCGCTGAGGGCCGCCGGGTGAGCGTGGGCTTGGTCTGCGAGAGCGGGGACGCTTTGGAAGTGAGTCACATGGCCATGCTCCTGAGCCTGGGGGCCAGCGCCATCAATCCCTATCTCGCCTACGAGACCGTGGCGAGCCTGGCGGAGAGCGGGGGCCTAAGCGTCCCCATGACGGCCGCGATGGCCGTGGAAAACTACGCGAAAGCCCTGCGCAAAGGGCTTTTAAAGATCATGAGCAAGATGGGGATCTCGACTTTGCGGGGTTACCGCGGGGCCCAGATCTTCGAGGCCGTGGGTTTGGGGCCGGAAATTATGGAAAAATACTTCCCCCAGATCCCTTCCAGGGTGGGAGGCCTTTCCTTAAGGCACTTCGAGAGCGCCGCGGCGCTGAAGTGGGAGCGGAGCGCGCGCCCGGCGGGCGCCCTTCCCGCCAATCCCCTCGCCCCCCTCTCGCGCTCTTTGCCCCCCGGAGGGAGCTACCGCCTGCGCGCGGGGGGAACGCCCCACCTCTGGACCCCGGAGAGCGTGACGGCGCTCCAAAAGGCCGTCCGCGAAAACGATCGGGAGGCCTACCGCCATTACTCCGCCCTCATAAACGATCAGAGCCGCCAGGCCTTTACCCTCCGGAGCCAGTTGGAGTTCAAGCCCGGGGAGCCCCAAGTCCCCTTGGAGGAGGTGGAGCCCGCCTCCGCCATTTTCCGGAGGTTCGCGACCGGGGCCATGTCCTTCGGGTCCCTTTCCAAAGAAGTCCACGAGACCATGGCCCTGGCCATGAACGGCTTGGGCGCCCGGAGCAATTCCGGGGAGGGCGGCGAGGACCCGGCGCGCTACGAGCCGAGGGCCGACGGTCGGAGCGCCGTTTCCGCGGTCAAGCAGGTGGCCTCGGGCCGTTTCGGGGTGACTTTGGAGTATCTGGCCAACGCCAAGGAACTGCAGATTAAGATCGCCCAGGGGGCCAAGCCCGGGGAGGGCGGCCAGCTCCCGGGGCATAAGGTCGACAGCGAAATCGCCCGGGTGCGCCATTCCACCCCGGGGGTGACGCTCATCTCGCCGCCGCCCCACCACGATATCTACAGCATCGAGGATATCGCCCAGCTTATCTATGACCTCCACCAGGTGGCGGACGACGCCACCGTCTGCGTCAAGCTCGTCTCCGAGGTGGGCGTGGGAACCATCGCCGCGGGAGTGGCCAAGGCCCAGGCCGAGTCCATCCTCATCTCCGGGTTCGACGGGGGCACCGGGGCCTCGCCCCTCTCCTCCATCCGGCACGCGGGCTCCCCCTGGGAGATCGGCCTCGCCGAGACCCAGCAAACCTTGGTCCTCAACAAGCTCCGGACCCGGGTGCGCCTGCAGGCGGACGGCCAGATGAAGACCGGGCGCGACGTGGCCGTGGCCGCCCTTTTGGGGGCCGACGAGTTCGGGTTCGCGACGGCGGCGCTGGTCTCCTTGGGCTGTCTCATGACGCGCAAGTGCCACACCAACCGCTGCCCCGTGGGGGTGGCGACGCAGGATCCCCGCCTCCGGGCCCGCTTTCCGGGGAAAGAGGAGCACGCGCGGAACTTTTTCGCCTTTGTCGCCGAGGAGACCCGGGAGATCATGGCCTATATGGGTTTTCGGACCCTCGCCGAAATGACCGGGCGGGTCGACCGGCTCCGGCCCCGCGAGGACTCTCCCCTTATCTTGGAGCGGGGCTTAGACTTCGCGGATCTGCTCTATAAGCCCCCGACGGACGAAGTCCGCTTCCAGGGCCACCACGCCATAGGCCGCCCTGAATCCTTGGACGAAAGGCTCCTGCCGCGGCTTAAGCGCCACATCGAGAGCGGCGAGCCGGTGACCATCGAAACGGAGATCCGCAACACGGACCGCGCCGTGGGCGCCAAAATCAGCTCTCGCGTCGCGCGGATCCATAAACTCGCGGGCCTTCCGGCGGACACCATAACCTTGCGCCTCAAGGGAATCGCCGGCCAGTCCTTCGGGGCCTTCGCCGCCCGGGGCCTCACGCTGGACATTGAGGGCGAGGTCAACGACTACGTGGGCAAAGGCCTTTCCGGCGGGAAACTCATTATCCGCCCGCCCAAGGGCGCCCACCCGGATTTTGTCCCCAGCGAGAACGCCATCGCGGGCAACGTCACCCTCTACGGCGCCACCGCCGGGGAACTCTACGCCCGGGGACTCGCGGGGGAGCGCTTCGGGGTCCGCAACAGCGGCGCCCTGGCCGTGGTGGAGGGCGTGGGCGACCACGGCTGCGAGTACATGACCGGAGGCCGGGTGGTGGTCCTGGGGCCCACGGGGGTGAACTTCGCGGCGGGCATGTCCGGGGGCCTCGCCTACGTCTACGACCGCGACGGCTATTTTGACGTGCGCTGCAACATGGAGATGGTGGACCTCGATCTCCTCGCCCCCGCGGACGAGGCGGAACTCTTGGGCCTCGTCGCCCGGCACCACGCCTACACCGGCTCCGACGTGGCCCTGCGGCTCCTGCGGGACTGGTACAAGGAAAAAGACCGTTTCGTGAAAGTCTTTCCCCTGGAGTACCGCAAAGGCATCGCCCTGGAGTCCCGCGAACTCATTCTGCCGCCCCTCCCGCCGAGCCTTTCCTTAGTCGCGCCCACCTTCGCCAAGGGCGACTCTCCCGCGGCGGAGGCGTAAAGCTCCCCACGCGCCTTTCCCCCTTTGGCGTGGGTGGCCGCCAAACCCCCCTTCCCCAGCGGGCCCCCCCGGAATATTTCTTATGAGCGAGTACCGTCCCGTCGCCGAGCGCGTCAAAGACTTTAACCCCGTGGAAATCGCCCCCGGCGCGCTCGCGCTGGAGCCGGAGCTCAAGCGCTGCCAGGACTGCGGCGTGCCCTTCTGCCACGCCATGGGCTGCCCTCTCTATAACGTCATCCCGGAGATCAACGTGGAGGCCTTAAACGGGCGCTACGAGTCGGCCTTCGCGCGGCTCGTGGAGACAGCCCCCTTTCCGGAGTTTACCGCGCGCGTCTGCCCCGCCCTCTGCGAGGGGGCCTGCGTCCAGGGCCTTAACGAGGCGCCGGTGCCCGCGCGCCTCGTCGAGTGGCTGGTGAGCGAAAAGGGTTTCGCGGAAGGCTGGCTCGCGCCCTACGTTCCCCCGCGGCGCTTGGATTTTAGCGTGGCGGTGGTGGGCTCGGGCCCCGCGGGTCTCGCGGCGGCCTTTTACCTCAACCGCGCCGGGGCTAGGGTTAGGGTTTGGGAAAAGGACGCCAAGCCCGGGGGCTTTCTGCGCTACGGGATCCCGGACTTTAAGCTCGACAAGGGCGTCATCGACCGCCGGATAAAGCTCATGGAGGCGGAGGGCGTGATCTTTGACGCCAATGTCGCGGTGGGGGAAGACGTTTCCGCGCGCCTTTTGGGGAAACGCCACGACGCGGTTATTTTGGCCGTGGGGTCCCGGGTCAAAAGGGATTTGCCTCTTCCCGGCCGGGATTTGACGGGAATTTTTTTCGCGACGGATTATCTCTCCGCGCAGAACAGGGTCATCGGCGGGGAAATCGACGCTTTGCCGCCCGGCTTGAGCGCCAAGGGCCAGGAAGTTATCGTCGTCGGCGGCGGGGACACGGGTTCCGACTGCGTGGGGACGGCCTTCCGCCAAGGGGCGCGGCGGGTGACCCAGCTGGAAATCTTGCCCAAGCCTCCCCGGGAAAGGGCCCCGGACAATCCTTGGCCCCAATGGCCCCGGATCGCGCGCTCCTCCACTAGCCACGAAGAAGGCTGCGAACGCCGCTTTAGCGTGGAGAGCTTGGAGTTTTCGCCGCGCGAGGACGCCTCGGGCGCGGTGGGCGCTTTAAAGATCCGGGAAGTCGCCTGGGTAAGCGAGGGCGGTCGGCCTCGGCCCGTTCCCGTTCCGGGCTCGGAAGCCGTTTTGCCCGCCCAGAAGATTCTCCTCGCCTTAGGCTTTACGGGCCCGGATTTCGGGACCCTCGCCCCCACGGGGGGCGGTCGCCCCGACAAGGAGGGCCGCTTTGGGCCTCCGGGCTTCTACGTCGCGGGGGACGCGGCCACGGGGCCTTCCCTCGTCGTGAAGGCGATCGCGGACGGCCTGCGGGTGGCGCGGACGGTCTTAAAGGATCGCGCCGAACTCGCTCTCCGCGCGAGCGCCTGACATGGGGCCCGGCCCGATCCTGCTCCTCGGCGCCCAAGGCCAGCTGGGCGCGACTTTGCGGGACTATCTCTCCCCCTGGGGGGCGCCGTTGGCCTGGGGCCGCGCGGAGGCCGATTTAGCGGAGCCGGGGCGCTTGCGGGAAAAACTGGAGGCCCTGCCTTTCGTTCCGGCCGCCATCGTGAACGCCGCGGCCTATACCAAGGTCGATCGGGCGGAGAGCGAAAGGGATATCTGCTTTAAAACGAACGCCGAGTCCCCCGCCGTCCTGGCGCGGCACGCCCGGGACAGGGGAATCCTTTTCGTGAGCTACTCCACGGACTACGTCTACGGGGGCGGCGGGGCCGCGCCTTGGTCGGAGGGGGACGGGGAGGCTCCCCTAAACGTCTACGGGGAAAGCAAGCTCGCGGGCGACCGGGCCGTTCTCGCCATTGGCGGCAAGATTTTGCTCTTGCGGACCTCCTGGGTCTATTCCCCCTTGGGAAACAATTTCGCGCGGACCGTGCTCAAGCTCGCGGAGGAAAAAGACTCCCTTTCCATGGATCGGACCCAAGTTGGCGTCCCCACCCCCACTTCCCTTTTGGCGGGGGTCACGGCCCTCGTTTTGGGGCGCTTTTTGGGGGCGCCGAGGGAGACGCGCGGGGAGGGCCCCGGCCCGTGGGGGCTTTACCATTTGGCGCCCAAGGGCGAGACCACCTGGTGGGAGTTTTCCCGTTTTTTGGTCGGCGCGGCGCGCGCGGGGGGCCTCCCGCTCCGGCTGCGCCCGGAGGATATCGTGGCCCGGGATAGCGAAGATTTGAGCCGCCCGGCGCGGCGTCCCTTAAATTCCAGGCTTAACACTCGTAAAATAGAGGAAACCTTCGGCCTGCGACTCCCCCACTGGACCGTGGGCGCGGGGAAGTTTATTGAGGACCGCCTGCGTTTCGCGGGAGTCGCGGGCCCGCGCGGGCCTTTTTAGCTTCCGGGCCCCCGGCGGCCCTTTTGGGGGGCGCGCGCTAGAAGAGCGCCCGCGCGCGCCGCTCATATTTTAAGGGACGCGGGCCTTCAATTTAACTTGACGCCGCCCGCGAAATAAGTATTATAGATTTTATCAATATTTACGCCTCTTTCTTTTTTTACTCCGCCGCGATTCTTGAGGGGGCTCCCGACGCGCGCGGAAACGCCAAAGTTTTTAACTTTAATTTGAGGAGACAATCTTATGTCGCCCGTTTTATCCCGCGACTTCGAGCCGCCCGCGCGGACGGTTCGCCTTGTTCTTACCAGTCCGCCTCTCCCGGAAATCCACAAATATTTCGCCAAGCTCCTCCGGAAGGCGCCATCGCTACGGAGAGCGCGTCCCGAGGAACCGCGCCTCGTTTTGAGCTATTTTCGGGACGTGCCCGCGCGCGCGCTCCCGCGCGTGGTCGCGGGGCTCGCCGAGAGCGAGTGGAGCGACTTCGACGTGGAGTTCCGGGGCCTTGGGATCGCCCGTAACCCACTCGAAGGGAATCTGGCCCTTATTTTACCGGGCTTCCCGCGCGGGAAGGGTTTAGCGGCCTTCCAGCGGAAAGCGGGCGAGATTGTCGCGGGGATCGCCGGCTCGCCCGCTGGCCGGGCCCAAGTGGCGTCCAACGTGTCTTTGGCCGTTTGGGAAAAAGGGGATCCCGCCCCCGATATCTCCGAAATCGCGCGGGAAGGCGCCTCTTCCGACTCCGCGCTCGTCAGGGTCGATGGCTTTTCCCTCATGGAGCTGAACGCGGCCGGCGAGCCGGAGCGCGTGGTTTGCCGGGCGCGCGTCTCCTTTGTGGACTCCTTCGCGCCCAAGCTCGTCCGCTATCCGGAGGCGGAGGCGGAGGAGAAGCGAGCCCCACGCCACCGGCCACGGAGCGCGCGCCGGCAAAAAGTCCTCGCTTAGGGTCGCGGCGGGCGTTCGCGCGCGCTTAAAATTTCCTTATTCTTTCAACCTGGGGAGACAAGGGCGCGCCGCTCTTCCAACGGCGGCGCGCCCTTTCGCCCTCCAAAGAAGAGGGGGGAGGCGAGGGGCCCCTGGAAATGGAGAAGGGGCGCGCGCGGCTCTAAGGCCGCCGCGAATCTCTCGCGGCGGCTCCCAATTTTGGGGCGGGCGCGTCTGAGGCGCGAGGCGGCGAGCGCCTTTGGAAGCCTCGCCCGCGCTCCGCGGTGATTTCTCGCCTTAAAATTTGAGCGCGAGCCGGCGCGACCCAAGCGCGCGCGTTTTCACGGGGACGGCCAATTCGCGGATTCTAAAAGATCCTAAGCGTCTCCCGAGGGGCGCGATTCGCGGCGGACGCGAGCGAGGGGGGAGGGGCGACCCTCGCGTTTTTTCCATTTTTTCCGCGGGGCGCTTGGGGAAAGCGGGAAAGCGGCGGGAAAGCGGGGAAGGGAAAGCCCCAGAAAAGGAAAATTTGGCAATGGTATACACAAGTAGTGCAATATATTATAGGATAAATGTAAGCTTTTTTATATAAACGGTAGAAGGGGCTATGGACGAAGGTTTTTCTTATCGTGGGCGCGCGATATCTTGTAAACTGGGTTTTAGAGGCCTTTTGTTTGGCGTCGGACAAGGAGTTAAAAAATGGCGGAAATTGTAGCGTTAAATTCAGCGGCCGCCGTGGTGAACTGGTTCATTGACAAGAACCGGACGGATGGCGTTGACCTTACGCGCTTAAAAATCCAGAAGCTTCCGTGCTTTGCTCAGGGTTGGCGCCTGGCTCATTTTGACGCGCCCTTGTTTGAGGACAATATCCACGCCTGGAAATATGGTCCCGTGGTTGAGACCATTTATCAGGCGCTAAAGCGCCATGAGAAAGAGGAAATTATAAAGGACTATCTTCCGGTATATGAATTTGTGAACGGGGCTTATTTTAATACGCGGTCTAAGCTTAATTTTCCTACGGACAGAAGCGAAGAATTTTTGCTCGCCTACTGGGATCAGTATTCTCCAGTTGACGCGTGGAGGCTCGTTTCGGGAAGCCATGAAAAAAATTCGCCGTGGGACCAGGTGGTATCTTCTCCGGCGTATGACAAGCGCGCAAACTCGCTTACGCCGTTAAAAATTATAAGGTCTTACTTTAAGTCGCCTCTCGTGGGGATGAAGGCTTATGCCTGAGAATAGCCCTCCGGCACAGTATTTACCTCCATTTCAAAATAATGAACCAGAGGCCGATTTTGGAGAGGAGAGAAAAAAGGCTTCAGATGAGCTGTATTTAAAAAGAGAATACGATTTATTGGCGAATAGAGCTCACTCTCCTGAAAAGGAAAAAAGACGCGCTTCAGAAGAGAAATTTCGCGTATGAAGTGGAACAGAGGGAGTTTATCAGGCTAAAAAAGGATAGGGTAAACGCGGTTGTAACCTTTATTCTTTGTGCGGGCTTGACTGCGTTAGGAGGGATTATTGTAGCTCCTGACGACTACTGGTGGTTATTTCCCGCTGAATATAATAGATATTGTGGATTAATGGTTATTGGGTTGTCCTATATTATGGGTCCTGTCGCGACTTTTATGTCCGGTTGGGCGTGGCGCTTAGGTAAGCTTATAAATAAATATTTTCCGTGGGTAAACCCTCCCCGTGGACCCCACGAGAAATAGCTATAACTAGTACCGTGTCAATTTTGTATTTGTGGGTAGGTCTTTCGCGTTTTTTCCCTGGCTTTCGCGGCGGTAAAAGTCCACTTTCTTTTGCCGCGGCCTGAATTTTTTCTCCTTTCCCAAGCCTTCGCTTCGGCGTTTAACTGTTTTATCGTAGGGATTCGTTGTTTCAATCCGTTATTGATAAGGTTACTAAACTCGATCTCCGCCATATTCAACCAGGAGCCATGGATTGGAGCGTAATGAATCTCTACCCGCCTGGCAAGCGATCTTGCCTCTTCAGGTGGCGACGCCTCATATAACGCGCTAATTGTGTGGATATTCAGATTGTCACAAACCAAAACTATCTTTTCGGCGTCAGGAAAGTCTTCGTGGCGCGGCTTCGTCACTTGCCGCGCCCAGTCAATTTTAGTCCCGCGCTCTACCGCCTCAACTCTTCGCAAACCTATGTGAAGCGCGATAAACGTGAATAACGACGCTGTTCCATTACGCTCGCGTTTGGAAGATTGTTTATATCAACAAAAACCCCGTCTCCTTTCAGTGATTGCCTAAAATTCTCAATGACGTCGCTTGACAATTTTGAAAGGTTCGCCAGGGCCTTTTTTACCGCCTTCCCGTTTTCTCGGTGGCGTTCGCGAAGAAGGATCGCCGGCTTATCGCTTTTGTTAGGAACTGACTCGACGCGCGTTTTGCCTCCTCGCCGAAATCGAGCGTTTACTCCATTTCGCGCCCTGGCTTCTCGTCTCCCAGGCCTTCTTAAGGCCTCTCGCGCCATATCCGACCTGTCTCCCAGGCCTCTCCGGCCTCCTTAAGGCCTCTCGCGCCACGTCCGACCCGTCTCCCAGGCCTCTCCGGCCTCCCAGGCCTCCTTAGGCCTCCTTAAGGCCTCTCGCGCCACGTCCGGCCTGTCTCCCAGGCCTCCTTAAGGCCTCTCGCCCCACGTCCGCCCCGCCTTCTCGTCTCCCAGGCCTCTTGCCACATCCCGCCCTCCTTGGCCCAATGGCCCCGCCGTTCCCGATTTAGGGGCGTCATCCCCAAGGCGATATCGCCTTGTCAAGGTATTTTCATAAAAATATTATGGGCGCGATGAATTTTAAAAAAATAGCGATTACAGATACTTAGCCGCAAAACTGGTGGAAGTTCAGTTTAGCTATAGATTTTAGGGCCTAAAGGCGCGCGCGAAGCGACGCGCGGCGGGGGAAAGTCCGCGCCCAGGCGCCGGAGAGAGCCCTGGAGAGAGGGAGAGAGCGGGGCGCTTGCATTTGGGCCCAAGAAGAGGTATTTTAACTAACTTAGAAATTCCGCTCCCCGGGATGGGCCCTCCGCTCCGCCCAGGGGACCGAGCGGAGCGCTTGGGCCGCGTGGATTCTTCCACTGGGCGCGAAGGCCAAAAAAAAGTAGCGAGGAAAACGGCGTGAGTAAAGCGAAAGTCAGCCAAACTTCCCTTGAGGGAGTCGACGGGGAAGACATCCGTCAAGCTCTAGGCGAATTAGCCATGAGGGGCAATTTTTTCGCGCGTAAAACCGCGGAACTGTTGAAAAATAGAGATTATCTTTTTTCCCTCTCCAGAGGAAAAGTAATCCGCGCCATCCGCAAGGAATCTTTGGCTGGCGACTTGGAAATCCAAACCGTTTACGCTTGGCTTTGCCTTCTGGGGCTTTTTGTCGAAAGAGATCTCGAAAAGGCCTTCGCGCTGGCTCAAGAGTCATACGCCAAGAATAATTTAGAAGCCGCCTATCTTTTGGGTGTCTGTCACGCCAATGGATTTGGAACGCCGAGCGACTCGCGAAAAGCTTCCCTTTATTTGGAAGAGGCGATAAAGGGCGGGGTAACTGACGCCGACCTCTTTTTGGCCGTCATTATGGTTTCCGCTCCCGACTTAAAACCAGAGGATGGATTCGCGCTTTTGAACGCCGCGGCGGAACGTGGCGATTCTTTCGCGATGTGTTTATTGTTTTCTTTGTTCGAAAGCGGGTTAATCGGAAATTTTATCGATGAGGACGGCGCCGTTCTTTGGCTTGAGAAAGCCGCCGCGACGGAATTCCCGGAAGCCGTTATAAGCCTCGCGCGCGTTTATTACGATGGCGATCTCGTCGACAAAAATTACGTTAAAGCCTATAAAACTTACTCAAAAGCCTTAAAATTTAAAGCCTACGACGGGGAAATCCATTACGCCTTGGGGAAAATGAACCAATACGGAAACGGAATTCCCGTTAATAAAGAATTGGCCAAAATGTACTTAAAGCAATCGGCCGATAAGACATATTCGCCGGGCATGTTCGATTACGGCCTGCTTCTTTACGAAAATAACGAGAAATTCGGCGACGAGGAAACGGGCCTTAAATACATTTTAAGAGCCGGCGAGCGCGGCAACGAGACGGCGCGTCGCTTTTTCGGCCGGGCTTTGGCCAACGACGATAGTATTTCCAAAAACCATAGACTTTACCCATGGGTCCTTTTAGTCAACCGCGACGAAAATGACGACCCTGACGATCTTTACGTTCTGGGGTGCCTTTACGAGAACGGCGTTTCGGTCAATAAAAATATTATGAAAGCTTTCAGTATTTTTCTCGATTCGGCGAACGCCGGCAACCGAATCGCGATGTATAAAGTGGCTTTTACTTATTTATACAGTAACGAAATAGAAATTGACATGGATCTTCACAATTATTGGCTAAAAAAAGCGGCTGACGCCAACTACCCTTTGGCGCAGTATAAGTTAGCCTTTTTGTATTTAAAGAGATCCACCCTTTTTTCGGAGCAGCTCAAAAAGGTCGAAACGTACCTTACCATGGCCTGCGACAACAATTTTCCCAAAGCGTTCGGAATGCTGAGTTTTCTCTATATCACGAAAACTTTAAAAAGCCCAAGCGCGAAAAAAGTTTTAAGCGTCATAAACAGGGGAATTGAACTCGAGGACGATTCCTGCTACGCCTGCTTGGGAAAGATGTACTTGGAAGGCAGAGGAGTTAAAAAAAGCGTTGAGCAGGGCCTTAACTATCTTGATTTGGCCAAGAGAAAGGGAAGCCTTTTAAGCTACTATTTCCTGTCCGAGCGGTACGACGAGACCGGGGAATCGCCGCCGCCGGAAGATGAAGAAAACTTTGAAATATTAAGCGACAAGGAAGTTATTTTTAACAATGAGTATCATGGGGATTATGAGGAAAAATTTAAAAGCTCTATGCTAAACGTTTCTTCGGATTCGATTAAAGTCACGTTTATCCCCGCGGAAATGAAGAAATAACCGCGCTCCGTAAGGCGATATTTCCTTATCCCGCTTTAGCGGGAGATAGATTTCCGGAAAAGGGGATAGATCAAGGGGGTGGTTAATTCGCGTTTCAAAAATGGGGAGCTTTGGGGGAATCCTTTCTGGTGAGCGCGGAGGCTTTTAAGGACACGCGAGGGGACGGCGTGGGATCTTTAAGAGTTTATATAAAAGGAAAAAAGAATGATTAGCAAAGACATTAAAGCGGACTTAATATCGCTCGCCGTAAATGGCGATTTTGTCGCGCGCAAGGCCGTGGAAATATTAGGCGAGAAAATAGACTCTCTCCCTTTCGACGGAGCGTATTTTAAAGCGCTCGAAAAAGAAGCCTGGAGCGTCGCCGGGGAGGCGCTGATCCTTTTTGGGTGTTTCTCCATCCTGGGTTTGGGAGTCGCCTCGAACGAGAAGAAAGTCTATAAATCGCTTCAAAAAGCCCGCGCCCAAGGCGATATGAACGCGTCATATCTTCTGGCGGCGTGCGCTTATTACGGCTACGGAGTCGCCAAAAGCCACCAGAAAATCTTGGAATACGCCGAAGAAGCGATTAGCGCCGCCGTCCCCGACGCCGGCGCCTTTTTGGCCCTCGCCGCCCTGGAGCCCCCTTTCGCGAACCTTGAGCGCGCTTTCGCGTTGGCTTCCAAGGCGGCGGAAGCCGAAAACCCTTACGCCATGTTTCTCCTTTTCAAAATTTTCCGCGAGACCGGGAGAGACGATTTGATTGACGCGGAACGGGCTTTGGCTTACCTTCGCCGAGCGGTGGAATTGGATTTTCCCCTCGCGGTCCTCGCCTTGGCGGATCTCGCGCGCGCGGGAGAGATTATCCCCGTGGACAACAATTTGGCGCTAAAGCTGTATTCAAGGGCTTTAAAATTTAAAGGCCTCGCTTCCGAGGCGAACCTTAAATTAGGCCAAATGGCGATGAACGGGGAAGGCGTTCCGAAAAACGCGGATTTGGCGACTTCCTATTTTAAGCGTTCTCACCACGCGGGGAATAACGAGGCTAGTTTTTTTTTGGGAAAAATGGCGTATGACGATCCGTTGACGAGCCGGCGCGGCGCTTTGATGTCCATCAAGATGATTTTGAGAGCCGCGGAAAGAGGCTGCGACGCCGCTCAAACTTTTATCGGGAACGCGCTCGTCAACGACGAAAACATTTCCAAGCGCCATAAACTATATTACGCGATCGCCAAAGCCGACCCTGACGCCGAGGGCGATCCGGAAGCTATTTTCCGTCTCGGCGCGATTTACGAAATCGGCGAAGGCTTGACGCGAAGCGAGGAAAATAGTTTTTATTACTACGAAAAAGCGGCGGCGCTTGGGAGCGCGCGGGCCAATTATCATCTCTCCTCGAAATATTTAAATGGGACGTGGACGCCCAAAAACGCCGAACTCTTCTTGAGCGCGCTGACAAAGGCCGCCGAGGCGGGCCTCGGCGCGGCGCGCTTTTCTTTGGGATTGGCTTATTTGCGTAGCTTGAAGGACATTCCCCTGGACGCCGCGCTGGCCCAAAAATGGCTCGAAAAAGGGGTTGAGAGCGGCTACCCTTCGGCTTTCGGTTATCTTGGTTTTTTCGTCTTAATGGGTCTTTTCGGGGAAAAAGACTACAAAAAGGCCGTGGGGATTCTGCGCCGGGGACTGGCCCTCGAGGACAGCCATTCCTACGCCTGTTTGGGATACCTTCTTTTAGCGGGCAAGGGAGTGGAGCGTAACGAGGAGAAGGGCCTCAATTATCTCGCGCATTCTATCGACGAGCGCTCAGAGTTAGGCGTCTATTTTTACGCCCAAGCGCTCGCCGATGGCAAACATTTTCCCAAGAGCCTTCCCAAGGCGCTCGAGGCTCTGGATAAAGGCGACGTGGAAGTTCCGATCTTCGCGAAGGAATTGCGCGCGCGCGTGGTCTTGGAGATGGAAGAGGAAATCCGCGCGCTAATAGTCGAGGGCGCGCGAACGGAAAAGCCTTAATTTTTTCGCGTTCCCCCAGGGCGCGAGCGCGCGGCGACGCGCCGCGGTTTCTGGCCGCGGCGCCGGAAACGCCTGGCGGGCCCCAAGCGCGCGCTTTTAGCCGCTTTTTTCCCGCGGGCCCGCCGCCTTGGAGAGTTCGGGCGCGGGGGCTCTCGCCGCTTCCGCGAGAGGCTCCGCCGCGCGCGGGAATTCCGGGGACGCCGGGAACTCCGGGGCCGCCGCGGCCAGGGAGGCGGCGGGGAGCGCTCCTTGGGAGGACGCGGCGAGTTCTCCCCGCGAGGCCGCGCCTTGGGCGCGCCGGCGCGCGCTCTCCCGCGCGGGTTTGGCGCGGGTTATTTCCACGCGCGCGCGCTCCGGCGCCCGCGCCGTGGCGGGGCTCTCGCCGAGGCGCGAGATTTTCAGCGCGAAGGCGCGCTCCCCTTTTTCTTTTTTCCCCAAGGCCTCCGCGGCGGGCGCGCTCTCTTGGGCTTCCACGGAAAGGATTTCCGTGGCGGCGAGGTTCCAACGGTAGGCCCCGCGCGGCAGATAGAGAACCTTTAAGGCGAGTCCCCTCTCCCGCGCGAGGCTTTGGGCGCCGTCCTGGAGCGCGCTGGGCGCCAGCGCGCGCCGCCTCCCGTCGCGTATCAGCGCGAGGGCCGCGCGCGGCGGCGTCTCTTCCGCCGCGAGAAGGGCGCCCAGCCTCGCCAGGGCGAAGGCCGCGAAGTCCTCGGCCCGCTCGGGGGGCGGCGGCGGCGGCGCGCCGCTCTCCCGGGGCTCGGGCTCCAAGATCTCGCAAAAGAGGGCCCAGTCCCCCGTCTCCAGGGCGCGCGCCGTTTCCGCGTTGATTTGGGCGAAGGTCGCGCAAAATTCCGGATCGGGGCCCGTTCCGCCCCGCTTCTGGTTGCCCTTGAGGCGGTAGCCCAGATCCTTTAAGAGCTGACCCACTTTAACGTAACTGATGGGGTGCTGGAGCGCGACAAGTTCCTTGGCGAGGGTTCTGGTGCTCTTTTGGGTCCAGGACAGCGGGCCCTGGGGCGCCGCGCCCGTTTCCCGCGCCAAAAGCCCGTTTAAGGCGGAAATGAGCTCCGGGTCGGATTTAGCCAGAGGGGGCCGGCCCGCGCCGGGTTTGCGGACCCGGGCGCCGATTTGGGGAGGGGAGTCCAACTCCTTGACTCCCTTGCTGATGGTCGCCCGGGAGAGCCCGCAGAGAGAGCTTACGAGGGTGACGCCGCCGTAGCCCAATTTTTTGGCCTCCGCGGCGGCGAAAAGCCTTTTCTCCTTTTCCGAGAGCTGGGGCCAGGCCGTTTTAAAGATTTCGGTCAATTTTTCGCGTGATTCCATCTCGCTTTTCGCTTTCTTCCCCGCGCGGGCCCGGAGAGGTCTCCCTGGCGGCTTTGCCCCGCGCCCCGCGAAGGCGGCCGCGCCTCCCCGGCGCGCCCGTCTCCGTTTCGCGTCCCAGGGCCTTGGCGGGCGGGAGAGGACGAGGGGAAGCGCGCGCTCGCGCGCCGGGATTCTAAGGGGGGCCGCGCGCCGTCCGTCATAAGGCCTCGCGGAGGGCCTCGTTAAAGACCCTGACAATGGTTTCGACGTCTTCCTTGGTGGCGATATAGGCCGGCGCGAAGTTGATGATATTGTTGAAGCCCCGCATGGAGCGGTTGGTGCGGCCCACGAGGACTCCTTTGGAGGCCATGGCCGCCGCCACGGCGACGACCCGCTCCTCCGGGAGGGGAGCGCGCGTTTTTTTGTCCGCGACGAATTCCACCCCGCAGAGGAGGCCCACGCCCCGCGCGTCGCCCACCCAAGGGTGGGAGAGAGTTTCTTTGAGGCCCGCGAGCAAAAGTTCCCCCTGTTTCCGGACGTTGGAAAGGAGGTTTTCCTCCTCAATAATCCGGAGGCAGGCGAGGGCGGCCGCGGGCGCGGCCGCCGAGCCCCCGAAGGTGGATATGTCCCGAAAGTAATGGAGTTTGTCCTCCAGCGCGCCGTCGGGCTCGCTTCCCGCCTCGTCCCGGAAGGCCTCAAAGACGCGCTCCGCGACCCAGGTGACGGAGATGGGCATATAGGCGCTGGCGAGGCCCTTGGCCAGGGTCACGATATCGGGTCGGATCCCGTAACGCTGAAAGGCGAACATCTCCCCGGTCCGGCCCACGCCCGTGACGACCTCGTCGAGGATTAAAAGCGCGTCGGCCGCGCGGACGAGCCCCGCGACTTCCGGCCAATACTCGGGCGGGGGAACGATAATCCCGCCTCCGGCGACGACGGTCTCAAAGATGGCGGCCCCGACTTTGCCCTCCTCCCTTTCCAAGAGCGCGCCGACGGCGCGGGCGCAGTCCAGAGAGCAGTCCGGATACCTTTTCCCGAAAGGGCAGCGGTAGCAGTTGACCGCGGGCGCCTCCACGAAGCCCGGGGCGAAGGGCCCGAAACCGCTCCGGCGCTCGCCCTGGCCCGCCGCGGAAAGGGCGCCGATGGTGGTCCCGTGGTAGTCGCGGTCGCGGTAGAGCACGCGTTCCTTGCCGTTCCCGCGCGCGCTCGAAAGGAGGCGCGCGATCTTAAAGGCCTTTTCGTTGGCCTCGGAGCCGCTGCTGGAGTAATAGGCCCGGGTGAGGCTCGGCTCGTGGGACGAAAGTTTTTCCGCCAAGAGGGCCGCGGGGACGTTGCCCGCCGTGGGGGAGAAATAGGGCATCTTAACGAGCTGGTCGTAGACCGCCTGGGCTATTTCCGCGCGCCCGTAGCCCACGTTGACGCACCAGACGCCCCCGGAGGTGGCGTCGAGGTATTCGCGGCCGCGCGCGTCCCGGACCCTCAGGCCGCTGGCCTCGACTATCATCGGGCCTAAGGGGCCCCGGTAATCGGTTAAATGGCGCCAAACGTGGTCGCGGTCGCTCTCAAGGGGGCGGGAGTAATCTGTCATGGGGTTTTTTCCAAGGGAAAAAGCGCGGGAAAAGCTTGTGGCGCGCCAGGCCTCAAGGCGAACAAACTTGGGGCTTGGCTTTTGGCCCCCGCGGCCGCGACTCGCGCGCCGGAGGGGCCCTAAAGGGAACGCGCGGAGAGTCCGGCGGGGAGACGAGCGGATGTTAGGGAGCCGCGCGGAGGGAACGGGGCGCCGCCGGAGGCTTTAAAGGCTCTCGTGTCCCCGCCGGGCGATGAGGTCGTTTTGGAGGTCCCGCGAGAGATCGGTGAAATAGGCGCTGTAGCCCGCGACGCGCACGATGAGGTTCCGGTATTCCTCCGGGTTTTTTTGGGCCTTGATTAAGGTTTCCTGGTTAATCACGTTGAACTGCGCGTGCCAGAGCTTTAAATCGCAGAAGGCGCGGATAAAGGACACGAGCTTGTCCGTGCCCTCCTCCCCCGCGAGGCTTTGGGGGGTAAACTTCAGGTTGAGCATGCGGGCCGCCCGGCCCGCCAGGTCGACGTTTTTCGTGCGGTAATTGGAAAGGAGGACGCTCGTGGGCCCGTTCTCGTCCGCTCCCTGGGAGGGCGAGGCCCCGTCGGAGAGGGGGAACCAGGCGAGCCTCCCGTTGGGGGTGGCGGCGATGACTTTCCCGAAGGGCACGTGGGAGGTGAAAGGCACGTAGCGGACGTCGTTATGGATTCCCAAGTCCTTGGAGTATTTCTCCGCGAACCGCACCGTGACCCGGTCCAGCTCGCGGGCGACCTCGTCCGCCCGGGGATCGTCGTTTCCGTAGCGGGGGGCCCTTTGGAGGAGGGCCCGCGCGACTTCGTGGCCCACGAAGTTGTCCTCCAGGGCCGCCAGCGTCCGTTCCATGGAAAGTTTCTTTTCCTCGAAGACGACGCTCTTTAAGGCGACGAGGGAGTCGGTCACGGTTCCGTAGCCGATAAACTCCACGTAGCCCAAATCGATCCCCTCGGGGGAGCGCTCCTGATGGAGATCGACCGCGTGCTTCATGGCCAGGTCGTGGAGGGCCGAGCCCAAGGGCTGGGCGAAGCTCTGGGCGCGGAGCCGGTTCACGTGCCACTGCTGGATAAAGGCGGCCCTGAGCAAATGGTAATGCTGGGCGAGATAGGCCTCGAAGAGCGCGTCGAAGCTTCGCAATTCCGTCGGCGGGGGCGTGACGGGCCCCAGTTGGATCCCGGGGTAGCGTTTCAGTTGGCCGCGCCTTAAAGTCATCTCCAGAGCCGCCGCGAAATTGACGTAGGCGCCCCCGGAGGTGTAGGTGTCCCGGTTGGGCATACGGGCCTCGGAGCAGCCCGAGACCGCGTAGTCCAAAGCCTCCCGGAAAGTCGCGCCCTTTTGCACGTAGAGGGGGATCACCTCCTCGTCGTTGATGAGCTTGGGAAAACCCGTCCCGTCCTTGATGGTCTCGGCCACGTCCGCCAAAAAGGCCCGCGGGGACTTGAGGTGCACCCGGGCGGCCAGATCGGGGTAATGGAGCGGGAACTCCCGTTTGGAGCGCAAAAAGAGGTGGCTTAAAGGGTTCGTGGCGTCAAGGCCCTCGGGGGTCTGGCCGCCGATGGTCACGGCCTCCCAGTGGGCGTAGCCTTCGTTGAAGGCCCCGCCCGCGGGGGAGACGTAGAGGTCCACGAACTCGGAGAGGTTGACCCAGAGGCATTCCAAAAGCTCCAAGGCCCCTTCCTCGTCCAGGCGGCCTTCCTCCAGGTCTTTTTTATAATAAGGATAGAGGTACTGATCCATGCGCCCGTTGGAGACGATGGTCCCGGTCTTTTGCTCTAAGCGCGAGAGGACCTGGGTGAGCCACTGGGCCTGGAGGGCCTCGTGGAAGGTGGAGCTGGGCTCCCAGGGGACTTTAAAGGAAATGGCCGCGAGCTTTTCCAACTCCGCGCGCCGCGCGGGGTCGATCCCGTCTTTGGCGGCCTCGTGGAGGGCCGCCTCGGCGTGCCGGCGCGCGAAGGTCCGCGCGGCTTCGCAGACGATGAGGACGGACTCGTAGAAGGGCTTTTTGGCGCAGTTGTCCCGGGGACTGTAGGGGTCCAGGGCCGCGAGTTTTTCTTGGGCCTCTTCCGCGAGGCCCCGAAAGCCCCCGCGGAGGATCTTCTCGTAGTCGTGGACCCATTGGATGGAGGAGCGGAAGGAGGCGGTCTCGTTGACGATAAAGCGCGAGACTAAGCCTTGGGGGTCGTCGTAGGTGAGGCGGTGGACGTCCGGTGGCAGGGCGGCGCAAAGGGCCTCGTGGAAGGTGCGGCCCTTCCAGAAAGGGACGATTTCCCGAAGGACGACGGGGATATCCTCCGGGTCGACGCTCGCGGGGGAGCTTTCCCGCTCGGGAAGCTTTTGGAGGGCCTCGCCCAAGAAATCCCCGTCCAGTTCCGGGTAGAGGATCCCGTGGCGGCCGGGCTTGCCGGCGCGCCCCAAAAGGAGTTGGCCCTCGATGGGGCGCGCGGTTATATTTTCCGCGACGCGCTTTAAGGCCAGCGCCCACCTGAGATTTAAGGGCAGGCCCACGGTTTCGGACATGGAGCGGGTAAAGTAGAGGGCCCTTTCAATGTCTATCCGGGGCTTTTGGCTTTGCCCTTTTTGGAGAAGAAGCGCGACTCTCTCCCGGGCCGCGCGGGCGGGGCCGCCCGCGCGCGCGGAAAGGATTCTCTTTTCCTGGGGGGAAAGGTCGAGCGCGCTCTCAAAGCTCGCGTTAATGTCCATGTGGGTCACTCCCGTTCTTTTTCGCTTAAGCGCGGCCCTAAGGCCGCTTCCGCGTCGCGGTCGGCGCGACCGGCGATCAGATCCAAAATAGCCTTGCGGGCCCGGTAGAATTCCTCGGAAAACCACGCTCGGTCGTCGGAATCCTCGATAAAGGCCCGGCTGAACCCCAAGGAAAACTCCCGGGCGATTGTTCCGGGGGACTCGGTCATGACGAGGACCCGGGTCGCGAGCTTTAAGGCCTCGTCCACGTCGTGGGTGATAAAGAAAATGGTCTTGCGGGAGTTCCACCAGATTTTGCGGACGAGATCCTGCATTTTTTCCCGGGTCAAAGCGTCCAAGGCCCCAAAAGGCTCGTCCATGAGGAGAATCATGGGGTCGTTAATGAGGGAACGGGCGATGGCCACCCGCTGTTTCATGCCCCCGGAAAGCTCGTAGACCTTTTTGTCCGCCCAGGCGGAAAGGCCCACCCGCTCCAAAAAGACCGCGACGGAGCGCCTGATTTCCTCCTTGGGACGGTGGCGGGCCTTGGGGCCGAAGGCCACGTTTTCCCAGACGGAAAACCACTCGAAGAGGGGCGGCTTCTGGAAGACCACACCCCGGTGCCAGTCCACCCCGGAGATTTCCTTTTGGCTTAAAAGGACGCGTCCTTCCGAAGGGGCGACGAAGCCCGCGAGGATATTTAAAATGGTGCTCTTGCCGCAGCCCGAGGGGCCCATGACGCAGACGAATTCCCCGGGGAAGACGCTGAAATTCACGTTTAAGATGGCGGCGCGCCGTTTTTCCCCCCGCCCGTAATAGAGGGAGAGATTCTGGGCGCCAATGAGATCCTCGGGGACCTCGTAGGGCCCGGGAAAATCCTCGGGACGGTCCGGGGGCGGCGGGGAAAGGGGCTCTGGGGTCATGGAACGCCTTGTGGGGGGGAAGGCGGCCGGCGGCCCCGTCCTGGTAGGCGGAGCCGCCGGTCGCTTGAGGCTGGCGGAAGAGCTCCTTAAGGAGGGCGGCGTTTATTGGGCCTTTAAGGCTTCCTCCAGATAATGGCCGTTCACGGCGGCCTGGTATAAAGCGAGATCGCCCGCCTCCGCGAGGTTTTTCTGGGTTACGTGGAAATCGGCCGTGTCTTTGAGGGTGTTCGCGAAGCGCCCCGGATTTCCGGTGGTCCCCAGGTACTGTTCGCCCAGCTGCTCCTGGCCTTTGACGTAGTTGTTGCCCGAGAGCTGCTCCGCGGCCTCCGTCGGGCTTACCCCGATATTGCGGGCGACGATGGCCGCCGCTCTTTGGGGCTCGTCGTTAATAATATTGTTGGTCCGAACCAGGGCGGCGACGTAATTGGCGACCAGGGTCGGGTATTTTTGGGCGAAGCTTTGGCGGACCACCGTGACGTCGGCCGTGGTCGCGCCCTTCGCGGCGAGTTGGAGGCTGTCTGTGACAATGACCCCGTCGTTTTGGACGAGTTCCTTCAAGACCGGGGTCCAGACGTAGGCGGCGTCAATGTCCCCGCGGATCCAGGCGGCCAGAATGTCCTGGGTTTGGAGGTCGAGGATGGTCACGTCGTTCGGGTTCACGTTTTCCAGCTGGAGCGCGGCCAGGAGGCTGTAATGGGCCGTGGAGGCGAAGGGGGTGGCGACTTTTTTGCCGACGAGGTCGGCGACGGAGCGGACGCCGGATTTTTTGGTGGCCACCAGGGACTCGGCCGGCCCGATAACGTCATTGATAAAAATCACCTCGTAGCCGAGCTTGTTGGAGACGCCCAAAGACACCGGGGAAGAGCCGATGGTCGCGGCGTCGACGCCCCCCGCGGCGAAGGCCGTGTTGATATCCTTGCCGCTGTCAAAAAAGATCACCTTGGCGGGAACCCCCAATTCGTTAAAAAAGCCTTCCTCGATGGGAATGGCGGTGGCCGTGGCGCTGTTGAAGGTCGCGATGTTGAAGACTTCGGGGTAAGTCTCGCCGGTGATAGGATCGGTGGCGGCGAAAAGGCGCGCGCCGGAAAGCGTCAGAGACAGGGCGGCGGCGGCCAAAAGGATGAGGGGAAGGCTGGCGAGGGATACAAAGGGGCGGGGCGGGGTCGTCCGAGACATAAATAAACTCCGGGAAAAAAAGGTTAAGGGCGAGGGGGAAAGAAAATAACGGTTCAGGGGAGCGGCGCTGGGGGGGCGCCTTGGGAAAAAGAGTTTTTGAGGACTGAGGCCTTGCTGGGCCTTGAGGGGCCTTGTGGGGCTTAATGGCCCTTGGCGGGCTGAGGTTGGCCCTGGGGGGAAAAGGCCGCGAAAGCCGGGCGCTATTCGCGTCCCTTCCAAAAAACGATTTTGCGCTCCAAAAGGTTTAAGGCCCCGTCTAAAACGATTCCCGTAAGGCCCATGACGATGATCCCCATAAAAATCACGTCGCTTTGGAGGTATTTGCTGGCGTCCAAGACCATCCAGCCGATTCCCGAGATGGCGGCCACCATTTCGGCCGCGACCAGGGTGCTGTACATAAAGCCCAAAGAGGTCCTCAGGCCCACGAAGACGTCGGGGAGGGCCACGGGGAAGATGACGAGGAAGAAGACGCGCTGGGAACTGGCCCCCAGGGTTTTGGCCCCGTTCACGTAATCGGGGCGCATGCGGGCCACGCCGGCCACGGAGGAGATATACATGGGCGAAAAGCCGGCCAGGAAGAGGAGGGCGATTTTGGAGCCGTCGTCGATGCCCATCCAGAGAACCAGGACCGTGTAATAGGCCAGGGGCGGAAGGGGGCGGTAGAAAGAAACGAGCGGGTCGAGGGCGGAGCGGAGTTTGGGGAGGCACCCGCTTAAGAGCCCTAGGGGAACGGCCGTGACCATGGCGAGCCCGTAGGCGATAAAAAGGCGCCTTAAGCTGTCGGCTAGGTGGGCTACGAGGCTGTGGCCTTTGTAGCCGTCCTCCCAGATAAGCCAGAATTTTTGGAGAACGCCCCCGGGGGACGGTAGGATAATCCGCGGCAGGTCGGCGAAACGAGCGACCAGATACCAGGCGAGCAGGATGATTCCCGCCGCCAATACGCCGTAAATTTTGTTCGCGAAAAAGCGCCGCATAAAGCCTTAAGGGATCCCCAGGGAGGGGCTTGGGACAAAAAAAAGACTGAAATCAAAACCCCGAAAAGGGGGCTTGAATTCAGCCTTCATGAAAATGATCAGCCGCGCGTGGATGGCCGGGGCTAATTAACCGAAGAGGGTAATTAGGCCCGCTAAAGATTAAACGCTAACTTAATTTATTACCTTCCTGGATAGGGGAGAAAAAGCCTCGCTCAAAGCGCGAGGAGGCGGACGCGAAAATTTTGCGCCCGTTAAAATATAAAAAAAGCGCGCGAAAAAAGCAAGGCTCGCGAGAGCCGGCCCTCGGGAGCGCGCGTGGATTTTTGGGGGGGGAGCTTATTGAGGGCTCGCGCCTAGCGCGCCCCCTCGCCAGCGCGCGAGATTTAAGCCGGGAGCGCGGGGCGCGCGCGAACAATCAGCCGAGCCAATTTTGAGGAAATGTCAACGCCCCTGTCGCGAAGCCGGGATATTAGGGGAAAAGGCGGGGCTGGGCGCGCCCTCAAATTATCCGGATCTTCCAGGGGGAGGTGGGGCCGGGGAGTCCCCAGGGCGCCTCGCGGGGCTCCCAAGGGCGGAGTTAAGGCGCGTTCCCGGCGAGCCGCGGGGGGAAAGGGCCGGCGCGAACGAGGAGGGCTTCCGGCGGAGGGCCGCGGCGGGCCGCCGCGCCCCAAAAAGAAGGTTTTCCCCGCTATTTAAATAATTGTATAATGTGCCCCCACAAATAAATTTTGTGGCGCCCATGTTCTCTCCCAAGCCTTCATTCTTTGGGCAAGCCGCTTTTTCCAGGGGCTTTCGCCAAGGGCGGCGCTCGCCTCCCTAAGGGCGGCAAATTTTACCGCGCGAGGCGTCTGGCGGGGCGACCCACAAGGTCTTTTTTCCGTTTCGCGCGGCCAATATTTAACGCGCGCGCTGATTTTAAGACTCCAAAGGGCTTTTTCGCGGGGATTTAAGCGATAGTTTAGGACAAACTTTTTTTCCCTAAAATTTTCTCCAAAAGAGGCCTCCGCCCTGGTGGCGCCAGTGAAAATCCCTCGCGGTCGCGGTTATTTAGGTTATTATGACTTTACACTCCAAACTAATATTGTCATTTTTAATTCCGCTTTTTTTGGCGTTTGGGGCCCTCGCCTCCCAAAATTACAGATCCCAAAAAATGGTGGCTTTAAACGACATAAATAACCTCGTCGCCGAGCGGGGAGGGCGCGTGGCGGCGCGCGTCGACTCCTTTTTTTATTCCTTGGAGGAAGGCCCAAAGATCGTCGCCGCCATCGTAGCGGACTCTCTTCCCCAAACTGACGACGAGTTTTTCGCGCTTTTGGAAAATTCCATCGCCTCCGCGCCCAACGCCCTCGGGGCGTCGGTCGCCTTCGCCAAAGGGAAATATTCCCCGGACAAGGAGCTTTACGCCCCCAGCGTCTCCAAGGAAGGCGGGCGGGCCTTTATCGATCCCGAGCGCGGCTCTTACGACTACCTTAGCGACGCGAGCCAGGGCCGTTGGTTTAGGGAAGCCCTCCAAGCCCAAAAACCCATCTGGACCGAGCCCTCTCTGGGCGGGGGGGCCGGGGCGACCGGGACTCTCTCTTACGGCGTTCCCTTCCAGCTCCGAGGGGAGTGGGCGGGAGTGGCGACCGTGGACGCCAGCCTCGCCGCTTTAGCCGACGTCGCGCGCGACGCGGAGGCGCCGCCGCGCCCCGACGCGCCGAGCGCGTACTTCTTTATCGTGAGCCGCGAAGGCCAGGTTATCTCCCACCCCCGGGAGCTGATGGTCGCGAACGGGGAAAACCTTTTTGAGGCCAATATCAATTCCCCCAAGCTCTCCGAGGAGGACAAGGCCCTCTGGCGGAAAGTTTCCGCCTCGGCGGGACAAAACGGGGACTTTTACGCGCGCTTGAAAAACGTCTGGGACGATGACGGGGTAAGTTACAAGCTTATCCATTTCGCTCCCCTCAACGCCACGGGCTGGCTCTTGGGGTCGTGTTACGACGAAAAGGAAGCCTTCGCCCCCATGAGAAGGCTCGTCAGGAACGCCGTCATTTTCCACGCGGCGTGTTTGGCCCTTTTGGTCGTCGCCGTTTATTTCTCGGTGACGGGGCTGGTCCGGAGACTGGAGGGCATGGCCCAGGGACTGAGCCAGAAGTTCAAAAAATTTAGGGCGACCTCCGCCATCATCACCGAGTGTAACCAGGACATGTTTCTGTCGGCCAACGATCAGTCCTCCCAGTTTGACGAGCTGGACGCCAATTTGCTGGAACTTTCCAAGAGTTCCGAGGAAAACCGCAAGCAGGCCCAAGGGGGCGCCAACCTGAGCCGCGAGACCACGAGCCTTATCGAGGCCGGGTCCTCCTCGGTTACGGACATGGCCAAGGCCATGGTCGCCATCCGGGACTCTTCCGAGAGCATCGAGGAAATTTTAAAGAACATCGAGAATATTTCCTTCCAGACCAACCTGCTCGCCCTCAACGCCTCGGTGGAGGCGGCGCGGGCGGGGGAAGCGGGCAGCGGGTTCGCCATCGTGGCCGAAGAGGTGCGGAACCTGGCCCAACGCAGCGCCGAGTCCGTCCATAACACCACCGCCTTTATCGGCGCCAACCACGCCCAGGTCGCCAACGGCGACAAGATTTCCCAGAAACTGTCCCAGAGTTTCCAAAAGATTTCCCTCAGCGCCGGGGAAACCATCGAAGCCCTGGAGGCCATTATGGGCGCGGTGATGAGCGACGGGGAGAAAATCGCCAATTTAAACGTCGTTATCGGAAACCTGAGGGATATCTCCAACGAGACCATGGAAAACGCCCAGAAGGCCATGTCCGCCGTGGTGGAGTTGGTGTCCGAGTCCGAGTCCCTCAGCGAGGTTATCGCGAGCGTGGAATCTCAGTTTAGCCGCGGGAAACCGTCGCCCCGCGACTCCCAAGAAGAAGAGGGATAGCGAGGAATAGCGAGAGGTAGCGCCATATTTTTTTCGCGCGAGCGAGCGCGACTTGGCGGACGAATAAGCGCGCTCCGTAAGGACCGCGGCGGCCCCGGCGCGCCTTTGCCGCTCTCGGGGGAAGGGAGAGGGAAAATTGTCTCCGCGAGAGCCCGGGGGGGGGGGCGCGCCGCGCGTTTTCGCTTCAATATTCGCGTTAAGCGCGGATTCCGCGCGCGTCCCGCGCGAGTTTCGCGCGCCGCGATTCATTTCCGCTTGGTGAGGGCGAGCGAAGGGGGCGCGAAAGCCCGCGGTCGGAAATCGGGCGAGGCCGCCACCCCCTGGCGCGCGTCGCGTCAGGGGGCGCTATCGTGTTTTTTAGGGCTGAGGATCTTCCGCGCGCGGGGAGGCGCTTGTCGCGAGGCCACGGTCGCGCAAGCTATCGCGCGTCTGAATCAACCTATCGCTTAGCGTTGGAATATCGGAGTATTTCGCGAAACAGTCGGAAAATAAACGCGAAACGTCGTCATAGAGTTTTTTCTCGGATAGCGTTATGGCGATGGCGTTGAAAATATTCATCCAATCCTCAAGAACGTCTCTCTTGGATCGCGAGTCAATCCGGTATAAATTAAAGAGTTCTAACACTTTGTCTTTATCGAAAGCCTTCGCGCTCAAGTAATACGACATAAGCTGGACTGAAAGATTGTTCAAGAAACTTATTCTGTCAAGATCGTTTTCGCCGCTTCCGGCGTATTTGAGATACAGGCCGTTGGCTTCCTCTATTAAATTCGCTTTGAGCAATATCTCCGTATAGGCGTGAATCGCGGCGAAGAAAACGTCCTCCACGCCTTTCGCGAATTTCGGGTCGTCCGAGTATCTCGCGTCTTTCTCGTCGAAAGAGATTCGCGTAAATTCAAAGAGTTCGCGGGCGTAATTAAGGTCAGCGTCGTTTTCGCCCCCCAGTCTCCCGAACTCGCGCGCGACCGCCATAATTTTGGAAAAAAAGACGGAGTTTTTAGGGGAATCGATGGCTAAAACTCTTCGCAACGCGTTCTTGGCTTTGAGCGAAATGTCCGGGATTTGTTGAGCGTTAGCGCGTAAAGAGTAGTAGACGGAATAAAGATTGCGCGATAATTTAGCCTCGTTTTCAGACGCCTCGTCGCCGCCGCCCGCGATGAACAGAAGGCTTTTTTCGAAGAATTCCTCCACCAGCGGCAATGTTTCAATTTTGGCGTTTTTAGTAAAGGAGTGAGAGATACGCGCGGCTACGTTGGCTATCGCGGATTCGGCTTTTCGGGACGCGGGGTTCGCCAGCAGTCTTTCCAAATAGCCGTTCACGGCGACAATGTTTCCCTCGGCGATCAGAGGCGGCGCGAGCGTCATCAAGATATCGGCTTGAGTGACAACCATTTCAATTAAAATAGAGTTAAAATAATTCCTGTTTTTAGCGACGGTAGCGACGGTAGCGGATTTGGGAATTGGCGTCCCGCCTTCTTGGGGGAAGCTGACAGAGATATATTCCACGCAGTTAAAGTTATTTTTGAGGGTAATTTCGTTAGGCGCGATAAACGTTCTGGGAGAATATAGAAACGAGTAATTGACGGCGGGAATTTTTTTAAGCGGGATTGGCTTTCCGCCTTCGCTCGCGTCATTTTTAGCGTTAGGCCGTGTCGTTTCCGCGTCGTTAAGCAAACCGAAAATGAAGTAAGCGATCGTCGTTAATTTATCGTAATAGTGAAAACTTTCCTCAAAAGAACCGACGCGCGCGGCGTAAAAGGAGATAAAGGCGGTTAATTTCGCGAAAGACAGATAGTCTTTGGTGGGCAAATCGGATAAGGGAAAATTATTGTACGCGTCGAGAGCTTTAGCGAAACCTTCTGGTTCGGACGAGTACAGTAATTTTACGTATATAATGAAAAAGACGAAAGAAGCGACGCTTGACGGCGGAAAAAACTCTAAAATCAATTTATAGTATTTTTCGGCCTCGGCGAATTCGCCGCGATCGTAACGCGAATAAAAAAGATACTCGGCGGCTTTGGTTAAAGGACCCGCGTAGCGTAAAATGTCGTCTGGCGCGTTGGAGCGGAGAGACGCGCAAATTTGGTTCAGATAGTACTCAATTTTATCCGCGCCGTCATCCACCTTTTTCAGAAAAGTCCGTTCAATGGCGGTTTTATTGGTGGGGCTCCGCTCGGTTAAACATCCGTCAATCAATTTGTCGAGCGTGGGAGCGTATTTTTCGAGAATCATAATGAAAATGGCGAACAGTTTGTTGAAATCATTCGCTTTCATTTATTAAAACTCCGTAATTAAAATAATTTCGCGAAAACGAAAGCCGCGGGGAAAAATCTCCAAAATATAGGGAAGATTAGGGTGAAATTGAGGAAAACTGACGAAAACCCGAAAAAAGCGGTCGCCTTGGAATTTGGGGCTAAGAAGGCGCCGCTATTTTTCTCGCGATTGTAACAAAAGAGCGAATGTAAAGCAAAAACGCCTCTTTCGCGCCCTTTTCGCGCTTTTTGGCCCGCGCGCCAGCGGCTTTGGGCGCGCGTGAGTCACGGCCGCGCCCCCAAGCCCTTAAGTTTTATCCCGGCTCGCGCGGACGCTCCGCGAGGCGCGCCGGGGCCTTAAGTTTTCCAAGCCGGGTACCTCTGGCTCGCGGAGGCCAAGGCCCTCGCCAGCGCTCCTGGTTTCCCTGGCGGGCTTGGGGGACGGTCCGGCGAGCCCTGATTGTTCCGAATACGCGCCGCGGGCGGAGGCGATATGGCGTCCCTTCCCTCGCGGAAAAATCTTAAAAGCGCCTTGCCCTGGGCGCCTCCCGCGTGACTGTCGCGCGCGGGGCCCCTTGAAAGCGCGAAGCGGGGTCCGCCGCCCCCGCGCGCCTCAAAGCTCCTCTCGCGAGGCGCGGCTCGCCCTTTGCGGCCTTGAAGGTTATTGAGGCGTTACCCCGTGAAGGCGTGGGCTTCATGGGAATTATTTTTGGCCAACGCGCCGCCGCGAGAATATCTGGGCTCGCGGCCAATTTTGGCGAAAAGCCCTCTCTCCCGGCGCGAAAATTTTCAGGTCGCCGCGATATTTCGCGAAGGGACTCGCGAGAGCGCGGCGAGCCGCGAACGCCGCGTTCGTTTCCGGGCGCTTTTTTGTAAATATTACGCTCGCTGTCGCGACTTACGAGCCACGCCGCTTGGATGGTTATCCAAGGCGCCGCCAAATTACGCCTTCGCGGGAAGGGAATCCCTTGAGGCTGGAAGGCGCGAAAATGGCGGCGCGTTCCCGCCCTGGCGGGCCAGGGGGCGGCCCCCGACAGGAGCTAAAAACGCCCGCCCGCCAAGACGGCGCGCGAATCTCCCTATTATTCTCGCTCTATCGCCTTTCGCCCCGTCGGCTAAAGGAAAACCGTCCCTTAGAAGCGGCCCGCTTGGAGAGACGCGAGCGCGCGGCGGTAAACGTTAAGCGAATTTTTTTTCGTTTGACCGTCGCTTATGTCTCGCTTTCGGCGCGCGCGACGCGGCGCGTCTCGGCGAAACGCGTCGCCCAGGGAGGCGACGGCGAAAAACTAAATCCTCGCCGGGGGGAAAGCGACCGCGCGCGCGAAAATCGTTCTCTCTCCTCTTGGAGGCGGTATAATTTAATCTATAGCTTAAGAGGCGCGGCCATCCATTTTCCACGCGCCAGGCGAGGTTGGCGTCGTCTCTCTTTTTCTCTCCCGCGCCCCCAGTCTCCATCGCGAGGGAGCGGGCGCGCGCCGCCTGGGAGATTTACCGCGGATCCTCCGCCCTCTGGGGACGGAACCCCGCCTTCCCCCGCGCCGCGGGCCGTCTCGCCGCGAGATTTGAGGCCCGCCAACGCCTTTGGCCTTAAATCGCGAAAGCCGCGCATGATCACGTTAACTTCACTCAGCCAATTCGTTCTTTCCTTCATTGATCCCAGGCTCCACATCCGGGTTCGGCTCTTCAACGTTTTAGCCATCGGCGGAACCCTCATCAGCCTCGCCATCGGCGGCGTGGGCGCGGCCGTTAAGAGCGGGCCCCTCAACCTCGCGGTAACCTTCGCCGTCGCGGCCCTGTCCTTCGCCCTCTTGGCCTATTCGCGCCTGACGGGGCGTTATCAGGCTTGCTACCTGCTCTCGATTACGGTCATCTTTCTTCTGGCTTTTCCCGTTCTCTTTTTCGCCGTCGGGGGCTACGAGAGCGGCATGCCCTCCTTTTTTATCTTCGCGGTGGCTTTCACCATTTTTATGCTGGAGGGCAAGAAGGCTCTTTTTTTCGCTTTAGGCGAGCTAATCCTTTACGTGGGGTGCTGCGCGCTCGCCTACGCGCGCCCCGACGCGGTTCGGGTCCAGTTTTCCGACGAGCTGGGGCGCGTCCTTGACGTCGCCTCCGCTTTTACCTTGGTTAGCCTCGTTTTGGGCGCCAGCCTGTACCTTCATTTTAAGCTCTACAACGACCAGAAGGCTCTTTTGGATCGGCGAAACGAGATCCTCGCCAAGGCCAGCCAAGCCAAAACGGAGTTTTTAGCCAACTCCTCGCACGAGATGCGCGCTCCTTTGACCGTCATTTCCGTAAATGTCCAGACCGTCGCGGAAATCCTCGAGGATCTGGGCGTCCGGGACCCGGAGGTAGAGGAACTGCTCCAAAGCGCCCAGAGCGAGATCATGCGCCTGGCCCGCATGGTGGGGGGAATGCTGACTTTGGCTTCCATGAGCGAGAGCCCGGACAAGGAAGTTCTCGACCTCTCTTCTTTGCTCCAAAGCGGCGCCGAAACGTTTCGCTTAAATCTCAGCCAACGCGGCAACGTTTTGCTGACGGAGGTGGAACCGGGCCTCAAGGCCTTCGGGAGCGCCGATCTTTTGGCCCAAGTGACCGCGAATCTTTTGCAAAACGCCAACGCCCACACGGAAAACGGGACGATCTCTTTGCGGGCGGCCCGGGTCGGACGCGAAATTGTCGTCGCGGTCAGGGACACGGGAGAAGGCGTCTCCCCGGAACTCCTGCCCCGGGTGTTTGAGCGTGGGGTGTCCGCGAAAGGCACCGGTTTCGGGCTTTATCTGTGCAAGACCGTCGTGGAGTCGCACGGGGGCCGCGTTTGGCTCGAAAGCGAGCTGGGCGGCGGCGCGACCGCCTCCCTTTCCCTGCCGGCCTACGAGGGACAGTTAGGCGCGGCGAGGCGGCGAGCGTGAGGCGGGGGATGGGGGGGCGCGCCGGGATTTTGGGGGACGCCCAAAGGGGCGCCCGCGCGGACGCTGGCCGCGGCGCGCTCGCGGGCGAGGTTGCGCTTTCGCAACAATTCCGCGCGACGCTACCAGGGGGAGCTTATAATTCATTAACAAGCCTTATCCCAATGTTTTGCCCGAGGGAGAGGCCCGTTCCGCGCGGGAGGATTAGGCCCCGATAGGGTTCCGGTAGCGCGCGCCAGCGATAATTATGAGGTGAAACCAGGGTCATGAGCGAGAGCATTCTGCTGGTCGAAGACAACGATCGGATCATGAACGGCAACGCGCGCATGCTCCGCCGTCGCGGATATAGCGTCTGGACGGCGTTTAACCTCGCCGAGGCGCGTAAAATCGTTTCCGAGCGCCCACTGGACGCCATTGTCCTCGACATCATGCTCCCGGACGGCAGCGGGTTGGATTTCACGCGCGAGCTCCGTCAGAGCTCGGAGGTGCCCATTTTGCTCCTCACGGGGCTGACGGCGGGGGAAGACGTGGTCGCGGGCTTTCGGAGCGGAGGCGACGACTATCTCGCGAAGCCCTATGATTTTGGGGTCCTCTTGGCCAGGATCGAATCCCTCCTGCGCCGGGCGGCGAGCATTCCCGCGACTTTCCGGAAAGGCGAGCTGGAATTCGACATTATCGCCAACAAGGCCTTTCTAAATGGCGAGGACCTGTCGCTGACCCATAAAGAATTCGCCGTGCTCCTGCTTTTGGCCAAAAACGAGCGAAAACCCTTAAGCGCCGAGTATCTTTACGAGACGGCCTGGAAAAGGAACCCCGCTCCTGAGGAAAGCGCGGTCAAGACGGTCGTCTCCCGCTTGCGCCGCAAACTGGGGGAAGGCTACTTTATCGACATGGACCAAAGCGAGGGAGGTTACGTTTTTACCGCGATCCGCTCCTGAGCGCGCTAAAAGCGCCGAGAGCCCCTCCCCCGCCGCCGCCCCGCCGCGAGACTCTTTGGGGATAATTTCTGACAAAGGCCTGGGCCACGCCGCCAAGGGCTTGGCTTTACGCCCTTCGCGCGTCGCGAGACCCTCTCGCGCCTCGCGCGCCCGCGCCACGAGAGTTCCCCTTCGCGCGACTAATTCCGCGATTGACGCCTGTTTTCAGACAAATTGAGGCAAAGCCTTAATGAGACTTTGAGGGCCTTCCCCGGCTCTTTAAGGCGCCTCGCCGCAAACGGCGCGCCGCGAAAGGCGCTTGGGAAGGGGTTTGGCGGTTTTAGGGAGCGTCCCCCTCAGGCGGCGAGCCGCCAAGGCTTAAAGGTTCGCGGCGCGGACGCTGGGCGCTCTTTCCTTCGTGAAGCCGGGCGCGCGAGCCCTGCCCACGGGCTAACGCGGCGGCGCCGTTCTTTGGAGCCAATCCGCCCACTCGCGTTAAATTCGGCGCCCGCGAGGCGGCGGTCGCCGCCGGATTTCTCCCAGGAGTTTGGCCCTGGGCGCTTTCTTGGAGTTCTGGCGCGGGTCGCGCGCCTTTTTTAACTCCTTCGCGGGCGCCCGCGTCCGTCCGCGGCGCCGGCTACGCGCGCGATCGCGGCGCTGGTCTTCTGGATCGCCGCGTCTCCTGGCGCGGAGGCGGGAATTGGCGCGCCGAAGCCAGTCGCGGGGTCATAAAGGCTCGCTCCGAATACGCCCGTGGAGGATGAGCGGACGCGCCGTAGGCGCGACGCGCTGGGGCGAGAGGGGCGCGGGGCGATTTTGAGGCCTTGGCCGTCGCGTCCAAAAGAGGCGGATGGGCGACTTGACGGAGGCGCGCCGCGTAAGGCGCGAACGCCGGCGAGGCGTCCGCGTGGGACGGAGGGACAAAAGCGTTTTGACTTTGTCGTTAGGGCCGCGAAAGCTTCGGGGGCCTTGGCGCGCCCAAAGGTCCCTCAAAGCGTGGTTGGCCCCGCGAGACGCGTAATTCCAATCTCAAAGGGGACTCTCGCGACCGTTTGGGACGGCGCCGGCGAAGCGTCGCCGCGAGGAGACTCGCTTTAGGCGCGAGTGAAAAGAGGGGCGGGGAAGAGGCCTTGGGGGCGGGACTTCCTTTTGTCGACTTCGCCTGAAAGCTTGACGGAGTCGGGAACTGGGTATGGGGGATCTTCTTTGGTCTCTTTCTCCGTTTTGGGGGTCGTCTGGGGAGGTCTGGGCGGTCGCGGAGAGGTTTAGCGTTCAAGAGTTAAGCGCCGATATCCTCAGTCTTTCAAAATTGCCTTAAGGCCGTTCAGCTCTGGTTAAAGTTGATGAAAGCGCAAAAACCTTAAAGAGAAGCAACCGGACGCAAAATACTACCGCATATAGCTATTTATCTAATTAATTGTCCTCATTTAGCATTAGCGGCTGACCGAATTTAAGTTTCGGGACTTTTTGCGCTCTCATCAAAGTTAGCCTTGGCCAGCGTCGCGGGTCGACTCCCCGTCTGACGGCCTCCTTGAGCCCGGACCAGGAGAAGGTCGCGCGGCTCCCATTCTTGAGCCATTGGCGTGACTTTTTCGCCGCGAAAGGAAGCGACCGAAGCTCGCTCGGCTCCCCTCGCCCCTTCTGGGGACTCCAGGCCTCAAGGCCCTGGGGTTGGCCTGGGCCGCTCGGGCCTTTTGAGGAGCGAAATTTATGGCGGAGTCGCCCAGCGAATATTATAATATTTCTTGACGTTGGCGTGGCCTGGTTGTGGGATTTATATTGGAGAGGCAAGGCTAAAGGTGGAATATATGTTGCCAGAACTGCCCGCTGGGACGCGTGCCTTTGAGGAATTACGGATAAGAAATACCATATATGTGGATAAGACCAATTATTTTCCATTATTGTCTAGGGGGAGAAAAGTCGCCTTTTGCGCCCGTCCCAGGCGTTTCGGAAAATCTTTGACCGTTTCGGCTCTTAACGCTTTTTACTCCGGGAGGAAAGAGCTTTTTCAAGATTTGGCCGCCGAGAAGTTTATGAATTCCCCAGAATTTTTTCCAAAACCGGTTATCCACCTTGACATGAGCGAATTAGATAACTGCGTAAGTCTAGAAAATCTGGAAACGAAAGCGCGAAATTATTTAAAAACTATCGCGGAACAGTACAATGTCTCCTTACAAACCGATGACGTGGTTAGCGCCTTTTCCAATTTGTTGAAGAGTGTCCACGATGTCACATCCAAAAAAATCGTCTTATTGATTGACGAATATGATACGCCCATTCTCAGTATAATCCGGAGGGAATTAACCTATAGCGGCCTTCTGATTGAACAAACCCAAAACTTCATGAGTTCATTTTATTCAAAAATAAAATCTAATGATCAGTATCTTGATTTTATCTTTGTCACCGGAGTTTCCAAGTTTTCTCGGATGGGGGGCTTTTCCACTCTCAATAACCTCGAGGATATCTCGAATGATTCTGAATTCGCGTCCTTTATGGGCTTGACTCAGGAGGAGTTAGAGCGTTACTTCGCCCCGTATGTCCAGGCAGGATACGGCGGAACATCTCAAAATGGAAGAAGCGGAGCTTTTAAATCGCGTACGAGACTATTATGATGGTTATTCTTTTGATGGAAAAATCAGGGTCTATAATCCCTTCTCCACTCTGCTTTTCTTTAAAAAAAGAAAATTCAACAAATACTGGATAGAATCCTGTTCCAACGGACTCATTCGGAAATTCTTGAAAGACCGGAACCTTGTCTTGGAAAATTTTTCCGGCTTTAAAGTCAACGAAGATTTTATCAGTTCTCCCGGGGAAATCGGCTCAACGCCTCCGGCTGGATTTCTTTACCAGGCGGGATATTTGACCTTGCGTAAAAATGACCAAGGATCCTTCTTCCTGGACTATCCCAACTTTGAAGTCCGGTCCGCGCTAGCCGCCCTGTTCATGGATAATTTATATTCATCAGAGGATCTAGCCCTGTACGCTAGGGTGGAAATGGGCGATTATCTGGCCGTCGGCGACGTTCCGAACATGGTAGCCAATATTAGGCGTATGTACTCTGGCCTAACTTATCTGGATCATACGGATATAGTTTCCCCAAGGTTGGTTAGGAGAATTATGGGAGTATTTTCCAAGTTTTTGGGGAAACAATCTCGGGATCTTCCTGTTTTGAACTTCAGTGAGACTTATCTGGAAGAGTTGCGCCAGAAGCTGGGAGAGTCTTTCTATCGGGCAACTTTACAAGCGTGTCTGTGGGGGGCTGAAGCCATTGTGCGTCCTGAAGCGCGTACTAATCTTGGCCGGATAGATTTAGAGGTCAGGTATAAAGACCAGGTTTTCATTATTGAGTTGAAAACGGCCCAAGGCGCTCGCGCCGCCCTGAAGGCGGCCCGCGCGGGGATGGCTCAGATCCAGAAACGCGACTACGGAGGGACCCACAACAACCCTATCCTCATTTCTATGGCCGTGGATTTAGAAATTCGTAACCTCGGAGCGTGCGTCTTCGCCAAAAACGGCGAGATCACGATTCTGGACAGCGGGGCTTTGAATCTCCTCAATAAACCTAAGGCGATAAGCGGAGAAAATTAAGAAGCTCCCATAAAGAAAGCCAATCCACGGTCCATCCGGGCTCCAAGGCTATCTCGTGGGGATCGTCCGCTCGGCTCGTTTCGGCCTTCCGCGCCGCGAAAACCCGTAAGGCGGAAATTTTGGCGACGGCGCCGCGCGGGAGGCGGTTTTACAACTTCGGCTTGGCGCTTAAGCCCCCGGAAAAATCCTCTCAATTTTCGGCGTAACCTCCGCGTCCCCGAGATCGTTTTAGCGCTTCGCGCGCGCGGGGGGAGTTAAGCGCCCACTCGCGTTCGCGGTTTGCGTTATCGCCTTCAAGATGGCTCCGTTTGGCCGGTCACGGGTAACCCAAAGCGCCGCGCGGCCAATAATTTCGGCCTTTGGCGTTAAACGAAACCCCGACGCGTCCGCCGCGGGACGGCGCCGCGGAAAACGCGGAAGACTCGTTTCGGGCGTTGGGGACGGGCCGCGGGGATTTTGTTTGAGAGCTGGGTTTGGGGCTCTTATGAACCTCGCGGAAGGCGGTCACGCGACTTTTAAGCTAATTTTCTGAAGACGCGGCGGAAAGACGACGGGCGCCGTTCAGGCCAAGGGAGGCCGCGGCGAAAGGGAAGAGAACGCCTCGCGAGGGAAGGAGGGGGACATTTCTTACCGGAAGACCCGCGCGACAAGGGCTCGCCCCGCGGCTATCCCGCGTGGGCGTTCGCTTTCTTCGGACGCGTCCCGTGGCGCGAGGCGGGGAATCCCCGCGGGGGCGAGTGACGGCGGATATTTGAGACGTATTGGCCCCGCTGATCCCTAGCGCGCTTTTGGCGCCGCGTTGTGGCTCGCCTTCGGGGATTTATTGTTTTATAACGCTCCCCAAGATAGCGGAGAAGAAAGGAGCGCGGTTCGCGCGTTATTTATTTGTTTGGCGCGAAATTTTACTCCAATTAAATTATGGCAAACGCGTTTCAAGAGCTTGCGAGCCATTTATCAAAATTGAACGTAAAATACCCTAAAAGAGAAAAGCGCGTCTTTATCCGCGCGGTTGTTTAGGAAAGGTTTGGAGGAATTGTTAAGTCGCGGCCTTCCCAAAATTTCGTTCTTGCAATATTTTTTCCATAGAAGACGACGGCCAGGCCTATTATCTCGGTGGGCCTCTCTATCCGTAATGTTTTAGCGTAATCGGCTTTATCAATTTGTTTTAGCGCTTTATCGAGGGCGTTTTCCAGAGTCTCCTCGCTCATGTTTTTTCGGGTGCCGGACAAACGCTTAATTTCAATAATTACGTATCTTCTATCGGATAATTCAACTATTAAATCGGAGCGCCCAGTTCTTCCCTCTATCTCGCTTTCGACCTTCACGCCCGTGGCGAGCATTGCCATTTGAAAAAGAGCGTGGTAATATTTTTCATCGGCGATCCTTTGCCAATAAGTGACTTTGGCCAGCATCTCATTGAGACACGTGTTTAAATCATTGGAATTTTTTAAAGTAAAGGCCGTTATAAATTTAGGACCATAGCTTATCAGCTCAGAAGAGTCTAAATCAAAAAAAGTTTGAAAACATAAATTTCTATAGGTTAGTTCGACTTCATTATTGGGAATTTTTAACGTAAATAAATATTCCTTAACTAATTTGCCGCTAATTCTCTTAGTGACAAATTCAATTTTATCTATTGTTAAATATCCAGAGTGGAATAGGATAGCCGCTGGGGCTAAGCTTCCGATCCCTGTTTTTTTAAGCGTTTCCTCCTTATAATTATCTAATTTAGGCGCGAGATAATATAGTGGGTATTTCTTAATAAGCGTTGTAAGATGAGAAGGCCTTCCGCTTAGAGCCCAAAAAAAACCGAAAAATTTATCATCTAAAAAATTTAGTATGGAAAAAGGGTTTAGGATTTTATCGTCGCCGAGCCAATTATAGCCGTCATAGTAATTCAGGATTTCTTCCCTTAATTCCGCGACGCTAGCGGTTGGCTCCATATAACCGTTTTTTTTAACTCCTTCGAGAAGTTCCACGCCTATGTCAGTAAAAATTTTGTCAAATTCAGGCGCGGTGAAACCGCATATTCCCGCGAAATTTGGCAAAAGAGATATGTCTTTAAACATATTGGGACCGGAATCTAGCGCGGTTTTAGCGAACCTGGTAATACCCGTAACCAAGCAAAAACGAATCAGTTTGCTATTTTTCTTAAGCGCGGAATAAAAATCATGGAGAACGTCACAGACGCCTTGGGCCAAGATCGGGTCGCCGACGTTACTGGTTACCGGAGCGTCATATTCGTCAATTAAGACCGCTATTAGCGCGCCATTAGAATGTTTTAAGAGTTCCGCAAAAAGATTTTTAAAAATTTCGCTAAAATTAGTTGATTTGAGAACAATTTGAGCCAAATCGGCGTAGTCTTGCAGATCGGCGACAATTAGTCTCTTAAGTTCGTTTGGATCGTCAATCTTACCGTAGCTCATGTTCAAATGAATGACCGGATGTTTTGGGAAAGCGTAATTTGACCGCTTTATGTTTCCGTCGTTAGAGGTCGGATTTAACTCTTCTTTCGAGTTTTCCGGATCGATCCATAACCCTTTAAAGAGCTCTCGATTGCCTTGGAACAATTCTAGTAAAGTATCTATGAGTAAAGTTTTGCCAAAGCGTCTGGGCCTGGAGAGAAAACAGAATTTGTAACGCGAAATCATTTCAAAAATATATCGCGTCTTATCGACATATAAGTAGTCGCCTTCGATAATCGCGCGGAAAGATTCTTCTGTTACGGCGACTTTTTTCACGCGCGCCTCCTCATTAATCTATCCTCAAAGCCATGAGAAAATAATTGTTAATAGGAATTAAAAAGACCGTGATAACGCCTATGTAAAGCTATAAGATGGTTCCAGACGTTTCCGGCTATTCCCACAAGGCCTTCGCCAGGCGCCGATTCAGCTTGGAGTCGTGGAGTTTAAATTCAAAAGTTCTCATGGCGTCATTACGATTATCAGCTCTAAGGCTGTTCGTCAAGTAATTCGGAACCGAAGGGGGAACCGAAAGAAGCTCATCAATGAATATGAACTAGGTTGATATTACGGTTAAGAATCGCGCGATTCATCCCCGAAGCGAGCTTCTGAGGCTTTCTCGCGCTAACCAGGTAAAAAGGTCAAATAGATTAATGGCTTTGGCTTTCCAAGGGCCAGAGCCTTGGTTAAATTGGGAAATCGCTTCCGGGAGGGCCGCGGAAAGAGCGGCGCTCCCCAAGGGATTTCACTTAAAATGGCCTTTCATTTGGGCCCGCGCGCGGGTTTAATCTTCCAAAGGGGGCCAGACGAATGTTTGGGAAATTTGCTCCGGGGTGGGCGCGAAGCCCTTTAAGGCCGCGACGCGCCCCGCGAGAGTGACTTTGCCGGAAACGAGCCAGGCCACGGCTTGGGGAAAGATTCGGTGTTCCACGGCCAGAATGCGCTTGGCGAGCTCGTCCGGGCCGTCGCCCGGCAAAACCGGTACGGCGCCCTGAATGATGATGGGGCCGCTGTCGACGCCCGCGTCCACGAAGTGGACCGTGGCCCCGGCGAGTTTCACTCCGTATTGGACCTCGTCGGCCCACACCATGTGCCCCGGAAAGGCCGGGAGGAGCGCGGGGTGGATGTTGACGACTCTTCCCGGATAAGCGTCCAGAAAGGTCGCGCCCAAGACCCGTTGGAAGCCGGCCAGGACGACCAGCTCAATTTCGTGGGGAGCGAGGACCTCCAGGAGCCTTCTCTCAAAGCCCTCCCGGTTGGCGTGAAAGGCCGCGCGGGGGACCACGCTGGCCTGAAGGCCGTATTCCCGACCGATGTTTAGGGCCCCCGCGTCCCGCGAGTCCGCGATAACCGCCACGAATTCCGCGCCGGGGATTTTCCCTTGGGCGTGGGCCTCCAGAAGGGCTAAAAGGTTGGAGCCCCTTCCCGAGCAGAGGACCGCGATTTTCATGTTTCTCTCCCTCGCGTTAGCCGTAAAGCACCCGTTCGCGGCCCACCTGTTTTTCCACCTCGCCGATGAGCCAGGCCTCTTCCCCGCGTTCGGCCAGAGCCGTGAGAATAGCGTCCGTCTCCGACTCTGGCGCGATCAGGAGAAAGCCCACCCCCATGTTGAAGGTCCGGAACATTTCATCGAGGCTGACGCCCCCTTCCCGCCGCAGAAACTCAAAGAGAGGGGGGATCTCCCAGGATTTGGAGCGCAGCGTCGCCTGACAGCCGAGAGGCAGGACGCGGGGCAGATTTTCGGTCAGCCCGCCGCCGGTGACGTGAACCATGCCGTGGATTTCGGCGTAGCGGCGGGCTGCGAGGACGGAGGTCGCGTAGATCCGGGTGGGCTCCAAAAGGATCTCGCCCACGGTGGACCCAAGAAGCGGGGAGTCGACCCGGAGGCCCAGGCGCTCGAAAATGATTTTGCGGACGAGGCTGTAGCCGTTGGAATGGAGACCGGAGGAGGCCAGGGCGATGATTTTATGGCCCAGGGCGATGAGGCTGCCGTCGACGATCCGCTTTCTTTCGACCACCCCCACGGCGAAACCCGCCAGATCGTACTCGTTTTCCGCGTAAAACCCCGGCATTTCCGCGGTTTCCCCGCCCAAAAGGGCGAGCCCTCCCCGCTTGCAGCCGTCGGCGATTCCTTTGACGATGGCTTCTATCTGGGCGGGAACGAGGCGGGAAGTCGCGATATAGTCCAGGAAAAAGAGCGGCCGCGCCCCCTGGACGATAATGTCGTTGACGCTCATGGCCACCAGATCCACGCCCACCGTGTCGTGTTTGCCCGTTAAAAAGGCCACCTTGAGCTTGGTGCCCACCCCGTCGGTGGAGGAGACCAAAACGGGGTCGTCGAGGCCCAGGGACCCGAGTCCGTAGAGGCCCGCGAAGCCCCCGATTTCCGTGAGAACCCTTGAATCGAAAGTGGACTCCGCCAAGGGCTTAATGAGGCGGACGGATTCGTCGCCGCTCCGGATATCCACCCCGGCCTCCCGGTAGCTGAGGCCTTCCGGCGCGGGGGTGGCGGGGTGGGGATCTTGAGAATTTGGAAAATCTTCGCTCACGCGCGCTCCTTGCGGGCGATGGGGCGCCGAGGCGCCGTTTCGCCGCGAATCCCCGTTTAGAAAGCCAATCGCGATGATGGCGACCGCGCGGCGAGCGGGCCGAGGAGGCCCTCTCCCCGGGTAGCCGCGGGCGCGGTCCCCAAAAGTTTCGCGCGCCTTAAAACGCTCCCCCCGCGTTGGCGCGACCGCCCCCCCATCCCCTCCCCCCGGGTGGCTTGGAAGGCTCTGGGGGGCCTTTCCTAGTCTATTTCCCAGGACTGGACGATATCGCCCACGTTGACGTAGCCCTCGGAAACGGAAAGGACCGACTGGCGCGGGCCCACGGACTCGACCCGCAGGCGGGCCTGGGGGGGGCCGGGGAGGCGGTAAACCACGTTGTCCTGGTTGACCAATTCGTCGATATAGCTGAGGACCACGAAGTTGGAGCCGCGCCGGAGGCTCACGTCCTCCCCGAAGGGAATGGTGACCTCGCCGCCATCCACCGCCACGGCCGGGGCCTTGAAGGGGGTGACCTTCAGGCCGTCGAGGGAACGGAAGTAGAGGCCCTCGATCGCGTCGTCCAAGGTCTCCTCGGCTTCCTCCTGGGTGATGGCCTCGCTTTCCCGCTCGCCGTAAAGCCCCGGCTCGGGGGCGTCTCCGGTGTGGAGCCGGGAGTCGCTGGCTCGGGCCGTCACCACCGCGCCGTCCGCGGAGTCGTAGGCCCGGAGGGAAAGCATCGCCTCCACGTAGCGCTGCTGGTCGCTAAACCAGCGCAGGATTTTACGCCAGCCGGTCCGGACGTGGGATTGGCCCAAAGCGGAGATCGTGCCCTCCATGACGATATTGAGGTTCAAGTCGCGGCAGATCTGGACGGCTTCCTCCGCGGTGAGGGGGAACTGGAGACCTCGGCTTTCGGCGTAGGCGCGCATCTCCGCTGGGGGGACCATAAGGAGGTGTTCGTTGCGGGCGAACTGTTCCGTCACGAGGGCCGCGATATGGGCGCCCGTCTCCGCGTTTCCCAAGTCCACCATGTCGTCAAAGGGGAAGACGCCCACCCGTAGCTTGGCGGGGCTGACGAAATCAGGATTGTTGAGAAAACCGATCCTCAGCTCGTTGTCGTGGACCATGTCCGTGATGACGCCGCACCCCGAAAAGAGCGCCGCGAGGGGAGCGAGGACGAGCCAGAGAAAAGAGAAGGCGCGGGAGAAAGGCTGGGGCATGGGGGGACACCAAATGGCCAAAGGGATTTTATGTCGGCCGCCCGTCTCCGGCGAGGGCGGCGGGGCGGAATAACCTTGAAGGTAGTTTTACGCGCGAAATCGTCCCGCTGTCAACGGACGGCGCCCCATCGGCGTGGCGGGGAGCCGGAAAGGCCATAAGGCGTTAAGGCCCTTTTGGGCTCTGGCCGGGCGCCCAAAGGGGGACAAGGGAAGGGGTCAATCGCCCCAGAAGATCGAGTTGGCCCTTTCCAGGCACGGCGTTTTGAGGGAAAGGTTTTTGGCGATGAGATGGGCGCTGTGGATGGAGTAGTACCCCAAAAGGCCGCGGTCGGGCCAGGAGATGGGGGGATTGGCGTCGTTTAAAAATTCCCGGAAACTTTCCCCGCCGTTTTGGGCGGCCATTTTGATGGTGGGGTGACGGCTGGCCGAGAGGACGGCGTAGAGAAACTCCGCGATCCAGGCGGGGCTCCCCGCGTTGAAGGTCGCGAGCTTGGCGCCTAAGGCCATGGCCAGGAGATGGGCCTCGGCGCTGACCTCCCGCACGAAATTGGTCATGGCCTCGGGGGTTTTGAGTTCCCGGTGGGCCTTGAGGTAGGAGCCGTGGAGGGTGTAGGCGTCGGTTAAGGCCGCGGCGATTTGCACGCCCAAGGGGTCTTCGAGGATTTCCACTTTGAAGGGGCCCATCTTGAAAAGGGAAGCCTCGGGGAGTTTGCCCTCGCGCTGGGGGCCGGCGAGGATCCAGGAGCCCCCCTTGTTGGTTAAGAGGTCTTGGGGCTCGAAGGGCCCGGAAAGGGCGAGGACGTTCAAGTCCGGCCGGCCAGCGGCCACCGCCGCCTCCCAGGCCATTTGGATGGGGAGCCGATGGGAGAGGGGGTCGAAGCCGCGGCTGGCGAGAATGAGGCTTCGCAGATCCGTCGCCACCCCCAAAATCGTTTTGAAGAGCCCGTCGCACTCCTCCGGGGGGGCGGCCACGATCACGTCGTTGGCCTTGCGGAAGGCCTCGACGCCGTCGGAGGTCGGAAAGACGTTTTTCGGGAGGCGGTAGTCCGCGAAGAGGGGATGGGCGCGGCTATCCGCGAGCTGGCCGATGATCTCGTCCTGGGAATCGTAGAGGGAGAGGCTTGAGTTGTGGAATTTGCGGTCGTTCAAGACCCGTCGCCCCACGAAGGTCACCATGGCGTAGCCCCAGGGCCCGGAGCCGCAGACCACCATGTTTTCCTTGGCGGAGGGGCTGTAGAGCCGGCGGTCGCTGTGGGTGCCGTAATAGGAGAGCCCGTGGCTGGAGAGGATCTTGGGGAGCCTCTTTTTAAAGAGGGGCTTGGGGCCGACGACGCCCCGGGCCCGCAGGGATTCCAGGCCGTCGGCGACGGCCTTTTCCAAAGGCTCGTCGCGGATAAAGTCTTCCAAGTCCGGTTCCGCGTCAAAGACCCGGTGGTGGTATTCCCGGATAACCTCCAGGGCCTCCGCCGCGCCGGCGACGACGTCTTGGGATTTGTGGCGGACGGCGTTGGCGAGGCCCAAGGCCGCCAGGTGGGAGGTCATGACCTTTTTGTCGCGGGCGATTTCCTTAATGGCGTAGAGGGCCGTGAACTCGTCGAGTTCCAGGCCGTGGGCGTCGCCCTCCCATTCTTTTTTCAGATCCGAAAGGAGCCGGCCTTCCCCAAAGGCCACGTAGGTTCGACCGAAAAGGTTTTTGAAGCCGGAGGCCAGGCCCTTTAAGGGGTGGAAGGGGTGGGTCAGCAAACCCTTGACGGCGTGGTGGCCCGCGAACCAGGAGGAGAGGCTTTTGCCCTCGGAAAGGTCTCGGTCCTCGGGCACCCTCGAAT
The DNA here is from genome assembly GCA_031265205.1 of Deltaproteobacteria bacterium. GTDB lineage: Bacteria > Desulfobacterota > Desulfarculia > Adiutricales > Adiutricaceae > JAISCZ01. The sequence goes on from JAISCZ010000051.1 coordinate 70,575, forward strand.
AGCTGATGACCACGGGCTGGACCAGCGTGTCGCCCCGGCAGGCTAAGGCGCCCTGAATGGTGTAGAGGCGGCGGGGGTAGCGCAGCGAGCCGTCCCGGGTCCGGGCCCCCCCGGACCAGGCCTCCAGGAAGATGCCCTGGGGCTTGCCCAGTTCGGCCAAGGCCTGGCAGTAATGGAAGAGGGAGGCCAGATAGGCGCGGGTGGCCCCTTTGCGGACAATGACGTAGGAGCCCAGCATGAAAAGCTTGGTGAGGCTGGGGGTGACCATCATGTTGGCTCCCGCCGCGAAGAGGGGGAGGTTCAGGCCCAAATTGTCCAAAAAGACGTTAAAGATAAACTCGTCGAAGTGGGAGGTGTGATTGATGAGGTAGATCACGCCCACGTTGTCGTCTTGGGCGGCGCGGAGCTTGTGGAGGTGGCGCAGTTCCCTTTCGTCCTTGGAGACGTAGAGGGCTTGGAGGTCCCGGGGCTGAAAGACGTGGGTGATGAGGTTAAAGAAGGCCCCCTTGGCCTGGCGGTGGAGTTCCCAGTCGTAGCGGCAGGAGATGATCTCCATTTGCCCCTGGAGTTCCTGGCGGTTGGGGCGCTCGCCCTTTTCCTCGAGGTATCTTTCCGCGAGATCGACTCCGAGCTTGGCGACGCGGTCCTGGTCCGGGAAGGCCGGCCCGGGTTTGCTCTCGTCGAGGAGATAGGATTTACCGGGCTCTAAACTGGCCAGGTATTTGGCCACTTTGACGAAATCCACCTGCCGGAGGACGGTTTTTAAAGGCGAGGATAAGAGGGATTTGAGGGGGAATTTCACTTTTGGCTTGGGCGTCCACGGCGCGCCCCCTGGGGAGCGGAAAGCGCGGCTAAAAAAGGGGAAACAGTGGGCCTATTTTAGCACAGAGCGCGCGCGGCCCGAAGCGAGCCCGCGCCGGCGGGGAAAACCCGATGGGGGAAAGGCCGCCGGCCTTAAGCTCTCGCCGGGGCTTGCGCCCACGCTCAGTCGCTCGCCGGGGCGGGCGCGGGCGGCGGGGGCGGCGGTCCCGCGGAGACGGAACTGACGCATTCCACCACGTACTCGTCAAGGTCCGCGGGGAGTTTGTCGAAGACCAGCATAAAGGGCACGGAGTCGCCGGGCATGACGTTTAAGTTGGAGCTGTTTTGGCCGCCGCGGATCTGCAGGCGCGCTAAGATTTCGCTCATGGGGAGCGTCACGAGTTCCTGCTCGGTTAAGTAATTGCCGGCGAAGGCCTCCCGCTGGGCGACCACCACGCCGTCGGCGCCTTTCAGGAGGCCCCGGACCCGGATAAAACTGCGGCGGTCCTCGAAGTTGTTGGCGATGCGGCCCGTAATAATGAGGATATTGCCCGCCGAGGCGTTTTTCCGGTAATGGTGGGTGGTGTTGTTCTGCGCGAAATTGAGCTTTTCCGTGGAATTCTCCGCCCCGGCCGTCTCGTCCGCGCCGCTCTCTCCCTCCGGCGCGCCTTCTTCCCCGAAGCCAGGCTCCAAGGGGTCGGCGCTTTGGAGGGCCGACGGCGCGCTACGGGTAACCGAGCCCTTGAGGGACAGGAAGAGCGCGCTCGCGAGGATGAGCGCTAAGACGATCGCTCCGGCGAGGTATAGGGTTTTGCGTCGGTCTGGTTTCCGGGAGCGGGGTTTGATGGGGTTGGGCCGGGGCCTTACCACCTCTTCGCGCGGGTCCTGGTCGGGGTCGAAATCAAAGAGGCTGGGGGCGCCCGTTTCCGTTTGGGGGCCCTCGCGCGGGGGATTTTCCGGGGCTGGGAGGAGCGTGGGGTCATCGCCGAGCCCTAAGCCGTCCGCGGCGGGCGCGGGCCCTTCGGGTTCCCGCGGGGGGACGGGGGGCTCCAGCGGGGGCGGCGGGGTTTCCTCCGGGGCCGGAGGCTCAGGGGGGATCAGAAAATCGCCCTCCGCCTGGCGCAGGGATTTGGCGGTCAGCGCTCCCAGGCTCGGTGGATTGGCCTGGGCGCCTTCCCGCCGCCCGACATCGACCGGCTCAAAGGAGCGCGCCGGCGCCGGCGGGCCGAGGGGAGGGCGGGGGATGGGCGTTCGCGCGGGGGGCGCGACCGTTTCGCGGCTCTGGGGAAGAAAGACGGTGAAAACGTTCTGGCAGTTGGAGCAGCGGACCCTGGTGCCGGTCTTTTTGATCAGGGCGTCATCGACCTTGAATTTGGTTTGGCAGTTGGCGCAAGTAATGATCATTTATTGTCTCGTCGTCTCTTTCGCTCTTCAAGGTCAGAAGGGGGCGGAAACTGTCCCGCTCGCGCCGGGAAAGGGGCCGCGCGCGCCGCCGCGGGGAAGGGCGGGGCTTGGCGGGGACGTTAAGAGACGCGCCATGCCTTGACCAATTTTTTTTCGTATACCATAAAAAGCCCTTTAAGGCAAGCTAAAAGAAAGAGCCCCCCCTCCAGCTCCCTAACAACGCGCTTTTTAGCCATTTTCTCCTTAACCGCGACCCAAATTCCGCCCATCGCGCCCCTACGGGGCGCTCTTTGTCATTTCGCTACGCGAAATGACGGGTCCGCTCTCTCTTAAAATACCCTAATTCCTTTTTTATATTTTTTTTAAAGCCGCCGCTCTTAAGAAAAACGCCTCACTTTTCCATCTAAGCGCTTGTTTTAGTCTTCATCAACCTTAGAAGCGCCTCCGAATATTGACATGACAACCCCGACAAGGATTGAGCCCATCAAAAGGAGTAGGCCAGCCGCGCCATTACTTTGTGGAGGAATAAAAAACACGATGGGCTTATCGTACCCGGCGAAAAACGCTCCGGCGGCAGTGAGAAGCGAACAGAGTAAACACGCAATTTTAAGGTAGCGAGCGGATGTTTTATAACCGCCTAAATCCTTCAGCTTCGTCTGATTGACTAAATGCGTCGCCTCGAGCTTATCAATCTTCTCCCGCTCGTTTTTATACCACCATGTCGGCGCCGACGTGAATAGCTCGTTTTGAACCTCGAACGTCACCTTCTGATGAGAACGCGTCTGGTCTGAATCGTCTGGAGGCAAAGGAGGTGACGGCGGAGCGCCGCGATACATTTTAGCTCTCCTCCGGAAGCAACGACTTAAAATAGGCCCTAATAAGCCCCACCGGGATTAATGAATTTGAATAGCGATCGTAGTCCGGCGAGGATGTTACCTGGTGCCAAGGAGAACCTTTCATGTGGCTGGACGTGACTAGGCGCCAAGGCGGAAGCCTGGAATATCGCTCCCAAAAAGACTCCATAAAGGACTTAATCTCATCGTTAGCGAAAGTTAGCCCGGGCGAGTCCTCTAGCCTAAATTCACCGGAATCAAAGGCGTACCCCGGGATAGGATCCCTTATAACCTCAGAACGCGACATTTCCGCTCCTTGAGGGCCGACTCGCGTGGCCGTGAGTTAGAGCCGCTCGCGACTTAACCTGTCTAATAGGACACTAGCTTGAAGCTAGAAAAACAAGCGAAGATATGGTTATATGGTTATCATCTATCAGGTCGACATATGGATATTTTAGCTCAATTGCCATCAAAATATTGGACAACGCCAACGGCTCTTTTCTTTTCTCGCCCTATCTTTGTATCCGTTCACGGTGGGAGGGAGCCCCCGGTCCACGGGGGAAGCGTGGCTCGGAGAAGGTTCTGGCCCGCGAGGGGCCGGCCTACGAGGCCGCTCCAGTTCTCTTGTGGGCCAAAGAACGTTAATAGCGCCGGCTCGCGGACGCGCGCCTTGGTCGCGCGTGGCGGGTTAAGTTCAGGCGCCTCGCGCGGGCCGTCCGTTCCGCCTACGGGGAGGACTTGGGCTGGGGCGCCAGGCGCGTTGGCCAGGTGGCGTGGCTGGCGAGGCCGCGCGGGGAGTTTGCCCAGATAGGCTTTGGCGGGCGGGCCGGGCCGAGGAGGGAGGAGAGTTCCCCGTGACCGGACACGCTTTCCCCAAGCCTGAAGCGCCCTTCCTTTAGCTTGGGGGCTCCGCGAAGCGGAGGCGGTAGATTCCGGGCAGATTGCGGTAACTTTGGGCGTAATCCAAGCCGTAGCCCACCAAAAAGCCCTCGTCGATCTCAAAGCCTGTATAGTCCAGGGGCACGGGGACTTCCCGCCTTTCGGTTTTGTCCACGGCCACGGCTATTTTGAGGGAGGCCGGTCTTTTCTGGGCCAGAAATCCCCGCAGCCAGGCCAAAGTCAGGCCGCAGTCGGCGATATCCTCCACGATCAGGATATGCCTGTCGCTTAAGGATCTTTCCGGGGCCTTGAGCATGACCACGTGGTTGTTCGAGGCCGTTTGGTCCTCGTAGCTGGAAAGGCGGATAAAGTCCACCTCCAGGGGCAGGCTAATAGCCCGCGCGAGGTCCGCCATAAAAATAAAGGCCCCGTTCAGGACCCCTAAAAGCATAAGCCGGTTATTTTCCGAAACCAGGTGGGCGTAATCGGAATCAATTCGCGCTCCCAGGCTGAAGACCATTTTGGCGATGTCTTTGGGCGAGTGGAGGAGATCCATGGAAGTGGGTTGGGGCGAGTCGGGCACGGGAAAAAACCTTAATTCTGAAAGAAACCCTTGAGGGAGGCCGCTCGGGCGACGCGCCCTGGGGCGTGAGGGCCGAAGGGCTTATTTTGGCGCGCCGAAGGCGCCGGAGAAGGGCCAAGGGTCCCCGCCTTAGGCCGGGGCCCCCTGCCCGGCCTTGATGACCATGGATGGGGGCTTAGGCGGGTTGCGGCGGCGATGGCGGATCCGGATAACCTCCTCGAGCTCATCCTCCAAAAGAACTAAAACGTTCCGCAATACCCGGGCGAGGGACTGGGAGGAAGCGTTGGCGCGGCCAGAGTTTTCGTCCATAAAAAGATCCCGCCGGAAAGAGAGGGAAGCGGCCAGCAACCGGGGGCTATCGCCAAGTTCCGGGGGGAGATAGGCGCCTTGGCGTGGCCAGTTCAGCTCGGGCCAGAGGTTGAAAGCGCGCAGGGTTCGGCCGATGAAGGACAAAAGCCCCGGTGGGGAATGGCGCTCGTCCCAGGCCCCGACGCTGGCCTGGGGCCTGGGGTAGCGCCGCTCGGTTTCGTGGTTCCAGGGTTTGGAGGGGTAAGAGCGCGCCGTCAGCAAAAGAACCAATGATTCGGTCTCCAAAAGGCTTTGGCACTTGTCCCGGATGGCGTCCAGATAGGGCCGGGAACTTTTCTTTTCGATGAGCTCCGCCTCCGCGGGGCTCCATTCCGGAAAAGTTTTCCCCAAGGTTCCCTGGCGGATGAAGCGGGGCCCCGGGGCGTTTTCGCGCTCCCCAGCGAGGTCGGCGGCGAGAAAACCCAAGGGGTCCGAGACCAGGGGGCTGAAAGCGTAGGAGAGGAGCGGTTTGGGCTTGAACGTTTTCTCCCCCAGCGCGCTGGGCAAGGGGCGAGCGCGCGCGGCCGCGTCGACCACGCTTAGAAGGAGGGGGTCGGCCAGGCGGAAGTTTTCCCACCCCAGCTCTTCCCGGGTGAGCCCCAGCCTTTTTTCCACGGCCGGGGGCGTGAAAATACCGCCATAGGGCACGTTGAGCGCGACAGTGGCCAAGGGAACTCCATCCCAATAAAAAAAGAGAACTCTCCCCTCGGGGGATTTTACGAAAGCGCGCGCGAGAAGCCCCGGCGCTTCGCCCCGGAGAGCGAGGCGCGCGCGGGCTTTTGGCCTCACGCTAGGAGGCGCGTTAATTTTACCCGATAGCGCGGCGGGGAGACAAGGGAAAACGACGGGCGGCCCCGACGGGCGAGGAGGGGGGGGGGCGTCGGGCGCGCCTACGGCTCGCTCCCGTCGCGGGAGACGGCGCGAAAGCGAGGGAACTCGAGAGGGGATGAGAGGCGCGAGAGGTCCCGTTCTCGCTCAAGTTGAGGCGGGGCGCGCCCAGCCGTCGCCGTCAAAGCGCGCCTTTTTCAATTGAGCCCTCGGTCCCCCTTTTTGCGGATGGAGACCGCGCTTTCGCTTCGCTCGCTGCGGCGGCGCGGCGGTTGGGGCGCGACCTTCCGCCGCCTTAACGCCGAAAGCCACGAATTCGCGTCAAGAAAACGGATTTACTCGTCACGCGTCGCCTTTTTAAGTTCGTCTAAATCGCCCTGGAATAGCGGATCGTCTTTCAGGACGCCAAAAACCGTTTTTAAATCATCCCAACTACTTTGAGCTATCGGAGTTGGAGTGGCGGTTAATTGGAGAGTCGCTTTTCCAAGCGGCGTATCGCTCGGTAGTTCCAAGTCTAACCTTGACATACTCCCCGGAGCGAGCTCCTGGGGATTCCGGGAGCGGCGAAGGACGCCGGTCGAGACCGGTTTTACCCCTATCTCCCCCGCGAGCCGACGCCCCGACTCGTTGGATGTTCCTGGCGGCGTTCGCGTCACGATCATGATTGACGCCGCGCTTGATCCAAGTCCATCGCCTGGTCTTCAGAGCAAGCTCGCCCTGGACGTGGCCGCGGGCGGAGCGGGTCTTGGAACTGGGGAAGAGAGGGGGATCTTCACGAGCCTGGCCCCGTTCCACAGGCGTTCCCAGTCCAAGATCCGCGCGAACGACGCGAAACCCAGGTCGGATATCTTTCTTCCCCAGAGCCGCCGCGCGCTCTTCACGCGCGGATCCTCAACAAGGATCTCCGCGCAGTCGCGAGCCAGCCCGAGGGCGGTCT